>NZ_WLTU01000018.1:0-151632 GCF_009706275.1 Providencia sp. wls1943
TATTTATATTATTTTTTATTTTAATTATAATAATTATTATTAATTCTAAAATTAAATGTTAATTACTTATTTGCTCATTGTTTTAATGTTATTTAATTTTTTATTAAAGATAATAAAAAGGGATAAATAAAACTTATCCCTTTGGTTGGCTATTTAAATTAGCCAATTAACCTTTTAGTTCTCTCGCACATTGTTGTAAATGCTGGAAAGAAGTAAATCGAGTTTGATGATGTAATTTAAATTGCTCATTAGGTTGATACGTTAAATCAATATTTGCAAATTGAGCCATTGCTTGTGCGACATTCTCGCAAACATCTCCGGCGACGGCTCCCAAAATAGCAGAGCCCAATAATACAGGTTCATCCGCTTGAGTTGAAATCACCGGAACACCACAGGTATCAGCTAGGAGTTGACGGATCAGCGGGTGCTGACCGGCGCCACCACTGATAGCGATATTTTGGATAACAGCACCTGATTGTGCCTGAGCATCAATGATTTGTCGTAATCCATAGCCAATACTGCAAACACCGGCGGTATAGAATGCAAGTAAGTTATCAAAGCTGTTATCCATGGTTAAGCCCGCAATGATGGCTTTCGCGTGGGGATCGGCGAAAGGAGCTCTATTGCCTAAAAACTCAGGAACAATATGAATACCTTTAGCTAATTCAACTGCTTGAGATGGGGTACCTGATTTTTCTAATACTTTATCCGCCAGCATAACGGGTAATGATTTGCCTTGCTCTTTTGCTATCACTTTGGCTTGTGCAGCCATCGGATGTAAAGAAAGTAGTTGGTCAATTGCCGCACCAGCAGCACTTTGTCCACCTTCGTTTAGCCACATACCCGGTACCATTGCTGAATAATAGGGGCCCCAAACACCAGGGATAAACACGGGTTCTTGGGTGGTGGTCATCGTGCAGGAAGAGGTACCAAAAACATACGCCATATTTGCAGTTGCATCACCATTGACCCCAACTGTGCCAATTCCACCAGCATGAGCATCAATCATCCCTGCGGCAACTGGTGTCCCAACTAACAATCCCATTTGTTCAGCAGCTTGGGCGGTTAAGCCGCTTCCATTTGGTGTGCCTGGTTCGACAATTTCCTGACCAATGCGAGCAAAGTTTTCGTCTGCTAACTCTGCGAGACCAATTTGGCGAAAATAGTCAGCGTCCCAGCGCTTTTCATGTGCCAAGTAAGTCCATTTACAGGTTACTGTACAAGTAGAACGCGCTAAAGAACCCGTTGATTTCCACGTTAGGAAGTCTGCTAAATCAAAAAATTGCCACGCACTATCATAAGTTTGGCGACGATTTTCTTTTAGCCAAAGAATTTTTGGGGTTTCCATTTCAGGGGAAATCTTACCCCCAACATAATTCAATACTGGGTGTTTTAGGCTATTGATGCGCTCAGCTTGTTCCGTGGCGCGGTGATCCATCCAAACAATAATATTGCGTTCAGGATCTTCACTTGGACTGACGGAAATAGGTTGCTGGTTTTTATCTAAAACAACCAGAGAGCAGGTCGCATCAAAACCAATTCCTGCGACACGTTTTGCATCAATTTTGGCATCTGCCATTGCATGTTTCACACAATAACAAACGGCATTCCAGATTTCGTTACTTGATTGCTCTGCGAAATTGGCACCATCACGATAGAGCGTAATATCGTGTTTAACAGACGCAAGCATGTTGCCACGCAGATCAAAAATACCTGCACGCGCGCTGCCTGTACCGACATCAATACCAATGACGACGTCGTCATTTTTACTTTGCGTAGGGCTGTTCATATGTCCTCCCACAATCTTTATGGTTATCGGTAAAAATTAAAGGTCAACGCTGTTTGGTAGGATCACAAGATCACGGATGGTGATATTTCTTGGACGAGTTAACATAAATAGAACCGCTTCAGCGACTTCGATAGGTTGCATTAAGCTGCCATTAGCTAATGCTTCTTCCATTTTTTCTTTTGGCCAGTCATCCAGTAATGCAGTGACAACAGGGCCTGGTAATACAGCACCAACGCGAACACCGTATTGAGACACTTGGCGGCGAGTTGAATGGACAAACGCTTGAACTGCAAATTTAGATGCGGTGTAGATAGGTTCCCAAATCACGGGCACCATCCCTGCGATTGAACTAGTAAACAGGACATCCCCTGATTTTTGCTCAATAAAGTGTGGGAGAACGGCGCGCACGCTGCGAAATGCGGCATTGATGTTGAGGTTTAATACTTTATCCCAAACATCTGGGTCGCCTTCTGCGACTGGGCCACCGATATAAGCACCGGCGTTAGCGTGGAAAATATCTAAGCGACCCGCTTTGGCTAAAATAGCATCTAACATGCCATCCACTTGTTCTGGCTTCATTAAATCAACAACCAGTGGAATTGCATTACCGCCTAGTTCGGCAACTAACTGATTTAATCGGTCTTCGGCACGGTCAATTAAAACAACTTTCGCGCCAGCTTTGAGTAGGGTACGTGCGCACTCAAGTCCAATACCAGAAGCCGCACCTGTGATGGCGGCAACTTTGTTTTCTAATGAGATAGCCATGATGTTCACTCCGGATAAGTTAGTTAATCAATAGGTAAGTCAAACTGAGTATTAGAAATTAATGTAATTTTAATAAGTTACGAGGGGATTTGGCAGAGTGTATTCAGTGAGTGAGAATGCAGGCAAATCGCCATATCAACTCGATTCTAGGTTAATTTCGATGTCGCTCAATCGATGGAGCAGTATTGCGACTTTTACGCTTTGGTGTCAAGCTAGGAAAAAATGGAGGCATAAATTTGTGAGCAAGATCAGACAAAACAAGAAAACCACGATCTATGACCTTGCAGAATTGGCAGGGGTTTCAGCCAGTGCCGTTAGCGCTGTATTGAATGGAAATTGGCAAAAAAGACGTATTAGTGCCCAATTAGCTGAAAAAATTATGCGAATAGCGCAGGAGCAAAACTATTCGGTGAATAAGCAAGCGAGTCTATTACGCAGTAATAAATCCAAAATTATTGGGATGTTGGTTCCTAAATACGATAACCGTTATTTTGGGTCGGTTGTGGAGCATTTCGAGGAGATGGCGCGTGAACGTGGGCTATTTCCTATCATTACCTGTACACGCCGTGATCCTCAATTAGAGTTAGAGGCCGCAAAGGCAATGCTCTCATATCAAGTGGATTGGTTGATTTCAACGGGGGCAACTGATCCTGATAAAATTACGCAAATCTGCCACGCATCAGGTGTACCGACACTCAATTTAGACTTACCTGGCACATTGGCACCTTCGGTGATTTCCGATAATTATCATGGTGCAAAGCAGTTAGCGCTCAATATTTTGCGCAAAAGGCAGCAACGAGCTGCATCGTCAGAATCACTGGTGTTTGTGGGAGGACGAGAAGAGGAGCATAACACTCGAGAGCGAATTCGGGGATTTATCGATGCTCATAATTCCTTGAATATAGAGGTTCCTCAACACCATATTTTGACTTGTGGTTATGCGCCAGAAAAAGCCGAACGGGCACTCTCGACATATTCTTCGCAGCACTCATTTTTACAAAAAGAAACACCGCAAGACCCTCAATATATTGAACTTTGTGGGCTATTCGTCAACTCGACTATCTCATTAGAAGGGGTGATGAGGTGGTTAATGAAAGAGGGGCACACAGGCGCGCATCAGCCGCCGATGGGGTGTTTTGACTGGGATCCGTTTGTTGCATTACTTGGGAATGATATCGAGATGGTTAAACAGGATGTTCCCGCTATGCTAGAACAAATTTTTACCTTGATAGAATCGGGAGAAAGCCAGCCTCAGCTTATTGAGGTGATGCCTGTCATGGTCGGAAAAACAAAATAAATTAAATCAGGCTTAAGGCAGAAATGTTAAGCCTGATTTGGTCTGTTTAATTTTTTTATTTAATGTTTTTATTTAAAGCATCTAAACGCAATTGATGGCGTTGATTATAAAACTTCACGTAGGTTAAATACCCAGCCAAAATTGTGGATAAACTTGCTGTCGCTAACAGCATAAATGTCACCATAATTTGGTATTTAACTGCCTGTAAAGGGTCGACTCCCGCAAAAATGAGCCCTGACATCATACCAGGTAAACTCACGATCCCAACCGTCTTGGCAGAATCCACCGTAGGGATTAATGATGCGCGAATACTTTCGCGAATAATCGAGGCAGAAGCAATTTTAGGTGTGGCGCCCAAGCTAAGCATTTCTTGAATTTGCTGTTGTTGACTATTAAAGCGCTGTCCTAAGTTATTGAAGCAAAGTCCGACGGCAATCATGGCGTTCCCAGCAATCATCCCTGTAATTGGAATAACTTGCATTGGGGTAAACGCGATGGCTTCAGTGAGAATTAATACCAACAATGTCAAAAATGTGCCTGAAGTAATCGCAATTAACGCGGTTGGAAATAATTTATCGAGGTATTTACTGCGTTTTTTCGCATTCCAAGCGGCGTTAAAGCAGATAAATAACACTAATAAAACAGTGAGTGCTTTATGGTCAACGTGGAAAATATATTTGAGGATATAACCGGCAATTAATAGTTGAACAATGGCACGGCACGTACTCCAAATAATATCTTTTTCAAGAGAGAGCTTCTCTTTATGGCTAATAAAAATAGCCACTAAGACTAACATAATCGAAAATGCGAGCGACTCATTGGAAATAGTAGGTTGATGCACGATTAATTCCTATTTTTCGCTATGGTGTACGGGGAGGGTAATAATATCGTCAGCATGACCAATTTCATCTTGATCATGAGTCACCCAGAGGACGGCAATATTATTCTTGACCGCTAATTGATGAATAAGCTCATTCACTTTGATTTTATTTTGTTCATCTAAGGCACTAGTGATTTCATCCAGTAATAAAATTTGCGGCAAGAATTGTAAATTACGGATCAATGAGACCCGCTGTTTTTCTCCGCCTGAAAGCTCATTAATGCCTTTTTCTAGGATGGTATCCGGCAGTGAAAAATAGCTTAAATCATCGAGAATTTTTTGTTTATCAAATGGCTGATTGCGTATTTGATAAGGAAAAAAGAGATTGTCATACACGGTATTGCCAAAAAGTGCAGGCGTTTGAGTGCAATAGGAGACTTGTTGACGATATTTCTCTGGCGCAATAGTATTGATATTTTCGCCAGCAAACAGAATTTCACCGCAACTTGGTGGGATGAGTGAAGAGACAATTTTTAATAATGTACTTTTCCCACAACCAGAAGGACCTGTGATCAATTTAAATTCACCTGGGTATAGGTCAATTTGCACATTATCTAAAATTATCTTCTGTCCAACCTGAAAACCGATATTCTTAAGTTGTAATAAGGGCTGTTTTGTTTCCATATCTGACCTAATCCATCTAATTCTATTATCGATATTACGGATATTATGCGCCAATTTAGGGTAAATAGACACCGGGTTATCTGGAATAGGCTTGGCAAATTAGATTTGCATGAAGAAAATAGTTGCCTTATTATTTTAATCAGCGTCTCGTTAGGAGATGGCATTCCTCCTAGTTTAACCGTCCTTGATGTGGACTGATGATGCCTACGTAAACCTTTTCATTTGAATGGGCACGTAGGTTATGTGCCCGAATTTAGGGCATAAATGTCTGCAGGAGCTTTTCCTTGCATTTATTCCCATCTAACTTGTAAGGAAAGTGGCAATGTACGCATCCCTCATTTCTATTGCTTTAGGTTCCGTTTTAGGTGGCTGGTTAAGATGGTTGATTGGCTTAAAGCTGAATAACCTGCACCCTCACATTCCATTTGGTACTGTTTTCGTCAATTTAGTTGGCGGTTTTATCATTGGTTTTGCTGTCTCTTACTTTGCGAGCGCGAATATTAATCCCGCCTATAAATTGTTTATTGTCACGGGCTTTTGTGGCGCATTCACCACGTTTTCAACATTTTCTCTGGAAGTGTTGGTGATGTTGCAAGAAGGAAAGTTGGCGGTGGCATTTAGCACGATCGCAATTCATGTTCTCGGCGCTTTATTATTTACCTTACTCGGTATGTTGTGCCATAACATGCTCTCTCAAGGATAATGGGCTTTAATTAAGTATCTATTTCCCATCTATTATTTTCGTACGATTAATCGCCTATTTGCGGATGTGAATAGGCGATTTTTGTTTCTATTTTGAGCAAAAAAAAAAGGATCGTGAAATAAAGCAGAATATATTACTAACTATGATAATGAGCCGTTTTTATCATGATATAACTGCATCAAAATTGTGAAAGCATAAAAATATATAGCAGGGCAATAGATTATAAATTTATCGTTTCCCCTACACTGAAAAAGTATGAATTATCACCAAATATAACGCATAAAACATATCCTATTAAAAACGGTTCTGAATACGAAACAATCGTTCTGTATTTTCATTCTCTCCCCTCATATATGACTTTTTAATCTACGATTTTTTGCTAGTGTATTTTCAACCTTACACTGTAACTTAATCTATACATCTATTTATTCAATGTTATGATGAAATTGTTGTTTAAATGTAATGGCTTGGATGGATATGTGTTATTTGGCTTTATTTTGTTCTCTATTTTGAAAGAATAAATCTGACATATCAAAATTAATAGATTAAATAACCAAAACAGAAATAAATAAAAATAATAAATGCGGGGAAAAACTTATGTCACAAATGTTAGCTCTGTTATTAATTGTCGGGATACTGTACATCGGGGATGCCATTGCAGTACGAACAAAAGCGTGGATCCCATCGGTGTTTGTTTGCGCGGTATTATTCCTTTTAGGTTATTGGACATTCTTTCCTAAAGATATTGTGAGCGTTGCGGGAATACCAAAAGTTGTCGCTGTGATGCTGATGTATTTACTCATTACCAATATGGGTACATTGCTCTCATTGAAAGAACTTTTACACCAATGGAAGACCATCTTAATTTCGTTATCCGGTATTTTGGGGATCATAGTCTTTATTTACGGGGTCGGTTTAGCGCTATTTGATTTAAATACAGTATTAGTGGCAATCCCGCCATTAGTCGGTGGCATTGTCTCTTCATTAATTATGTCAAAAGGTGCGGCGGAAGCTGGGCTGGTGGATCTTTCGGTATTTGCCATCTTAATTTATGTGATGCAAGGTTTTGCCGGTTATCCGCTAACGGCCATTATGTTGAAGCGTGAAGGTCGCCGCGTGCTTGAGCAATATCGCAGTGGTACATGGAAAGAGTCATTGGCTGTTGACGGTGCGGATGATGTGGAAGTCAAAACACTGGCATCTGAAAGTGCGATGCCTCGCATGTTCAAGCGAATTCCGAGTCACTATAACACCAGTTATTTCCAATTTTTACGCTTAGTGGTGGTGGGGTATCTCGCCTATTTAGTTTCTACCGTTGCCGCGCCTTATGTCAGCATCAGTCCGTTTGTTTTGTGCTTGTTATTTGGTGTTATTGCCTCGTCAATGGGATTTTTAGAAAGGCAGCCATTGCAGAAAGCGAACGGGTTTGGCTTTGCTATCATGGCATTAATGCTATTTATCTTTGATACGTTAAATCATGCAACACCAGATATGTTGTTGAGATTGGTCTACCCAATGGTGGTGTTGATCGTGGCAGCCGTCATCGGCATGTTTATCGCGTCTTGGATTGTTGGAAAAATTCTAGGTGTATCAAAGGAGATGGCTTTCGCGGTCTCATTGACGGCACTGTATGGTTTCCCTGCGGATTATATCATTACCAATGAAGCCATTAATGCACTGACCAAAGATGAAAAAGAGCGTCAGATTTTAACTAGCCATATGTTAGGACCAATGCTAGTTGGTGGTTTTATCTCTGTCACGATGGTTTCCGTGGTATTAGCGGGGATTATGGTCGCCTACATTGTGCCTGTTGCTGCATAACGATAAATAGAATATTAGAATTTAACACGCTGAAAAATAATAGTTTAAGAAAGCGAAAAGAATAGAAAAAGGACAGAAAAATGGTCAATAACAGCATCACAGCATCCATTAAAAAACACACTGAAGAGATGATTGCTTTTCGTCGTGATCTTCACTCACATCCAGAATTGCCTTTTGAAGAAGTGAGAACCACGAAGCGTATTGCTGAAGAATTGGCAAAAATTGGTATTGAGTATCGCCTCACTGAACCTACCGGAATTATTGCGGACATTAAAGGCGGTAAACCCGGCAAGACGGTCGCCTTACGTGCGGATATCGATGCATTGCCCGTTCAGGAATTGAATGATTCCCTTGAGTATAAATCGACAAATAAAGGGAAGATGCACGCGTGTGGGCATGATGCACATACCGCGATGTTATTAACCGCAGCCAAAGCGTTATATGAAGTGCGCGATGAGTTGAAAGGAAATATTCGCCTGATTTTTCAACCGGCTGAAGAAATAGCGCAGGGCGCTAAAGCGATGGTAAAACAAGGCGCAGTGGATAATGTTGACAACGTGTTTGGTATGCATATTTGGTCTACGACGCCTTCAGGAAAAATATCGTGTAATGTCGGCGGGACATTCGCTTCTGCGGACTTATTGGTCGTGAAATTTAAAGGGCGCGGTGGACACGGTTCGATGCCGGAAGCGACCGTTGATGCTGCAATCGTTGCCTCATCATTTGTGATGAATTTGCAAGCGGTGGTTTCTCGTGAAACTTCTTCGCTAGACTCAGCCGTTGTGACTATCGGAAAAATGGACGTGGGCACCCGATTTAACGTGATTGCAGAAAATGCGGTACTGGATGGAACGGTACGTTGCTTTGACATTGAAACCCGTACTCGCATTGAAGCGGCGATCCGTCGTTATGCCGAACATACTGCCGCAATGTACGGCGCCACCGCTGAAGTGGATTATATCTATGGTACGCTGCCTGTGATTAACGAAGAGCGCAGTGCATTATTGGCACAGTCGGTGATCAGTGAAGCGTTTGGTGAAAATGCATTAATGGCAGAAAGACCCACACCAGGCGGGGAAGATTTCAGCTTTTATATGGAAAACATTCCGGGTTGTTTTGCATTATTAGGTTCAGGTAACCCAGAAAAAGATACTCAATGGGCGCATCACCACGGCTGTTTTAACATTGATGAAGATGTGATGGCATCAGGCGCAGAACTGTATGCGCAATATGCGTGGTCTTATTTGCAGCAAGATAAGTTTTAATAAAAGAATAAGTTTTAATGCAGGAAATAAGCTGATTAAGTTTCACGTAGTTATAATGAATGATTAAATCAAGCCTGAGTAATAAATAGATTGCTCAGGCTTTTCTTCTATATTTTAAATCGAGATATGAACCGCCAAATCCCATTTAATTAAACGTTAATTGGGAATTTTTATTACGAATTATGGTGAACAAAAATAGCGTCTCTAAGACGTTGTTGCAGCTCGAAACGTTGTTCTTGGGTAAGTTTATCATCATGAGAAAGCTGCATTAGCATTTCATTCATATTATGAACGGAGTTTTCATCCAGCAATAAGGTGACTTTGTTTGTTATTTCTTGATAGTAATTCACAGCAAATCCTCCAGCTTATTGGGCTAATTAATTCTGTTTATCAATCACCATGACTGCCATGGTGTTGGGTTCAAGCGCGCGCATAATGTGGGGTTCATCACCTCGATAGTGAATATAGTCACCGACATTGAGCTCAACAGGGTTGTCGAGTGGCCCAACTAATGCTCTGCCAGACATCAAAATAATATGCTCAGTGACATCATGCATATGGGGTTCTGAAACGCGATCTCGACCTGGCTGTGCAACAACCGTATAAATATCCCGTTGAGAATTAGGAGGAGCAGAAGAGAGCAAATAGGCCAAATAGTTGGCGTGCTCAGCGCTTACTGGGGTACCTTCGCCATGGCGGATCACACTCACTGCCGCACGTTTTTCTTCAATTAAACGGGAAAAAGGAATATCCAGAGCAACACATAATGCCCATAGGGTTTCAATGCTGGGATTGCCGCTACCCGCCTCTAATTGGGATAGTGTAGATTTGGCTATTCCCGCTTTACGAGCAAGTTCAGAGAGAGAAAGCCCACTTTTTTGCCTTTCACAAGCCAATGATTTTGAGATTAATTCGATAGGGGGCGTGAATAAGGTCAACTTTAACATCCTATTTGATTGCACTTAGCCTAGAGTATCGACATAATGAACGATTGTTTTTTATATCGAACTGTCGTTCTATGCAGACATCTACATTTCAATTTTCTATTCTCCATAATAGCACAGTGAAAAATATTGCACTGGTGTGTATTGCAGACTTAATTGTGGGGATTTCCTACGGTGCATTAGCCCATTCACAAGGTTTTGATTGGTGGGTTCCGTTAATGCTATCCATTTTTGTATTAGCGGGTGCATCCGAGTTTTTGTTTATTGGTGTGGTATTTTCAGGGGGAAGCCCGCTGTCTGCCGCCTTAGCCGGGCTATTAGTCAATTCGCGCCATATTCCATTTAGTTTTGCCGTTAGTGAATTAGCAGGAAAGGGTGCCAAATCTTTGCTGGGATATCACATTATGAATGATGAAAGTGTGATTTTTGGCTTGTCGCAAGACAGCGAACGAGAAAAAAACGCCGCATTTTGGCTGTGCGGACTAGGGATTTTAATCTGTTGGCCTGTTGGTGTGGTCATCGGTGAAATTTTGGGAAGCTTTATTCAAGATACTCACGCACTAGGAATGGATGCCATGTTTCCCGCCATTATCTTAGCGCTGAGTTTACCTGCGTTGAAAGATAGGCGCTTAAGACTCGCTGCGATAGTCGGGGCTGTGATTGCTATGGTAACAACACCGGTATTACCTGCGGGGATCCCCATTTTACTGGCTTTGTTGAGTTTAGTTATCTATATAAGGAAATGATGATGATGGAACATCCTTGGTTAATCGTCAGTGGAATTTTCATTTTAGCAGTTGGGACGTACTTAATGCGGGCATCCGGCGCATTGCTAAAAGGGCGGGTCAATTTAACAGAGCAAAATAAAGCTCTGTTTTCGGCTGCTGCCATTGTGATTTTATTTTCAGTCGCGATGACCTCAACGCTCTTTTCAGGTAATGAATTATCGGATTTACCGAAAATAATTGGGGTAGTGGTGGCAGGTATCCTGACTTGGTACCGTAAGCCATTTATTGTGATTGTTTTGTCGGCGGCGATAGTCACAGCACTATTGCGCTGGTTATTTTAGTTAAAAAAAAGCCCCTATGGCATTAGGGGCTAAAATTAGGGATATACCTAAATGTTATTGTGTCTATTAAGATACTGATTTTTAACTAACAATGCTAAAAGGTTGATGTTATCAGTTTAACAGGTACAGCCTATGGTTTAGGTTGATTCATTCATTATTTAGCTGCGGGGGCCGTAGCAGGAACCGGCATTGGCATTGGTTGTGCTGGCTTGAATTCAGGCACTTCCACGACAGACATCTTCACCATGTAGCGTTTGCCATCTTCAATTTTAGGCGTATCGTTTGCCAGTTTTTTCAGGGTTTCATTCGGCTTGGTGGTTTGTTCTGTCACGCTATACACCATATTATGATGATTTCCGCCGTGATGGCGTGGTGATTTGTTCATATCAACATTAGCGGCTGCGGCAGCAAAGCCAACAGACAGTAAAACGGCAGCAAGTAAACCTTGGTTTAATTTGTTCATCTTTTATCTCCTCATTAACGTGATGAGCGGATAATTCATCAATTAGATTTCCCTCGCAATGGCTTTTACTTGCTTTGACTGAAGCTCCATATTTCCTGCACGTTTTATCCTTTCTTTACACATTTTATTGAAAATAATGAGATTATTTTACTTAGGAAGGGAGTGTGAAAGGGTCAAGAAGATAACCCAGAAAAATCTCTGGGTCATTGACGGTTAGCACGCGATTTGCGGTTGCTGAGGCTCGAGAGGAGGTAAACCATAGGCTGCGCGAGCACGGTCGCAGGCTTCATTGTGGATGCCGTTATGCCACGATTGTTCGAATTCTCGGCATGGCGTTGGGCGTTGTTCATAAATAGAGCAAGAGACACATTCCCCGACGGTACCATCAAGTGCTGTACAGCGGGTATTCGGTTTCTGGTTTGTACCTTGCATACAACTCATAAAGGGGGTGATTTGCTCTGTTAAATGTTGAGGCACCGAACCACCGCCAGCTTCTGCTTCTGCCCAGTAAAATGAGACGCGAAAGTAAGCACAACAAGCACCACAGCTGACACAGGGGTTATCTGAAGGATCAGTTTTTAGTATATGAATAATATTGGTCATATAAAAAATCTAACAATGAAGTTGATAGTTCCCGTAGGAAACGGGAGACGCAACACAGGCAGGAGGCCTAAGAAAATGTTGCTCAGCCGCTATTATGTTACGCAGCTTTACGTATTGGCAATATTTTTTAGAGTAAAAGACCTATATTTCCAATAAAGTCAAAATAAAGTAAAAATTTCAAGCTGTTGCAGTTTGATGAAATATCGAGCCTAGAAAATAGCAGACACAAAAAAACCTGCCGTTTGACGGGCAGGTTTCAATGAGTGTTAGGAGATTAGGACGATTAAACGTGTTTTAAATCACCGTCGTCATCTTGATTGAAGATTGACTTGTCCGTTTCGCCCATTAACTGGCTAGTGACGGTACCCGCTGTCATGGAACCACTCACGTTCAGAGCGGTACGACCCATATCAATCAGAGGCTCGACTGAAATTAACAGCGCAACTAACGTGACGGGTAATCCCATTGCTGGCAGTACAATCAGTGCGGCGAAGGTTGCACCGCCACCCACACCAGCAACACCGGCAGAGCTGATGGTCACGATACCGACTAAGGTTGCTATCCACAGAGGGTCAAATGGGTTGATCCCCATAGTTGGTGCGACCATCACGGCTAACATCGCAGGGTAGATACCCGCACAACCGTTTTGACCGATAGTTGCACCGAAAGAAGCCGAGAAGCTTGCGATAGACTCTGGCACACCAAAGCGGCGAGTTTGCGTTTCAATATTCAGTGGAATACTGGCTGCGCTCGAACGGCTAGTGAATGCAAATGTCAGTACTGGGCCCGCTTTCTTAAAGAACTTGATTGGGTTTAAGCCTGTTGTAGCCACTAAAATACCGTGAACCACAAACATAATGGCTAACGCGACATAGGATGCGACGACGAAAGTCCCTAAGTTAATAATATCGGCTAAGTTAGAGCTTGCGACCACTTTGATCATCAGCGCCATTACACCGTAAGGGGTTAAACGCATGACTAAGCGAACGAGTTTCATTGCCCATGCTTGCATCACATCGATAGCCGCTAATGCTTTTTCACCGCGCTCTTTATCATCTTTAAACAGTTGCAGCGCAGCTACTCCTAAGAAGGCAGCAAAAATAACTACACTAATGATAGATGTTGGGCTTGCACCAGTTAAATCCGCAAACGGGTTTTTCGGGATAAAGGACAGGATTAACTGAGGAACCGTTAAATCTGAGACTTTACCAATATAATTTGTTTCAATGGCCGCTAGGCGTGCAGTTTCAGATTGACCTTGAACCAGACCTTCAGCCGTTAAGCCGAACAGGTTTGCGATCAAAATACCCACTAAAGCCGCAATGGCTGTGGTAAACAGCAATGTGCCAATAGTTAAAAAGCTAATTTTCCCTAAAGAAGATGCCTTATGAAGTCGAGCGACCGCACTCAGAATAGAGGCGAACACCAGAGGCATAATCACCATTTGTAACAGTTGAACGTAACCATTACCGACGATATTAAACCAAAGAATGGAGTCTTTTACCGTTTGGTGACCGGAACCATACACGAGGTGAAGTCCGACACCATAAGCAACACCGAATACGAGACCCAGTAAAACTTTTTTGGACAGGCTCCAACCATTCGATCCGAGTTTTGCTAACAGTATTAAAAGTGCTACGAAAACCAGCACATTGATAATCAGAGGAATATTCATTCCGCACTCCAAATTGTAATTATTTTACATAATGATTCTTGTTGTTAATCCTTAATAGGTATAAGGATTTCATTTCTTCTAACAACTGGTTATATGATATCAGTTGAAGTTAGTCATTACTTATAATCAAAAGTTATAATTTAGGTTGATCCATGCTTACAGTATATTACAAAAGTGAGCTTTTTGTCGGTAAGTGTATATTTATCTGATTATTAAAATAATTTAGTGCGCTTTCAATTTGCTGGAACCAATCAGCGGGATGACCTGTTGGAATTAAGACCGCACAGACGGTCAAAAGCACGGCAATAAAGCGTTCCCCGCGTTTACTGGACTTACCGCGTAAGATGGGAAAACAGAAACGTGTTGGTAGCGGCCATAAAAAAGGCACTCCGGATGGGGTTAGCATATCCGCCACTAAATGGCTCATATAACCTAATAAAAACGCTTGGATAAGGTCGGTGGGTAAATCCCAATAGTGAGGCAGCCATTGGTAGCTGCTGATCAGTAAAATGAGCCAAGCAATCAGGCTGTGAGTGAACCCGCGATGTCCGCACAGTTTTGATATAGGTAATGAAATAATGCGAAAAAGCCGCCCGAGGATTGATGAAGGGTGGTCAATATCCGGCAATAAGGCACCCAGCAACACCCCTGGCACCATATGCAGCCAATCACCCTGAGCGAACTCCGGGGTAATTTGCAATTTATGAGCCATTACAAGTGAGGCGACGGAAAAAAGCAGATGCCCTTCAGCAGTCATGGTGGATAAAATACCATCTGTTTATCTATACAGTAGGCGGCAGTATAAAGGGTTTGCAGGAAATATGGTAGTAGGTTGGAGTTAAAAAAACTCTTATTTATTAGTTAATAACCGTAGGTTTTTATACTTTTTTGAAATTTCCCCTACGTGAAAAACGTAAGGGAAATCGTGTTTCGTTAACGTCTTTAAGATTAACGTAAATTTTCTGGGCGTAAATCGTTCAATGAGGCGATTTTAACATCAGCTAAACCCCAGCGAGGGTCATTGAAATGCTTGCTATCAGGTACAACGATAGAACGCATTCTTGCTGCTTTTGCAGAAATCATTCCATTAAAGGAGTCTTCTAATGAAGCACAATGGATAGGCTTGGTGGATAGCTCAGCGGCGGCTTTTAAATACACTTCAGGATGAGGCTTACTTAATGGTAAATCTGCGGCTGAAACGACGGCAGAAAAATAATGGCGGATATCAAATAAGTTCAGCACTTTTTCCAGCATATAATCCGGAGACGCAGAGGCTAAAGCGATGTTCAGATCCATTGAGCGGCACAGTTCAAGTGCATGCTGTACACCTGGCAGTAATGGGCGTTTTTCTTCCACTAAACCAATAACGCGGTCAATAATACGCTGTTTTGTTGCTTCTAAACTACAACCCTGCCAAGGAGATGCGTTGTACCAAAGTTCAACAACGTGATCGATACGTAAACCGAGGGTGTCAGGAAGAGTGTGCTTAATGGATAAATCGACGCCTAACTCTGCAAAAACTTCATCTTCCCCTTGTTCCCAAAAAGGTTCCGAGTCAATCAGCAAACCATCCATGTCGAAGATGACAGATTGGATAGGTAATTTATGATACATAGCAAACTCCATTCATTTAGATACCCGCTTAAAAATAGGGTATGGGGATTGTCGCTGTACTTTAATCACAGTCATTTTGGTTTCTGAAACGATTTTAACAAGCTATGACTTGGGGTTATAGAGATATCTGTGCTATCACATGATTTTATTGGAAATTGGAGATTAGTTATTGATGTAGATTCGATTCACTCTTTGAATAATCCGAAACTCAGTTTTTAACTATCATTTTTTTATAGAAATTTGGAGCCAGCAAATATTATCGGCTATGATTAGCGTAGAAAAAAACTTTAAGGAATAGTTGTAATGAATTACCACAAGGCAAATTCTCTTGCGATTGGCAAACGTATTTTGGGCTGGATCGTATTTTTTGTGGCGTTAATTTCCACATTGACATCGTTAATTAAATTAGCGGCTCTGAAAGGAATTCAAGGCGAAGGAATTAATGCAGTTGCCAATGATTTTGTTAAATTAATGGCGGAGATGACTCGACAAAGTACGCCGTTTCTCAATGTATTTTGGAATAATTCACCAGTCCCTGAAGTGAGTCATGGTTTTTCAGATAGCTGCATCGGATTTTTTGTTATTTTTATTTTTATCTTTGTGGGGCTTGCTTTAAGCGCATCAGGCTTACGCATGTATCGACAAATTAAATTCATTCGCGAAAGCATTGAAGATCATGTCATTCTTGAAAATGCAAAAGGCAGTGAAGTGACCAAAGAAGAGTTAGAAGCCAAAGTTACTATTCCTCGACATACTATTTTTAAACAGTTCTTTTTGATGTATTTCTGGCCGATTGTTTTAGGGATCGCCATTTATTTTGCATTGAAACTTCTGAATTGGTAGTTTTTATCATGTAGGCCGCTTTTCATTATGTTGATAATGCCCATCATGAAAAATGCACAGCATCGGTGTTTATTCCGTTGCTGTGCATCTCTTATTTTCGCCTAATTGATTCGCTGCTATTCGTCGTCTAATAAATTATCAATAATGCTGCGAGCATGCAGATAGCTTTGCTCATTACCAAACATGTTGGCTTGATTGAGTAAAAAATAGAGTTGATAGAGTGGTTGTCTGTCTAAAAAGCCCGTTGGTAATGGCCAAACACTTTGGTAGCCATCAATAATTTGAATCGGAATTTCTTTGTATAATGGCAGCATCGCGATATCACATTCCCGATCACCCCAATAACAGGCCGGGTCATAGAGTACGCCATCCATTTGGTTGGTGATCGCACAATTTGCTGGCCACAGATCCCCATGCAATAAAGAAGGTTGAGGTTGATGGCCGGATAAACGGTGTTTAACAATATCCACCAGTCTTTGAATATCACCAAAAACCATGCCTTTTTCAGATGCAATTTGTAATTGAAGACCGATACGTTTTTCGGCAAAGAATGCATTCCACCGTTTTTCCCATCCATTAGGTTGAACAATGGTACTGAGCATAGTATCAAAATCGAACCCATAACTTGGCTGTTCTTCCCATTGATGTAATCGCGCCAATTGTTGACCAAAGTGCCATGCATTGGTGCTATCAAAATGTTTTAACGGGAAGTATTCGAGGAGAAGAAAGCTATGGTGCTTGTTGCTACCCAAGCCGTAGACTTTGGGAACGGTGATAGTTTGGCTTTTCGCTAGCATTTCAAGCTGCTCTGCCTCTTGTTTAAAAAGAGGGAGAAACTCGCGGCGATTTTGTTTTACGAACACTGTATGCTCGCCATAATCGATTCTTAAAGTGTGATGAATATCCCCACCAGAAAGAATCACTTTATTTCGCAGCTCTGCCTCACCAAAGTGTTCAATTAATAAACGATTCATCGCTTGCCACATGATCCACCTCGCTGTGATTTGGTCTTCACTCATACCATACTATAGCGTCAATTTAGGAATTAACAGTGATCATTGTTTAATAATTACGCCTTATTCCGAAATGATTGATGGCTGATTTTGTTCAAGAATTGGGGGATTCTTTTGATGATAACAGATGGATATCGCTTTTTTCTTTTATAGAGAGCAAGCTTCAAAATAGAAGAGAGTCAAATAGAAGAAAGAAAAAGCTGAATAGGTTTTGAGCGTATTCAGCTTTATATCATTAGGCCGTATGCAAATCTTGGCGCGTGGTGTGGGATTTGCGGCGTGCGAGAATTAATTTGCTATAGAGCAGGGCGATAACAAAATAGCCTGCTTGGATCACCACAATGGTTGGGCCCGTTGTCGCATTAATGTGGAAGCTGACAATCGTTCCCAGTACGCTGGAGGTGACGGAGGCGATAATCGCGACCACCAACATCCAACCAAAGCTCCGGCATAGGACAAAGGCGATGATCCCCGGAGAAATCAACATTGCAATCACCAGAATGATCCCAACAGCCTGTAGCGATGCCACGATGGTTAACGCTAATAGCGAAAGTAATCCGTAATGTAGCCATTTAACCGGCAAGCCGATAACACGCGCTTGGTTTGGGTCAAAGCAATACAGCATAAAGTCTTTACGTTTGAGTAAGATAATCGCAATGGTTATCCCTGCAAACAGTAAAATTTGTTTAAATTCTTCGTCGGTGATCCCCAAAATATCCCCGAATAAAATATGAGTAAGATGCTGCTCAGTATCGATTTTCGCGAACATGACCAAACCGACAGCAAACATACCCGAGAAGACAATGCCCATGACGGTGTCTTCTTTTATTCGACTATTCTCTTTTAAATAGCCAGTAGCAACTGCGCAAAATAGTCCTGAAACAAAGGCGCCAATGGCCAGTGGAATGCCAATCAGTGACGCGATAATAATTCCGGGTAATACCGCATGGGAGATGGCATCTCCCATTAATGACCAACCTTTCAAGACTAAAAAGCAGGATAAAATAGCGCAGACGGTTCCTGTAACAATCGCCGTGATCAGGGCTTTTTGCATAAATGGGAATGCGAAAGGAGCCATCAGTAAATCCATAAAATCATTCATGGGTTGCTCCTTGTTGCTTACTTTGATGCAGGTCAGCGACTTCGCTACGGGCTTTGCGACGAGAAGCAAAGAGCCCATGTTTTGGTGCAAAGAAGAACGCCAGTAAGAAAATCACCGTTTGGAACGTAACAATTAGTCCGCCCGTTGCGCCATTTAAAAAGTAGCTGAGGTAGGCACCAATTGCACTGGTGGCTGTACCGATAGAGACGGAAATGATCAGCAATGTTTTAAATTTATCGGTCAGTAAATAGGCTGTTGCACCTGGCGTGACAACCATCGCAATGACTAATATCGCCCCAACAGTTTGCAGTGCGGCAACGGTACATGCGCTTAATAAGGTGAAGAAAATAATTTTTAGGCGCAGTGGATTTAAACCGATGGAACGAGCATGGCTTTCATCAAAAAAGACTGCTAGTAAATCTTTCCATAGGCACATCAGGACAACAAATGAAACGGCGATAATAATCTCGACTTGAAGAACATCAGCATCGGCGATCCCCAAAATATTACCGAAGATAATACTTTGCACATTCACTGAGGTTGGGTTTAACGAAACAATCAATAGCCCCGCTGCAAAAAAGGTGGAGAAGATAAAGCCGATAACGGCATCTTCCCGTAAACGGGTGAGATGTTTAACAAACGTCATGGCGAGGGCGGCGAGAATACCGGTAAAAAAAGCCCCTGCGGCGTAAGGTAATCCAAGCGCATAAGCGCCCGCCACGCCGGGTACAACCGAGTGGGAGAGGGCATCTCCCATCAGCGACCAACCTTTGAGCATTAAGTAAGCTGATAAGAAAGCACACACCGCTCCCACGATGGCACTCACCCAAATAGCTTTAACCATAAAGTTGTACTCAAAGGGTTGCAGTAACAACTCAATCATTCAGATTCCTTAGGCTGATTTTTTCTAACCGGTGCATCGTGATCGTGACCATAGAAGACGGCGGCACGTTCGTCATCAGTAATCACCGTGACAGAGCGTGGGTCATCATCGTCGTGAAGCTCTTGACCAGACAGGTTAATATGACGCAGTACGCCACCAAATGCTTTTTGCAGATTACGCTGGGTAAAGGTGGTTTCGGTTGGGCCACTCGCCAGCACAGTGCGATTTATTAAAATCACATGGTCGCAAAATTCAGGGACGCTTCCCAAGTTATGGGTTGAGACTAGAATTAAATGCCCTTCATCGCGCAGACTGCGGAGTAGGTCAATAATGGCATTTTCTGTTTTTACATCGACACCTGTAAAGGGTTCGTCAAGTAATAAAACTTTACCTTGCTGAGCGAGGGCTCGAGCCAAAAACACCCGTTTTTTCTGACCGCCGGAAAGTTCACCAATTTGGCGATGTTCCAATCCGGCTAAATCTACACGTTCTAAAGCCATTTTTACGGCGTCTTTATCTTCCTTTTTAGGAATACGAAAGAAACCCATTTTGCCGTAACGCCCCATCATCACCACATCAGAAACTAACACTGGAAAATTCCAATCCACTTCTTCTGTTTGTGGTACGTAGGCAATAACATTCTCTTTTAATGCCGCTTTAATCGGTTGGTCATTGAGGGTCACACTACCGGACGATGGCGTCACTAACCCCATAATTGTTTTAAACAGCGTTGATTTACCACTTCCGTTTACGCCCACAAGGGCGCAAATGGAACCACCGTGAATATTGAAACTAGCGTCATAAATCGCGGTATGACCATTGTTGTAGGTGACAGTTGCGTCATCAACAACCAGAGTCGGATGTTCGAATTGATTTGTATGGCTCATTTACTGTGAAAATCCTTTTGCGATGGTATCGACGGTTGTGTTCAACAGGTCTATATAAGTTGGTACAGGGCCTTCAGCGGTTGATAGTGAATCGACGTATAATACTCCGCCGTATTTTGCGCCAGTCTCTTTACTGACCTGCAGAGCCGGTTTGTCTGAAATAGTACTTTCGCTGAAAACAACGGGAATGTTGTGTTCACGAACCGTATCAATCACTTTTTTAACTTGCATTGGTGAGCCTTGTTCTTCAGCATTGATGGGCCACAAATAGACCTCTTTAAAGCCATAATCTTTAGTGAGGTAGCTAAATGCGCCTTCACTGGTCACTAACCAACGCTTATCTTCAGGAATACGATTCAAACGCTCACGTAAAGGTGCATCAAGTACCGCAATTTCTTGGGAATATTTTTTCGCGTTTGCATTATAGGTGTCTGCATTTTCTGGATCATATTTCACCAGTGCCTTACGGATATTTTCGATATAGATTTGTGCGTTAGCAGGGGACATCCAAGCATGAGGATTCGGATTATCTTTATATTCCCCTTCACGGATTGGCATCGGCTCAATACCTTCAGTGACGACAACCGCAGGCACATCTTTAAGGTTTTCAAAGAAACGCTGGAACCAAACTTCCAGATTCATTCCGTTCCATAAGATAAGGTTAGCATCGTAGGCTTTCATAATATCTTTTGGTGTCGGTTGATAACCGTGAATTTCTGCACCCGGTTTAGTGATGGATTCGACAATTGCGGCATCACCGGCTACATTTTGAGCAATGTCTTGTATTATAGTAAATGTGGTGACCACTTTAAATTTTTTAGCTAAAGCGGGATGGCTGACAAATAAAACGGCAGCTAATGCAATAAATGTAGTACGTAATGGCGTTGATAATCGGAATAAACAGTTTGTCATAAAATAGATCCTAACGTTGGGTCACGAGTTCTATTAACTAAATTAATCTCATTAAATGGTTAATCTAAATAAGTGTGTTATTGGGTTTGAATATAGCTTCTCATTTATATTGACCTATTTGAGTCTACAATGAGTATGGTCTTTCTGGCTGATAGTATTTATATCCCAATTGATAATGATTATCAATATCAATCATGAAAAATCCCGTTAAATGGTAAAAGGGGTATTTTTGTAATCGATGAGTTGCTGGTTATCATTATTATTTAACATAACTAAAACACGTCCAGAAGTAAAAGTTAAGTAAAAAATGTATTATTTTTCTAAAGATTAGCTATTCTTTCGGTGTTTTAATTTGCAGAGGATACAACAGTGAAAAAAATGGTCGGCAGTGCGCTTGTACTTTTGCTATTGGCAGGTTGTTCAAGTGATCCCAATAAAACCGTGAACAGAACAAGAATGCTAGATAATCGCAATCAAATGCCAAATACGGCAGCCAATACTAGCTATCCGAGAACCCCTTATGATGAGTTTATTCGTGAATCTGCGAATCGCTATAGTGTGGATGAAACACTGATCAGAGCCATTATTGAAGTAGAATCTAACTTCCGACCTGAAGTGGTGAGTAAATCTAATGCCATTGGTTTAATGCAAATTAAAGCATCAACAGCAGGGCGTGATGCATATCGTTATCAAGGACGTTCTGGTGAGCCAAGTTCTAACGATTTAAAAGATCCACGTAAAAATATTGATATCGGTACAACCTATATTCGTATTCTCAAAGAGCAACATTTAGCGGGGATTAGCCATCCGCAGACTATGTATTATGCGACAGTTGTGGCTTATGTGAATGGGGCTGGGGCATTATTAAGAACGTTTGATAATGATAAAACTAAAGCTATCGCGATGATAAATAATTTATCGCCAGAAGAGTTCTATCAACATGTTCAGTCTAAACACCCCGCACCGCAGGCTCCACGCTATTTGTGGAAAGTTAAGAATGCGTATAACGCATTAGCAGTGAATTACTGATATTCCGTCATTAAGTGTGGGAGTTGCGCGATAATTTCAACGATGCCGTTGATGACGAATTGCACTCCCATACAAATTAATAAAAACCCCATTATCCGCCCAATTGCATCAATTCCGCTGTTTCCTAGCCATTTCATAATTGAAGTCGCACCCCGTAGCCCAATCCAAACAATTACACTGGCAATCAGAAAAACAACAATGGGTGCAACGGTGATAACCCATGGCGTAAAACCAATATCCCCTTGTAAAGAGGCGGTGGAACTAATAATAATCGCGATAGTACCCGGCCCTGCGGTACTTGGCATAGCGAGAGGAACGAAGGCAATATTTTGGTTACCTTGACGTTTTTTGGGAACACTTAAATCGTCAGTGGAAACATTACTGTTGTCTTCACTATTTTCTGAATTAGGAAATAACATCCCAAAACCAATAAAGACCACGATAAGTCCCCCAGCAATACGTAGTCCAGGAATGGAAATTCCGAAGGTATTCATGACTAATTGGCCCGCATAAAAAGCGACGAGCATGATACAAAAGACATAAATTGCAGCCAGCCGTGATTGATGGTCACGTTGTTCTTTGGTCATGTTGGCAGAAATACTGAGCATCACGGCAATGGCGGTCAGTGGGTTAGCCAGTGGAAGGAGTAAAACTAAGCCAAGGCCAACGGCTTGAAAAAGTTGTAAAATATCTTGCATATCGAAAATTACCCTCCAAATTAATCTAGAATGGCTTCTCGTTGGAACTATAACAAACATTGTTACTAATTTGTGGAATCTGAAGGGTATTCTCCCATCAAATATAGGATAAAGAGACTTTTTTACGTGAAATTGCGTAATGTTTTTACTTAATGAATGACAAAGTTGTTCACATTAACTGTGGATAACATCCCGATTCATGTGTGAATAAGTGTAATTATTTGTTGAATAACAAAGAGGTATATCGCTGGATTAAAAACATTCAATATTTTGAGCGAAAAAAAACCTTTTTATGTGAGATAAAAAGGTCAAGGGCATTATTGCTAGAGGGGGTTTATGTTCATTTGTTAGTGAGTATATACAGTGCTATCTGTTTTACTGACAGGTTATGTAAATTCGTTAAAAGATTATTGTCAGGCGATAATCTTATTTCTTGGTAATATAATTGGAATATTCTTTACAAACTCTTTTTTATTTTAAAAATTGCTTTACGGTTTGTTGTGTATTCTAAATTCCATGTTAAATAGAATTTTAGGATAGCCAATGAGAAAGTTACTGTCGCCATTAGTTACTTCATCAATGCTGCTTGTTTTGGCTATTGCTGCCGTGCTGATCCTGTTTCCACAAACGTGGAAACAATCTATTTTTCCTTCGCTCTCTCAATTATTACCCGCTTCAGTCAATTCCTTTATGGAACAAAACGGATTGACGAATAATGCGTGCGATAGTTTAGAAAATAATTTAAGAAGCTTTACAGATTATCTGCAAGCAAATGCAGATGTTGTCGAAGTGAAGGGAATGAATGGGTTAGAAGAGCAACTTGCTAATATCCAAGCGAGATTAAATAATTTACCCAGCGATGTGCGTAATTCTGTATGTGAACAAGAGTATGCCAATCTTGAAGGTCTAAAAAGCGTTTTTTCTTTAGGATATCGTTCATAAAATAACAGAGTACTCCTTCACTCTGTGTTATTAAATATTATTGACATCGGTGCCAATTCTTATCGTTTTATCCATGATATGCTTGCCAGATGAATATCAATTTAGGATCTGTGATGAGCATTTTTAAACTTCCATTTGTGAATTGGTTAGCGCTCAATGGATTTGCTGCTTATTATCTGCATATCAAAGAGGGTTTTTTCTGGAGTTTTTCTGGTTGGATGGGAATTATCGGCATCTTGATTGCCTTAGAGGCTTTCGGCTGGATTGGCGCAAGTTTATATTATTTTGTTCAGCAAAAAACCTCACCAAATCCTATTAGCCCGGCGTCTTCTCTTATTACTAGAGGCCCTTATCGGTTATCTCGTAATCCGTTATATCTTGCTTTTACCTCGATGAGTTTAAGCTTCGCTTTATTTTCGCATTCACCTTATTTCTTGGTATCAGGTTTGGTCTTTTGGTTAATTACTGACTTGTATACCATTCCCCAAGAAGAAAAATTCTTATCTGAACGTTTTAAAGAGGAGTGGCAGGCTTATACTCAGCAAACGCGGCGTTGGTTGTGATTGTTTTGGCCTAATCCGTTAGTTATTCATTATTAATAAGCATTTTTACCTATTTCATTGATATTTTCTGCAATTGTTATCTGTGAATTTAGCTTTTGATGCGAATTTTGATGTTATTCAAGGCGGTTTCCTTTAGGTAAATGTAAACTGGTATAACCCATAGACTTGTGAGGTTATTGCCGTGAATAAAAAAGTGTTATTAGGTGCTATCGTCTCTTCAGTATTACTGTATTCGGCATCGGCTGCAGCATGCCCTTACTGCAATGGAAACTATGATCACCGCTATCAAAACAATTATCATCAAAACAATTATCACCAAAACAATTATCGCCAAAATAATGAAATCGCTAAGTTAGCGAAAGAGTTTGATGATAAGCGTTTTGAATTGAATAAGCTGTACGATGCCGGCGCCAAAGATGATGATGCGAAAGTGAAAGCGCTGGTGAAAGAGCTTGATGATTTATCACTGCAGCTTCGAAACGAAGAAGATAAACAATACAACCGCCCATATCGTGATGGTGGATGGGGTGGACGTGGTAATCATCGCAGTTGTTGGTAACTTTTTGTTTTAATAAGGCTATTCATAGTCATGTTGAGTAGCCTTTTTGTCGTTTTTTGCAGGATGATGGAATGGTATTTTTCTCCCCTTAACGATTTATTGTAAAAAAGTATGGTGAGAGATGAAAAAAGGCATAATTACCGCGTTATTGGCGTTATCAACCTTTGTGTTGCTGGCTCCAAGTGCTTCTGCACAGCTTGTTTATACCGCAGATGAAATGAGTGCAATCATCAATAAGCAAGGTATCCCGTATCATGAGGATTGGCATGCTATTTATGCTGATCATATTAATTTTGAACTCTGTTCAGCCACCACTGATTTAGTCTATCTTATTAGCGCATTAGAGCATCCGACAACCCTGAATCTTTCATTATCGCGTTCAAAATCACGTATTGCTTGGTTACCTGAATATGCGGTGAGAACGGATTGTAATGGCTATGGTAATAATGTTCTTATTATGTCGGCGGATTACACGTTAATGAGCCCAGAGCAGCAGTAATTTTAGCGCTAGAATAATCAACAACTGGCTATCGCCATAAAATATGTCTGTGTTATGATTACGAGTTGAGTTGCTAGCGATGTGCATAATTGCGTTATCAATTATATCTGCCTCGGCTTATATAATGTGTACATAGTTGTGTGCCTATCTCGCATAGTGAAGTGAGAAATCGTCAGTAACGTATTGATTTATAAACTTTGGAATAATCAAGCAAGTGATCTTTCGTGTGGGTCACCACTGCTGATAAGGATTTTTTAATGCCTGTTATTACTCTTCCTGATGGAAGTCAGCGTCAATTCGACCATGCAGTTTCTGTCATGGATGTGGCTCGCGATATCGGCGCTGGCCTAGCAAAAGCATGTATCGCTGGTCGTGTTAATGGTGAGCTGGTGGATGCTTGTGAACTGATCGAGCATGACGCAAACCTGTCAATTATCACGAGTAAAGATGATGATGGTCTAGAAATCATTCGTCACTCTTGTGCTCACTTATTAGGTCATGCAATTAAACAATTGTGGCCAAATACCAAAATGGCAATCGGTCCGGTTATCGACAACGGTTTCTATTATGATATTGACCTTGACTATACGCTGACCCAGGAAGATTTGGACAAGCTAGAAAAGCGTATGCTTGAGCTTGCCAAAACAGATTATGACGTGGTTAAAAAACGTGTTTCTTGGGCGGAAGCTCGTGAAACATTTGTAAACCGTGGCGAAGATTATAAAGTTGAAATCTTGGATCAAAATATTAGTCAAGATGATCGCCCTGGTTTATATCACCACCAAGAATATATTGATATGTGTCGCGGTCCACACGTACCAAATATGCGTTTCTGTCACCACTTTAAATTACAAAAAGTAGCAGGAGCATACTGGCGCGGTAACAGCGACAATAAAATGCTGCAACGTATTTACGGTACTGCATGGGCAGATAAAAAGCAGCTTGCTGCATATCTGCTGCGCTTAGAAGAAGCGGCGAAGCGTGACCACCGTAAAATTGGTAAGCAATTAGATTTATATCATATGCAGGAAGAAGCGCCGGGCATGGCGTTCTGGCATAACGATGGTTGGACAATTTTCCGTGAACTGGAAACTTTTGTACGTACCAAACTTAAATCTTACAATTACCAAGAAGTTAAAGGCCCATTTATGATGGACCGCGTATTGTGGGAAAGAACAGGTCACTGGGAAAACTACAAAGATGCGATGTTCACAACTTCATCTGAGAACCGTGAATATTGTGTCAAACCCATGAACTGCCCAGGTCACGTTCAGATCTTTAACCAAGGGTTAAAATCTTACCGTGATTTACCACTGCGTATGGCAGAATTTGGTAGCTGTCACCGTAATGAGCCATCAGGTGCACTGCATGGTTTAATGCGCGTACGTGGCTTTACCCAAGATGACGCTCATATCTTCTGTACTGAAGATCAAATTCTGGGTGAAGTGACTAGCTGTATTGAGATGATTTATGACGTTTACAGCACTTTCGGCTTCGAAAAAATCGTTGTAAAACTATCTACTCGTCCTGAAAAGCGTATCGGTACAGACGATATGTGGGATACAGCAGAAGCAGACTTAGCCAATGCGCTGAAGTCAAAAGGTATTGAGTTTGAATATCAGCCTGGCGAAGGTGCATTCTACGGCCCGAAAATTGAATTCACACTGTATGACTGCCTTGACCGTGCATGGCAATGCGGTACTGTACAATTAGACTTCTTCTTACCGGGTCGTCTAAATGCTTCTTATGTTGGCGAAAATAATGAGCGTATTACGCCAGTTATGATTCACCGTGCGGTTCTGGGTTCACTAGAGCGCTTTATCGGGATCTTAACGGAAGAATATGCAGGTTTCTTCCCAACATGGTTAGCACCACAACAAGTTGTTGTGATGAACATTACAGATAGTCAAGCAGACTATGTTCAAGAATTAGTTAGCAAGCTGCAAAGTGTTGGCATTCGTGCGAAAGCGGACTTACGTAACGAGAAAATCGGCTTTAAGATCCGTGAACACACCCTGCGTCGTGTTCCTTACATGTTGGTTTGTGGTGAGAAAGAAGTTGAATCAGGTAAAGTGTCTGTTCGTACCCGTCGTGGTAAAGATTTAGGCAGCCTTGATGTTAACGAATTCATGACTAAACTACTGGAAGAAATTCGCAGTCGTCAGCTCAATCAGATGGAGGAATAAGGTATTAAAGGCGGAAAAAAACTCCCAACAGCACGTCCGAATCGTATTAACGAAGAGATCCGTGCAACTGAAATCCGTGTTACTGGCATTGACGGTGAACAACTTGGTGTAATGAGTGTGCGTGACGCACTTGCCAAAGCGGAAGAAGCTGGTGTTGATTTAGTTGAAATCAGCCCAAACGCAGAGCCACCAGTTTGTCGAATCATGGATTACGGCAAGTATCTTTATGAGAAAAGTAAATCTCAAAAAGAGCAGAAAAAGAAACAAAAAGTTGTTCAAGTGAAGGAAATTAAATTCCGTCCGGGAACAGATGAAGGAGACTACCAAGTTAAATTACGTAGCCTCATTCGTTTCTTAGAAGATGGTGATAAAGCGAAAATCACACTGCGTTTCCGTGGTCGTGAAATGGCTCACCAACAAATCGGTATGGAAATGCTTAACCGCATCAAAGCGGATTTAGAAGAGCTAGCCGTTGTTGAATCATTCCCTTCACGTATTGAAGGTCGCCAAATGATCATGGTGATGGGGCCTAAGAAAAAATAATAGGTCATGATTAAGAACGCGAGTGGGGGATAGCACCTCACTCGCGTTTTTTATTGTTAGACTTGGCTATTTACATGATCCTCTGCGAATAATTTGAATATCTGCTTGAGTAATCCCACAATAAGCAGTAAAATCCGCGGTCGAATCGCTTTGTAAAACTCGCTTTGTTCGAGTTAAAGCCAAAAAAGAATATCGCGTTTGGGTAATAAATTGTTTAAAAAGACATTACCGAGGCGCTTGCTTTAGAGAATATAGCAAATCTCTTTATCCAGTTGGAGGAATGAAGTATTAAAGGCGGAAAAAGAATCCCATCAACACGACCAAATCGTATTAATGATGAAATTCGTGTTCCTGAAGTCCGTTTAACCGGTTTAGACGGCGAACAGTTAGGCATCATGAGCGCGCGTGAAGCGCTTGAAAAAGCTGAAGAAGCAGGTGTAGACCTCGTTGAAATTAGCCCAAATGCTGAACCGCCAGTTTGTCGTATCATGGATTACGGCAAATTCCTTTATGAGAAGAGCAAGTCTCAAAAAGAACAGAAAAAGAAACAAAAAGTTGTTCAGGTGAAGGAAATTAAATTCCGCCCTGGTACAGATGAAGGTGATTATCAGGTCAAACTACGCAACCTGATTCGCTTTCTAGAAGATGGTGATAAAGCGAAAGTAACACTGCGTTTTCGTGGTCGTGAAATGGCTCACCAGCAAATCGGTATGGAAATGCTTAACCGCATCAAGTCTGATTTGGAAGAGTTAGCATCTGTTGAATCATTCCCTTCGAAGATTGAAGGGCGTCAAATGATTATGGTGCTGGCACCTAAGAAGAAATAATTAGGCAACCAAGTAATAGTTTCACAGTAATGTGAGTATTATTCGCCTAATTAATTCGTAGTTAATCACAATGCGAAGTTGGAAATAAAAGAAATGCCAAAGATTAAAACTGTACGTGGCGCAGCAAAGCGCTTTAAAAAAACTGCAGGCGGTGGCTTTAAGCGTAAGCATGCAAACCTTCGTCACATTCTGACTAAAAAGTCTACTAAGCGTAAACGCCATTTACGTCCGAAAGGAATGGTATCTAAGGGCGATCTGGGTCTGGTTGTTGCTTGCCTGCCTTACGCATAAGTAAACATTTAGTTAATTAAGAATAAAGACGATAGGAGATAGCTATGGCTCGCGCAAAACGTGGTGTAATCGCACGTGCACGTCACAAAAAAATCATGAAACAGGCGAAAGGTTACTATGGTGCACGTTCACGTGTTTACCGCGTAGCATTTCAAGCGGTAATCAAAGCTGGTCAATATGCTTACCGTGACCGCCGTCAACGTAAACGTCAGTTCCGTCAACTGTGGATCGCACGTATCAACGCTGCGGCTCGTCAGAACGGCCTGTCTTACAGCCGTTTCATCAATGGCTTGAAAAAAGCTTCAATTGAAATCGACCGTAAGATCTTAGCAGATATCGCAGTTTTCGATAAAGCAGCATTCACTGCTTTAGTTGAAAAAGCAAAAGGCGCTTTAGCTTAATGTTTGCTTGAAGAGAGGAAGGAAACTTCCTCTTTTCATTTATAATGTTTGTATTAAAAATCAGCTTGTGTTAATACTTTCAGTCAATATTAGTCACTTTAAACCTGTGTTTTTGAGACTCTTTTAATGAACAACGTTATTTTTCGTTTCTTTTTTTACTTTAGCACCTGAATCTCGGGGGCTTTTGCGTATAGCGAGTAGAATAGAAACGAAAAGTTACGCTAAAGCCTCCGTCAGGAGGCTTTTTTGTTTTTGGTTTGATAGAAAATACAGTAAAATCAGTCAGGTATTCACATCTTATTAATATGATTTGTGAAATTTGATAAATTTAGTGAATAACTAGCAAAAGACCGAGTGGTCATAAAGGGGAAACAATGCCACATCTCGCTGAATTGGTTGCACAGGCAAAAGCAGCCATTGAACAGGCCCAAGATGTTGCGACGTTAGAGTCAGTGCGTGTTGAATTTTTAGGCAAAAGCGGCCACTTCACACTCCAGATGAAAACGTTGCGTGATCTGCCTGCGGATGAACGCCCAGCAGCAGGGGCTGTGATTAATGAAGCTAAAGTCCAAGTTCAAGATGCACTGAACGCCCGTAAAGATGCAATGCAAGCCGATATTCTGAATGCACGTTTAGCATCAGAAAAAATCGATGTTTCATTACCGGGTCGCCGTATGGAAAATGGTGGATTACACCCAGTAACTCGCACCATTCAGCGAATTGAAGAATTTTTTGGTGAATTAGGTTTCTCTGTTGAGACAGGACCTGAAATCGAAGATGACTATCATAACTTTGACGCTCTGAACATTCCTGCTCATCACCCAGCGCGTGCTGATCACGATACTTTCTGGTTTGATGCGAAACGTTTATTACGTACCCAAACATCCGGTGTGCAGATCCGTACGATGAATGGTCAGCAACCACCTATCCGCATCATTGCGCCAGGCCGTGTTTATCGTAATGACTACGACCAGACTCATACCCCAATGTTCCACCAAACTGAAGGTCTGATTGTTGATAAAGATATTAGCTTTACCAACTTGAAAGGTACTCTTCATGACTTCCTGAACAACTTCTTTGAAGAAGAAGTCCAAGTTCGTTTCCGTCCTTCCTATTTCCCGTTCACAGAGCCTTCTGCTGAAGTTGATGTTATGGGTAAAAACGGTAAATGGCTGGAAGTATTAGGCTGCGGTATGGTGCATCCTAATGTATTACGCAATGTCGGTATTGACCCTGAGGTCTACTCTGGATTTGCATTCGGTATGGGAATGGAGCGCTTAACCATGTTGCGTTATGGCGTATCTGACCTTCGTGCATTCTTCGAAAACGATCTTCGTTTCCTCAAACAGTTTAAATAAGGCGGGTCTATCTCATGAAATTCAGTGAACTATGGTTACGCGAATGGGTAAACCCGGCGGTAAGTAGTGAAGAATTATCAGACCAGATCACAATGGCGGGTCTGGAAGTTGATGGCGTTGAAACCGTTGCGGGTCAATTCCACGGCGTTGTTGTGGGTGAAGTTGTTGAATGTGGACAACACCCTAACGCAGACAAATTGCGTGTCACGAAAGTGAATGTCGGCGGTGACCGTTTATTAGATATCGTGTGTGGCGCACCAAACTGCCGTCAAGGCTTACGCGTTGCCGTTGCAACCGTCGGTGCGGTATTACCGGGTGATTTCAAAATTAAAGCGGCGAAATTACGTGGTGAGCCATCAGAAGGCATGTTGTGCTCATACTCTGAGTTAGGTATTTCTGATGACCACAGCGGCATTATTGAATTACCACAAGACGCGGTTATTGGTACTGACATCCGTGAATATCTAAAATTAGATGATCACGCGATTGAAATCAGCATTACCCCAAACCGTGCAGACTGTTTAAGTATCTTAGGCGTGGCGCGTGATGTGGCGGTTATCAACAAGTTAGATTTAGTTGAACCTGCAATCAGCCCAGTGGCGAGCACAATTAAAGACACATTCCCAATTCGCGTGGAAGCACCTGCTGCCTGCCCACGCTTCTTAGGTCGTGTGATCAAAAATATCGATGTTAGCGCACCAACGCCAATGTGGATGAAAGAAAAACTGCGCCGTGGCGGTGTTCGTTCTATTGATGCTGTGGTTGATATCACAAACTATGTTCTGTTGGAATTAGGTCAGCCACAACACGCTTACGATTTAGATCGTTTAAATGGCGCAATTGTTGTACGTATGGCTAAAGATGAAGAGAAATTAGTCCTGCTAGACGGTACTGAAGCTACTTTGAAATCTGATACGCTGGTAATTGCCGATGAAACTCAAGCTTTGGGCATCGCGGGTATCTTTGGCGGTGAGCACTCAGGTGTTAACGCTGAAACCAAGAACATTTTATTAGAGTGTGCATTCTTCGAACCACTGGCTATCACTGGCCGTGCCCGTAATTACGGTCTGCACACCGATGCTTCTCACCGTTTTGAACGTGGTGTTGACTCACAGCTGCAATTTAAAGCAATGGAGCGCGCAACTGCGTTGATCGTGGAAATTTGTGGCGGTGAAGTTGGTGAAATCATTGACGTTTCTAGCGAAGCACATTTACCGAAACCAGCAAATATTAAGCTGACGCGTAAAAAATTAGACCGTTTAATCGGTCATGTGATCGCAGACGAAACTGTGACCGATATTCTGACGCGTTTAGGTTGCCAAGTCCAAGTTTCAGCAGATTGCTGGAGTGTGGTGGCACCAAGCTGGCGTTTCGATATGCAAATCGAAGAAGATTTAGTGGAAGAAGTCGCTCGCGTATACGGATATAACAATATCCCAGACGTACCGCTGCGCGCTGACTTGATCATGACAGATCATAAAGAAGCGAATTTACCGCTGAAACGTATTAAAGCGATGTTAGTTGACCGTGGTTATCAAGAAGCGATTACTTATAGCTTCGTAGACCCTAAAATTCAAAGCCTATTACATCCGCAGGAAGAAGTACTTTCCTTGCCAAATCCAATTTCAACTGACATGTCCGCAATGCGTTTGTCTCTGTTGACTGGTTTATTAGGCACTGTGGTCTATAATCAAAATCGTCAACAAAACAGAATTCGTTTATTTGAGACAGGTCTACGCTTTACGCCTGATAATCAAGCAGAATATGGTATTCGTCAGGAAAACATGCTGGCGGGTGTGATCACGGGCAACAAATTCGATGAACATTGGTCATTAGATAAACAAGTTGTTGACTTCTTTGATTTAAAAGGTGATCTTGAAGCTGTTTTTGAATTGACTGGAAAACTAAATCAAATTACATTTAAATCTGAAGCACATCCAGCACTACATCCTGGGCAAAGTGCTGGGATTTATCTGGAAAATGAACATATTGGCTTTATCGGTGTTGTTCATCCAGAACTAGAACGTAAACTCGATTTAAATGGTCGTACAGTCGTGTTTGAAGTTCGTACTGATGCAATCGCACAGCGTGTTATTCCAGAAGCGAAAGCGATTTCGCGTTATCCGTCAAACCGTCGTGACATTGCTGTGGTTGTGCCAGAAACTGTAGCAGCTGCCGAAGTTTTAGCAGAATGTAAAAAAGTTGGCATAAATCATATAGTTGGCATAAACTTATTTGATGTGTATTGTGGTGAGGGGATAGCAGAGGGTTATAAGAGTCTCGCTATCAGTCTCGTCTTCCAAGATACCCAGCGTACCATGGAAGAAGAAGAGATTACCGCGACCGTTGATCTGTGTGTTGCTGCGTTAAAACAGCGATTCCAAGCCTCCTTGAGGGACTAAACTTATGGCGCTTACTAAAGCTGAAATGTCAGAAAATTTGTTTGAAAAACTGGGTGTTAGCAAACGTGATGCGAAAGACCTTGTTGAAACTTTCTTTGAAGAGGTTCGCCTTTCCTTAGAAAATGGTGAGCAAGTTAAATTATCTGGATTCGGTAACTTTGATTTACGTGATAAAAATCAACGTCCCGGTCGTAACCCTAAAACTGGGGAAGATATTCCAATTACTGCTCGCCGTGTTGTTACCTTCCGTCCAGGCCAAAAATTAAAAAGCCGCGTGGAAAAAGCAACCCCAAAAGAGTAATCCTATTCTCTGAATAGCAGAGTAATAAAAAAGACCGCCTAGGCGGTCTTTGTTTTTAAGTAAAAGACACTTTTTAAATACGGTGAAATTTACTTTTCTCTTGATGGATTAACGCGACAATATAATTCTCAGCGAGTTTAATCGCTTTAGCTTCTTTTTGTGTTGCAGTAATAGGATCCAGACTATTATGTTGCGGTGTGTTGCTTGTGTTAATCAAGTGCGGTGCGAACATCATAGCTAAATTCCTGATGGACATTTTATGGGATGCTTCATCGTTGGAAAGAAGAGCGCAAAAACGAACAACAAGTTGTAATGTTAATGGCGGTGGTGCTAGGCGACTCAATGCACTGTGGATCCTATTGTCACAGTTTTTTAAGATTGAAGAGGCTTTACTTTTTAATTGCTTGTTACCTTTAATTTGTTGGGTCACATCTTCTTTATTTTGTATTGCATCGGCGCAGGCTTGTAAATCATTAAATGAAGTATCTGACCTGAAATCGATGTTGGTAGTTTTTCTGAGTAATTCTCCTGCTATTTTTTTAAATGCACTGGATAATGTTAGTAAAGGATAGTGCTCTAGTTGCGTAAGATCGTAACGGCCACTCTCTGGGTCATTTATCTTATTAACGAGTTCACTGACATCATTTTGGCCACCTTCAATACGAAGTATACCTTTACTTTTTGAATATTCGTCATGCTTATAGATCGTACAGCCTAGCAGGTTAATTGCATGATTTTTCTCTCTATCTGTGTCAGAAAGATTGTCACTAGTATTAATGAGCTCCGCATTGCTTTGCTGCAATTCAGTCGCTTCGTTTTTTCGTTTTTTTTCTGCTCGCAGGGCTTTATGTTGAGCGATGGCGTTTAATCCAGCCGCTCGTGCAGCCTCGACTCGAGGATTTCCAGTTAAATCCGCTTTAGGTATAATTTCATCTTGAGGTGGTAAATTTCTTGTGGAAGTTTCATCTGCAAAGGAAACCGTGCGTGACGATGCATCCTTGTACGGAAGGCTAATCATAACAAAGGGTTCATTTGAAACGGTTTTTTTCTGGCTGGCTTGTTTTTTTTGGCAACTAAAAAGTAAAGAAAAAAAGCTAACTAATGATTGAGTTGCTTTTTTTATTGATGTTTTAAAATGACTGTTAGCCTTATTCTCAGCTTGGTCAGTCTCTTTTGTGTTATATGCAGAGAGTTGCGGTTTGGAAGAATGGTTAACTGTATTTAGTGCCATGTGTAACCCCTTATAGTGGTTAATAGTAAAATTAAAATTGGCAGCAGTTTAAATTTTTTTTTATGCTCTCTCTTATATAAAACGCGCTTATTTTTTAACAAAAGATAATTATTGTAAATGTAATGACTATTTCCTTGAAACAATTACAAAAACAGCAATATCAATCCGATATAGGTTTGATTTTTTTGTTGTTACTGAGTCTTTTTATCATTGCAATGCTATCGCTCAGTGCAGGAGAAATTTGGTATTGGCCGAGCCAATGGATGGATGATTCCGCACAATTATTTGTCTGGCAAATCCGCTTACCTCGGCTCCTTGCGGTTATCACCATTGGAGCATCATTGGCAGTAACGGGCGCCATCATGCAAGCGTTATTTGAGAACCCATTAGCGGAACCTGGATTGTTAGGGGTCAGTAATGGTGCTGGGGTTGCAGTTGTTTTTACCGTATTGCTCTCATCGGGGGTTGCCTATTATTGGCTAGTTAGCATGAGTGCCATTATCGGTGCTTTAGCCCTCACGGGTATTTTACTCTATTTTGCTCGCCATCAACATTTGAATAATGCCAGCTTATTATTAGTTGGTGTTGCGCTAGGTGTGATCAGTGGTGCGTGTATGACATGGATGGTTTACATGAGCAGTAATTTAGATTTACGTCAATTGCTGTATTGGATGATGGGCAGTTTCAGTGGTGTTGATTGGCGTCAAATAGGATTAGTCATAGCCTGCCTTCCGTTTTTATTTTGGGCAATCACTCAGGGAAGAATTTTAAATTATTTATTACTGGGTGATATTCAAGCTTATCAATTGGGTATTTCTACGCATCGTTGGCGATTAATATTAATTATCATTACTGGAATATTAATTGGACTCAGCGTAGCAATTGCGGGGGCAATTAGTTTTATAGGATTAGTGATCCCCCACATATTAAGGCTAAGTGGGATCACTGATAACCGTTTTTTATTGCCAGCCTGTGCAATTGCTGGTGCGCTATGCTTATTAGTTGCAGATTTGTTGTCCCGATTATTGATAGACAATGCTGAAATTCCGATTGGCGTGATTACTGCAACCTTGGGAGCCCCTATTTTTATTTATCTTCTCGTCAAAAATCATACGTGGCGACAATAATATGAATAAAACAGTGATGATTGAAACGCAAAATCTGACTGTGAAAAACCGGTTACGGGGTATTAATCAATCCGTTTTTGCAGGGGAGCAGATACACCTATTAGGTGCCAATGGGGCAGGGAAAAGCACCTTACTTTCAGCGTTGAGTGGTTGCACATCTTACACAGGAACGATTTTTTTTAATAATGTCAATTTGAAAGATTATGCTGTTCAGGATGTTGCAAGGTGTCGTTCTTATCTCACACAGCAAACGGGAATTTTACCGAGTTTAAAAGTGTTTCAATACTTATCCTTGTTTATTGAGCAGCATGTCGTTCCGCCCACGATTTTTAGCGAATTATGCGAAGATTTTCAACTTTCATCATTATTATCTAAGCCTATTAACCAATTATCTGGTGGGGAATGGCAGCGAATTCGGATAGTTGCTGTATTTTTGCAGGTATGGGATCGAGACTATTTGAGCGGAAAAATAATCTTATTTGATGAACCAATAAACAATTTAGATATTATTCAGCAAGGAATGCTAGATAAATGGGTGAAATGTTTTTGTCATTGCGCAGGAACAGTTATAATGAGTGGACATAATCTTAGTCATTCTTATAAAAATGCAAGTCGAATTTGGATGATGAAGAAAGGCGCAATTATCTATGCAGGTGAGCCTGACAATGTCATGACAGAAAGTCATTTGTCAGATGTATTTATGGCTGATATAAAACTCAATCAGAGCTCATTGAATAAAGTATGGCAAATTAACGACCATACTAATTAGCTAATCGTGTTCTTATTGCCCGTATTATGGCAATTATTGCAGTAATGATGACTGGTGTTGAGGTTCGGTTAAAGTAATTTTAACTAGAATATCCTATTCATAATGAAACTAGGCTACAGACAATATGAGCAATTTCCTTCCGTTTTCAAAACCAGCAATCGGGGATGAAGAGGTTAAGGCAGTAGAAAACGTTCTGCGTTCAGGCTGGATCACTACAGGCCCACAGAATCATCAATTAGAAGAAGATTTTTGTAAACGTTATGGTTGCAAGCATGCGATTGCCCTCGCATCGGCAACCGCAGGTATGCATGTTGTTTTGATGGCGCTGGGTATCGGTCCAGGTGATGAGGTTATCACTCCGTCACAAACATGGGTTTCAACTATCAATATGATTGAGCTGTTAGGTGCAACGCCAGTTATGATTGATGTTGATCGTGATACCCTCATGATTCAGCCAGAAGCAGTAGAAAAAGCCTTAACGAGCAAAACGAAGGCAATTATTCCTGTTCATTATGCGGGGGCGCCTTGTGATTTAGATGCCCTACGTGCCATCGCCAAAAAAGCGGGTGTTTTCCTCATTGAAGATGCGGCTCATGCGGTCGGAACGCGTTATAAAAATGAGTGGATTGGTGAGAAGGGAACTGCCATTTTTTCATTCCATGCAATCAAAAACGTAACCTGTGCTGAAGGTGGTCTGGTCGCCACTGACGATGATGTACTCGCTCAGCGTGTTCGTGCATTAAAATTTCATGGTTTAGGTGTAGATGCGTTTGATCGCCAAATGCAAGGCCGTAAACCGCAAGCCGAAGTGGTTGAGCCGGGTTTCAAATATAACCTATCTGATATTCATGCGGCGATTGCAGTAGTACAATTGTCCCGCGTTGAGTATTTGAACCAGCGTCGAGCTGAACTGACGGCACGCTACCGTGAGTTACTAAAAGACTCTCCATTACAAATGTTATCTGTGCCAGAATACCCACATTTACACGCTAACCACTTATTTATGGTGCGTGTTGATGAGTCTGTGTGTGGCATTGACCGCGATGCATTTATGGAGAAGCTAAAAGAGCATAATATTGGTACGGGATTACATTTCCGTGCGGCTCATACACAAAAATATTACCGCGAAAAATACCCAGAGCTGTCATTACCAGAATCAACATGGAATAGTGCAACGCTTTGCTCATTGCCTCTGTTCCCAGATATGACTGACGCGGATGTTGAACGGGTAGTGAGTGCGATTAATACAGTCCTTTTGGAGTCAAAATAGTGTCATTAGCTGATGAATTTGATGAGATTAAAAAAGTCTCAGTGGTAATCCCTGTTTATAACGAAGAGCAAAGTCTGCCTCAGCTGTTAGAACGTACGATTAAGTCCTGTAAACAACTGACTCAAGCTTATGAGTTAATTTTAGTTGACGATGGAAGTAGCGACCGTTCTGCAAAAATGTTGGTTGAAGCGGCTGAAAACCCAGATAACCATGTGATTGCGATCATTTTAAACCGCAATTATGGTCAACATTCTGCGATTATGGCGGGTTTCAATCAAGCGGATGGCGACTTAGTTATCACGCTCGATGCGGACTTACAAAACCCACCGGAAGAGATCCCTCGTTTAGTACAAACAGCGGCTCAAGGCTATGATGTTGTTGGAACTCGTCGTGCTAACCGTCAGGATTCATGGTTCCGCAAAACGGCGTCAAAAATGATCAATGCAATGATCACCAAGGCGACGGGTCGTTCAATGGGTGACTACGGTTGTATGCTGCGAGCTTATCGCCGTCATATTATTGAAGCGATGCTTCAATGCCATGAACGCAGCACATTTATTCCTATTTTAGCGAATACCTTTGCGCGTAGAACCATCGAAATTGATGTAGCGCATGCTGAACGCGAGTTTGGTGATTCAAAATACAGCTTTATGAAGCTGATTAATTTAATGTATGACTTATTAACTTGTTTAACGACTGCGCCTCTGCGTCTGTTAAGCGTGGTTGGTAGCATTATCGCTGCTGGCGGCTTTGTGCTGGCAGTGTTGTTAATTGTTTTACGTTTACTGTTTGGTGCGAGCTGGGCAGCTGACGGCGTATTTACACTGTTTGCGATACTCTTTATGTTTATCGGCGCGCAGTTTGTTGCTATGGGATTATTGGGCGAATACATCGGTAGGATCTATAATGATGTGCGCGCGAGACCTCGTTATTTTATTCAAAAAGTCGTCGGTGCAGACCTTAAAACCGACAAAAATCAGGAAGAAAACTAATGAAAGCTATTGTTTTTGCCTATCATGATATTGGCTGTGTAGGGATAAAAGCGCTTGAGAAAGCGGGTTTTGATATTCAGGCAGTATTTACTCACACTGATGATCCAAATGAAAACCACTTTTACTCTTCTGTAGCTCGTGTCAGTGCAGATATGGAACTTCCTGTTTTCGCTCCAGAAAACGTTAACCACCCACTGTGGATTGAACGTATTCGTGAGATGAAACCCGATGTGATTTTCTCTTTCTATTATCGCGATATGTTAAGCGAAGAACTGTTAGCATTAGCACCGAAAGGCGCTTTCAACCTGCACGGTTCTTTACTGCCTAAATACCGTGGTCGTGCACCAATCAACTGGGCACTGTTAAATGGTGAAAGTGAAACTGGCGTAACGCTGCACAAAATGGTCGCTAAAGCTGATGCTGGCGATATCGTAGCGCAAGAAAAAGTGGCTATCACGGATACTGATACTGCCCTGACTCTGCATGCGAAAGTCCGTGAAGCAGCAGAAGTTCTGTTAGATAAAACTCTGCCATTAATCGAAGCGGGCAGCTACAAAACTGTTGCTCAAGATGAGAGCCAAGCAAGCTACTTCGGTCGTCGTTGTGCTGATGATGGTCAAATCGACTGGAGCCGCAGCGCGAAAGAAATTAGCTGCCTGATCCGCGCAGTGACTGAACCATACCCAGGCGCGTTCACCTATTTAGGTGCACGTAAAATGATAGTATGGCGTGCTCGTGTATTAGACGATAACCAAGGTAAAGCTGCGGGTACCGTATTATCTAGCGACCCACTGCGTATCGCATGTGGTCAAGGCGCACTGGAAATCGTTAGCGGTCAAAGCGAAACTGGTCTGTACATGCAAGGCAACCGTCTGGCTAACGAAATGGGCATCGTAACTGACGTTCGCGTTGGTGCTAAACCAACTGCGCAAGTTAAGCGTCGTAAACGTGTCCTTATCTTAGGTGTGAACGGCTTTATCGGTAACCACTTAACTGAGCGTCTGTTACAAGATGACAACTACGATATCTATGGTATGGATATTGGCTCATCTGCGATTGAACGTTTCATTGGTAACCCTCGTTTCCACTTTATCGAAGGTGACGTAAGCATCCACACTGAGTGGATTGAGTACCACATCAAAAAATGTGACGTTATTCTGCCACTGGTTGCTATCGCGACGCCAATCGAATATACCCGTAACCCACTGCGTGTATTCGAATTAGACTTCGAAGAAAACCTGAAAGTTGTTCGTTACTGCGTGAAATACAACAAACGCATCATCTTCCCATCCACATCTGAAGTTTATGGTATGTGTGATGATAAAGAATTTGATGAAGACGAATCTCGTCTGATCGTCGGTCCAATCAACAAACAACGTTGGATTTACTCTGTATCTAAACAGTTACTTGACCGAGTTATCTGGGCATACGGCGCGAAAGAAGGTCTGAAATTCACCTTATTCCGTCCATTTAACTGGATGGGTCCACGTTTAGACAGCTTGAACTCTGCGCGTATTGGTAGCTCACGTGCAATCACTCAGCTGATCCTGAACTTAGTTGAAGGTTCACCAATCAAGTTAGTCGATGGTGGTGCACAAAAACGCTGCTTCACGGATATCAAAGATGGTATCGAAGCACTGTTCCGCATCATTGAAAATAAAGACGGCAAATGTGATGGTCAAATCATCAACATCGGTAACCCAACTAACGAAGCAAGTATTCGTCAGTTAGCGGAAATGCTGTTAGAAAGCTTCGAAAAACACCCAGCTCGTAGCAAGTTCCCTCCATTTGCTGGTTTCCGTGAAATCGAAAGTGCTAGCTACTATGGTCAAGGTTACCAAGACGTTGAGCATCGTAAACCAAGTGTTGAAAACGCACGTCGTTTACTTGACTGGGTTCCGACTATCGACATGAAAGATACCATTGAAGAAACATTAGACTTCTTCTTACAGGGTGCTGTAGAAGAGCTGGAAAGCAAAAAATAATGAAAAAAGTTGGCTTGAGAATCGATGTGGACACCTATCAAGGTACATTGAAAGGGGTTCCTCAATTACTTAAAGTGCTCAAAGAGCATGATATTCAGGCCAGCTTTTTCTTCAGTGTAGGACCCGATAATATGGGGCGCCATTTATGGCGCCTTTTGCGTCCTAAATTTCTGTGGAAAATGCTACGGTCGAATGCGGCATCTTTGTATGGTTTAGATATTTTACTGGCGGGTACTGCGTGGCCAGGTAAAAAAATCGCCAAAGATTTAGGCTATTTGATGAAACAAACCTTGGACGCTGGGCATGAAGTCGGCTTACATGCGTGGGATCATCAAGGGTGGCAAGCCAAAGTGGCTAAATGGAGCGAGGCTCAACTCACTGAACAAGTGAAATTGGGTGTCGACGCACTGCACAACGCGACAGGTCAACGAGTCACTTGTTCAGCGGTAGCAGGGTGGCGTGGTGACGAGCGTGTACTCGAAGTTAAACAAGGGTTTAATTTTGACTACAACAGCGACTGCCGTGGAAAGTTCCCATTTAGACCTATTCTACGTGATGGTTCGTTGGGAACAGTGCAAATTCCTGTGACGTTACCGACCTACGATGAAGTCGTTGGTACAGTGGTAGCGGACGAAGAATTTAATGACTTTATTCTCCAAGCAATCAAAGATGACCAAGGTGTTCCTGTTTACACTATCCATACGGAAGTGGAAGGAATGTCAAAGTCACAACAATTTTCACAATTATTGGAACGAATTAAGCAAGAAGAAATCCAATTCTGTACATTGAGTGAATTGTTGCCTGAAGACATCAATACGCTTCCAAAAGGAAGAGTGGTTCGCGCCCCATTCCCGGGACGAGAAGGTTGGCTGGGCTGCCAAGAAGAGGAATAAAATACCCATGTTGAATAACCGAGCGAGCAAAGTAGGAGCCTCTCTGCTGGCTCTTTTTTTTGTCTTGACCTATTTGTTGCCGTTAAACAGCCGTTTACTTTGGCAGCCGGATGAAACCCGTTATGCGGAAATCAGTCGCGAAATGCTACAACGCGGTGACTGGATTGTGCCGTACATGCTGGATATTCGTTACTTTGAGAAGCCAGTGGCGGGGTATTGGATCAACAATATTAGCCAAATGATTTTTGGTGATACAAACTTTGCAGTTCGTTTTGGTTCTGTCTTCTGTATTTTATTAAGCACTTTGCTGGTTTACCGCATGGCAAAAATGATGTGGCGTAATAGCCATGTTGCTTATGTGGCAAGTTTCATCTACATCTCGATGTTCTTGGTGTTTGCGGTGGGAACATACAGCGTTCTCGACCCGATGCTATCGTTATGGATAGCCGCCAGTATGTTTTGTTGCTTATGGGCAATGAAGGCTCGAGAGGTTAAGACCAAACTCGCCGCGTGGGGAGCTCTTGGCTTGGCCTGCGGTATGGCATTTATGACTAAAGGCTTTTTAGCTTTAGCCATTCCGGTTATCGTGATGCTACCTATCACCTTGTATCAAAAACGTTTCCTTGAAATGCTCAAGTATGGTCCATTAGCGATTATCACCGCGGTGATCATCAGCTTGCCATGGGCATTGGCAATAGCCAAACAAGAACCGGATTACTGGAATTACTTTTTCTGGATTGAGCATGTGAAACGCTTTACGGCAGATGATGCTCAGCACGTCGCACCATTCTGGTACTACATTCCAATTATTTTGCTTGGGGCTATTCCGTGGATGGGCTTAGTACCTGGCTCCTTAATTAAAGGATGGAAAGAGCGTAAATCTAGCCCAGATATGTTCTTTTTATTATGTTGGTTTGTGGTTCCGGTGATTTTCTTCAGTATTTCTCGAGGGAAGCTACCGACTTACATGCTGCCGTTTATGGCGCCATTGGCGCTGTTAATGGCGAAATATGGTGTGGATTGTGTACGCGATGGCACCATGAAGGCATTGAAAGCTAACGGAATTATTAACATTGTGATCGGGATTGCCGCCGTGATCGCGGTAATTATCGTTAGCAGTGTGATCAAAAAGCCTCTATATGAGCATGATGAATGGTCAAAAATGGTGTTGGGAGTTGTGGCGTTTTCGATTTGGGCGATCATCGGCTATCTCTGCACCGTATTAAATGCAAAATATTGGTTGTGGGCGGCGTCTTGCTCATTGGCAGTCAGTTTATGTATTGGTAGCGCATTGCCAAATAACACGATTGACTCGAAGTTACCGCAGAATTTTATTCATCAAAATCATGATCTCTTGATGAATAGTCAATATTTAATGGCAAGCAACGTTGGGGTGGCTGCGGGACTGGCATGGGAAACCAAAAATTCCAATATTTATCTCTATAATAGCAGCGGTGAATTAACCTATGGCTTGGAATACCCAGACAGTGCGCATCGTTTGGTTAAACCGGATGAATTTGCCGCATGGCTAGCGAAAGCTCGCCAAGAAGGGCAGGTCACCGTGGTGTTCTTGTTAGGTAAAAAAGAAGGTTTGCCAGACATTCCTAAGCCGGATGAAGTCATTAAGAATTCACGTATGGCAATAGTGGTTTACCATAAACAATGATAGCGCAATTACTTCTATTACTCCTTGTCAGTGTGTTAACTTGCATTGGGCAAATTGCCCAAAAGCAAGCGGTCGTCACTTGGCAAGGAGACAAACATAATAAAGCCGCATCTGCCATTTGTTGGTTGGTGCTGGCGGTATTAATGCTGGGATTGGGAATGCTGTTTTGGCTAAAGTTATTGGAAACAATGCCACTCAGTATTGCCTACCCGATGCTCAGTATTAATTTCGTCTTGGTCACATTGATAGGGCAATTTGTCTACCATGAGCAAACTGGACTAAACCACTGGCTTGGGGTTGCCTCAATCATGATAGGTATACTACTGATGAGTATAAGTGTATGAATAAAGGATACTTATGGGTACTCGGTAGCGCGCTATTAGTTACCGTCGCACAACTTAGTCTAAAAGCGGGAGTTGTGGAACTTCCATCGTTCTCTCTAGGTTGGCACTGGTTGCAGCTAGAATGGCTAGCAGATAATGCGGCAAGTTTAGGGATTATCTTTGTCGGGTTAGTCTGTTATACATTATCAATGTTGTGCTGGTTATTCGCGTTAAAATACATTGCGCTCAATAAAGCCTACCCGCTTATCAGTCTCAGCTATGTGTTTGTTTACATACTGGCGGTGGTGTTGCCATGGTTTAATGAACCCGCAACGGCGTTAAAAGCGGCGGGGATTGCATTTATTCTGTTAGGCGTATGGCTGATCAGTCGACCTTCCAAGCCTTTAACCAAAAAAGCTAAATAGCATCAGATAAGTAGCCTTAAGTGTTTATTTTTTTATGCGTTGTACTGTTGATCATTGTACATTATAGTCTCGCGTATTAGGATATCACTTAAGGTGATTATTTTTTAGTTATCTATACCCACGGGTTATCTATAAGGTACGCTATGATAGTGAATCTCAAATACCTACCATTGCTGTGTTGCCTCGTGTTGATTGGCTGCTCTTCATCCGTAAAACGGACATCAGCACCGCCAATGAAAACCCAATTGTCTGATCCAATCATGACTATCGCTCAACTCAAAGACCAGCTAAGCCAATGGTATGGTACGCCGTATCATTATGGTGGCATGAGCCAAAACGGCGTGGATTGCTCGGGTTTTGTCTATCGAACATTTAGTGACCGCTTTGCTATTGAAGTCCCCCGTACGACGGTTGACCAAACGCGTTTAGGTACGCGGATTGATAAATCGGATTTAATGCCGGGTGACTTGGTATTCTTCAAAACGGGATCTGGGGAAAACGGCCTGCATGTTGGGATTTACGATACGGACAACACATTTATTCATGCATCCACCAGTAAAGGCGTCATGCGTTCATCGATGGATAATAGCTATTGGCGAAAAGTGTTTTGGCAGGCACGGCGCATCTAATTTTGCTTCATTCCTCATTAATTCCTCAATGATTATGCTATCTTAGGAGCAAGTTTTGCTTTTAGGATAGTCGAATGTCTACATTACGTTTATTTATCTCTGAATCCTTCGACCCTTGGTTTAATTTAGCGGTAGAAGAGACTATTTTTCGCCAAATGTCCGCCGACCAACGCGTGATGTTCCTATGGCGTAATGCCGATACTGTTGTCATTGGTCGCGCTCAAAACCCATGGAAAGAATGCAATACTCGCAAAATGGAACAAGATAATGTTCGATTAGCGCGCCGTAGCAGTGGCGGAGGGGCTGTATTTCAAGATTTAGGGAATACCTGTTTTACCTTTATGGCAGGAAAACCGGAATATGATAAAACCATCTCAACCCAAATTATTGTGGATGGACTGGCACAAGTCGGGATCCACGCTGAAATTTCTGGACGCAATGATTTAGTTCTCGAAACCGAAAATGGCCCGCGAAAAATATCAGGTTCAGCCTACCGTGAAACTAAAGATCGTGGCTTCCACCACGGCACCTTGCTGATTAATACCGATTTAAGTCGTTTAGCAAACTACCTCAATCCCGACCCTAAAAAACTGCAAGCCAAAGGGATTACATCAGTGCGTTCTCGCGTCGCCAATTTAAATGAGTTGGTACCGGATATTTCCCATGAAAAAGTGTGCGAAGGAATTATAAATAGTTTCTTTAGCTACTACGGTGAAACGGTAGAACCGGAGTATATCTCACCGGAAAAACTCCCTGATTTACCCAATTTTGCGGAAACATTCGCGAAGCAAAGTAGCTGGGAATGGAATTTTGGACAAGCGCCTGCTTTTAGCCATATGGCAGATACTCGATTCCCATGGGGCGGTATTGAGTTCCACTTTGATATTGAAAAAGGCGTGATAACGCGCTGCCAATTTTTCACCGACAGTCTCGACCCGTCGCCATTGGAGTGGTTAAGTCAGCAACTCCTGGGGCAAGCCTATCAAACGGAAACCGTGCGTCAGTTAATGGCAAAAATGACCGTATTGTGGCCAGAATTGACTGAGCAATTTGCAGATTTAGAAGGTTGGTTGGTGAACGAACTGAGATAAAAAAAGAGCCGATTATTTATCGGCTCAAAAAATAGATTTCGTTGGAATGGGTGTTTGAGGGTGTAACGAAAATCTAATGCGCGCTTAATGATGGCAATTGCAAGTCATAAAAGTTTTACATTCTGGTAACTCACCTGCTTGACGGAATTTAGCAGGGGTAGTATCAAAGTGTTTTTTGAAAATACGGGTAAATGTCGCTTGTGAGCTAAAGCCATATTGCAACGCGATATCGAGAATAGGTAAGTTGCCTTCACGTAATGATTTAGCCGCTTCCAATAGGCGACGTTTACGAACGTATTCGCCTAGTGTGCAGCCCTTAAGCTCTTTAAATACACGCTGTAAATGCCATTTCGAATACCCGCTTTTATCCGCGATAGTATCAATTTTGATGCCTTCATTACGTTGTAATTGGCTTTCAAGCCATCTAATGATTTCATTGACTACACTTTCTGACATATCTACCTCCTACTCTAGTAGGCTATTATTCATTAATAACTAATAATAACTCATGAAATTATGGTCTATTCTTCCTTTTTTTCCGATATATCGATAGGCTAATCGTGCGGTTTTTGAGTGAGAATAACTATTGTTACGATAGTTTTCATTGAAATGCAAAAAACTAAACATACACTATTGAATGTTAAAATTCACTTAAATACAGTATGTTATATTTATTTTCATGATTAAAAATAGACTTATTTAGATTTACCAATAGACTTATTCAAATTTATTGTTGGTGCTGTTCTATTTTATTAACCAAGTAAATTATTGAAATTTTATTTGATGTAATAATGAACAAAATACTTCAAGGCAATATAACAATTAACAGGAAATTCCGAAGTGAATTGTTTTCTTAACGATAGTGCGTGTATTGAAAGGTTCATTTACCCATGAAATTTAAGATTGGGATAAATGAACCTGATTTCAATATGTAGTTACTTATTAATTACCATTGATAACTGACGTTCCAATAAAAATTACGACCTTCCTGAGGTACACCCATGGAGGAAACATATTCTCTATCAAAGGCATTTTTCAGGGTTAGGGTCGTATTTAACCCTTTAACAAATTGGTCGGCTTTGTAGTTTATGTAGAAATCATGAGTACCGTAACCTGCATATTGAATGACTTCTCGATGATTTCTGTCTAATCCGTGCTCTGATTTGTGCTGTGCTAATTGGTATTGTGAATTTCCCAATAGTTCCGTTCTAGCTGCAAATTCGCCTATCCACCCTATATAGAGCCCACTATTAGAAATAGGTGCATTAAAACGCACTAAGAGTGTTTCAGGACGAATGGCGGATAATGAGTAGTCAGTGCCATCCTCATATGCCGTTGTGGTGTTATGGCTAATATTTAAGTCAAACCAGTAATTTGCATAGTGGATATAGCTATCAAAACCGTAAATGGAAGCCGATGGAATATTGGTAAAAAATATTTGCTCAGGGAAATAGGTATACTCACCTTTCATGAAATTATATTTTTTATCGAATTTTCCTGCCGATGCGATGTAGTTTTTCGCCTTTGTTGTGTAATAGGTCGTCCCTAGTTGTAACTCATCACCATCCATTACAAAATCGTCAAAGCTGAGCTTAATACCAGCTTCAATTGTTTTGTTTGTCTCTGGTTGTAGATCTGGTGAAGGTCTAAAGTCAGAGCGATATCCCATAAATGGCACGATGAAATGGTTTGAATTGTTGTAAAGCTCAGATAAACGAGGCGTACGATAGCCTTCTGAATAGGAGGAATGGAGATTCAACCAGCTTGTTGGCGTGACAGTTAATGCGAGGCGAGAAGACCAGTTACTGTGTTTTTCTTTACCAAAACCATCACGAGATGTTTGATATTGAGTGTAACGGGTGCCTGTCGAAAATGTTATTGGTAGGTGGGTCAATGTCATATCATTGACTATCCAACCTGATGTATTTGAAACAGATGCTGGGGGATAACTAATTGCATATTCGTTTGATTTTTGTTGTTGCTGATAATGCTCAAAACCATTTTGAATATGATGTGTTAACCACCCATGCATAGGAAGTGTAAAGCTGTTGGAAAAATGACTGCCATAAGTATATTGGTTTCGATTTTCTTGTGCATAAGGTGCCGATTTACTGGATTTTTTCAGCATATCTAACTGACCGAGATAAAGATCGGTGTAATAGAGCTGCCACTCGGCTTGCCAATTTAACGAATTAGTTGGGGTGAAACGTTGAGTGACAGTGACGTCTCGTTGCAATGCTTCTCGTTTTTGAGGGCTGTTTTTGAATTTAGGTTGCCGAGTATCAACAACAGTTGGCTGTTTTAAGCCAATGCTATCATTACGATATTCCCTAAGCTGTAAACCAACGTGATAAGCCGGATTGGCATACCATGTTGTTTTTAACATCCAATTATGAATTTTTTCTTGGTTATCAAATTGACGAGATTCTGGTGATGATAATAGGTATTTTTTACGTTGCGTGTAACTGAAAAAAGCATCGACAGAGTCTGTTTTCCCCAATAACGTTCCGCCAGCATAATAGCTATGGTCGTTACGATTAACTCCACTAAACAAGCGTCCGCCCAGATTTTGTTCAGGTCTTAGCATCTCAGAAGCATTCAATGTTTTTAAGGAAACTACACCAGCAAGCGCGCCGCTGCCGTGTTGTACAGAAGATGCGCCTTTATGCACATAGGCTTTACTGATCAGTGAGGGATCAATCAGTGTGGCATCGAATAAGCCAGAATTAAAATCCTGAACCACATTATCGACCATGATTTTTACACCACGAGAGTCATATCCGCGCATTTGTACGGATTGTCCATAGGTACTACCCGCACCAGTCACAAAAATACCAGCCTGACCCTTTAATAAATCGAGGGCGGATGATGCAGTTTGTTGTTCTGGTGCGGTAGCGTCAATCACCTCAAATTGCTCAGCAACGGCAAACTTTTCGTGGTTCAATGGAGTGGTGGTGACGTGAATGATATCGTCGGCGGCAAAACTCGCAGTACTGAACCCAGTCATAGCAAGGGCGACGGTTAATGTTGATAAAGAAAATACTTTGCTGTGTGAAGCACCTGAAGTTGATGCTGATCTCAATGTAAGCGCCATTAGGAAATCCTTTCCTGAGTAATATGATTCTAGCAGCCAAGATAATAAAAAAATTATCTATGGGTAGCATATAGTTAAAAACGAGAATCATTATCGTTAATAAAATGGCGGTATCAAGTATTTTTTGGTTAATGATGTTAAAATAATTGAAATTATCAGGTAATTATATTGCTGAATGAATGTGTTGGTGGTGACTTATTTGGGCGAGGAATGGAAATAAGCGCTTTAGATTATAATACAATTTAAAGCGCTTATTTTGGCTGTGGACAGCGAGACTTATTTGAAGCGGAAGTTAACAGCGTCAGCCAGAATTTCAATCAACTGTTCGGTGTCTTCCCAACCTAAACATGGATCGGTAATCGATTGACCATAAACCAGAGGTTGGTTTGCACAGATTTTTTGATTGCCTTCTTTTAAGAAGCTTTCTGCCATGACGCCACTAATCGCTGTGGAGCCTTGCTTAATTTGTTGGGCGATATCTTGCGCAACATCTAATTGGCGACGATGAATTTTCTGGCAGTTACCATGGCTGAAGTCCACCACTAAATGCTCAGCTAAACCAAATTCATTTAATTTTTCACAGGCTTGTGAAATGTACTGCGCTTCATAGTTAGGCTTCTTGCCACCACGCATAATGATATGCCCATGAGGGTTACCACTGGTTTGGTAAATGGTCATCTGCCCGCTCTTATCTGGCGATAAAAACATATGTTGCGCTTTGGCTGCACGAATAGCATCAATAGCGATGTTGATATTGCCATCTGTACCGTTTTTAAAACCAACAGGACAAGAGAGCGCCGAAGCCATTTCTCGGTGGATCTGACTTTCAGTGGTACGAGCGCCAATCGCTCCCCAGCTAATTAAGTCCGCAATATATTGCCCCGTCACCATGTCGAGGAATTCGGTGGCGGTTGCTAACCCTAATTGATTAACTTCAATCAAAAGTTTGCGCGCTAAGCGGATACCGGTGTTTACTTGACATGAATTATCAAGATGCGGATCAGAAATTAAGCCTTTCCAGCCCACAACGGTACGCGGTTTTTCAAAATAGGTGCGCATGACAATTTCTAAGCGATCTTGATATTTTTGACGTAGTGTATTGAGCTTGTTCGCGTACTCAATTGCGGCGTCAATATCATGAATAGAGCAAGGACCTACAATTACCAGCAAACGCGGGTCTTCACCGGATAAGATCTTTTCAATTCTTTTACGTGACGCTGTCACGTTATTGGCAATTGTTTGGGATATCGGAAATTCCTCAGCGAGTACTTGTGGTGTAATTAAACTGTCCACTCGCTGAGTTCGTAACTCATCTGTTTTATGCATTTTGTTTCTCAAAACTTTTACTCGGCTGAGCCATTTCGTACAGCCGTATTAGTGACTAAGGTCACAATAAACGAAACTGGCTCAAATTCAAACCACCAACTTGGGTTGAATGAATAATTTTTTATATTTTATTTCATCAAAAAATACGACGCTGTAATCCCATCGTATCAATCACTTTTGCTGAAATTTCTTCAACAGAATAGTTAGTTGTGTTTAAGTAATTGATTTTATTCTGTCTAAATAGGGCTTCTACTTCAGCAATTTCAATACGACACTGACGAAGTGAGGCGTAACGGCTGTTTTCACGTCGCTCTTCACGAATTGCCGCAAGTCGTTCAGGGCTGATGGTTAAACCAAAAAGTTTATGGGTATAGGGGCGTAATGCGGCAGGTAGCTGTAAATTGTCCATATCATCGGCAGTGAATGGGTAGTTGGCGGCTTGTATGCCAAATTGCATCGCTAAATATAAGCTTGTTGGAGTTTTACCGCAGCGAGAGACTCCAATTAAGATCACTTGCGCTTGTTCAAGGTTACGCAATGAGATGCCATCATCGTGAGCGAGGGTATATTCAATTGCTGCAATACGGGCATCATATTGATTCATATTTTGCATGGATAACCCGTGGGTACGATTAAGTTTTGGTTCTGGCTCTAACCCGACTTCTCTCTGTATTGGAGCGACCAAACTTTGCACGATATCCTGACAAAAGCCCGCACTTTGAGTGATGATTTCTTTCACTTCAGGGGAAATTATTGAATAAAACACCAGCGGTCGAAGGTCTGTTTCAGCATAGATAGTGTCGATTTTTTGTTTAATTTCAAGCGCTCGTGCTTGCGTAGTAACGAACGGTAAGGTGTAAGAAATAAAGGATAATGGAAATTGAGATAAGACGGCGTGCCCTAACGTTTCAGCTGTGATTGCAGTACCATCAGAGATGAAAAAAACGGTGCGTTGGACTTGGCTGGCATTTTTACTCATAGAATTTAATTCGCTCATAACTGGCTTCTTTTTATCGTATTTTTTCTAAGTTTTGGAAAATATTGTAAGTGAATAAATATTTAAAAATCATTTATGGGGGGAAGTATAGACAAATTTTGAACAATTTTTAGAACAAAAAAATTTTATTAATTGATGGAACGATTCACCAGTCCATCTTCCCATAACGTCTGTGCTAGTCTATTCGCGAGGCGAATTTTCGCCAACGAGATTTTTTACGATTTGTTGTCTGTCACTAAATTGCTATAAAAGGATCGCTTTCAATGTCCACAAATGGCCTTACTCCGTGTAATGTACTTTGGTATAACCAATTAGGGATGAATGATGTTGACCGTGTTGGAGGCAAAAACGCTTCCCTCGGTGAAATGATCACCAACTTGTCCGATCTTGGTGTATCCGTACCAAACGGTTTTGCGACAACCGCACAGGCGTTTAATGATTTTCTGGAGCAGAGCGGTGTAAACCAGCGTATTTACAACCTGCTAGATGAAACGGATATTGATGATGTGAACCAACTGGCGACAGCCGGTGCTCAGATCCGCCAATGGGTGATTGATACCCCATTGACGCCAGCATTAGAGCAGGATATTCGCGAAGCTTTCCTTCAATTATCTGAAGGTGAAGCAGAAGCGTCATTCGCTGTTCGCTCATCAGCAACCGCTGAAGATATGCCTGATGCCTCATTTGCTGGGCAGCAAGAGACATTTCTCAACGTTCAAGGGATTGATGCGGTTTTGGTTGCCATTAAACATGTATTTGCGTCGCTGTTTAATGACCGTGCTATTTCTTACCGTGTACACCAAGGCTACGATCATCGTGGCGTCGCGTTATCTGCGGGTGTGCAAAGAATGGTGCGTTCTGACCTCGCTTCTTCCGGTGTTATGTTTACTATCGATACTGAGTCTGGTTTCGACCAAGTCGTCTTTATTACCTCCGCATATGGTCTCGGCGAGATGGTTGTACAGGGCGCGGTAAACCCAGATGAATTCTATGTCCATAAACCAACCTTACAAAATAATAAGCCTGCGATTGTACGTCGTACATTAGGTTCTAAAAAATTGCAGATGGTCTATGCCGACAGTAAAGAGCACGGTAAACAAGTGAAGATTGAAGATGTGCCAGAAGCGCTACGCAATCGTTTCTCTTTATCTGATCACGAAGTGGAAGAGTTGGCTCGTCAAGCTTTACAGATCGAAAAACACTACGGCCGTCCAATGGATATCGAATGGGCAAAAGATGGCCATAATGGTCGTCTGTATATTGTTCAAGCGCGTCCGGAAACTGTTCGTTCTAACCAACAGGTTATGGAACGCTATCAACTGAAAGATCAAGGGCAGGTCTTAGTTGAAGGTCGTGCAATCGGTCATCGTATTGGCGCAGGTTCGGTTAAAGTTATCCATAACTTAAGTGAGATGGATAGAATTCAGCCGGGTGACGTATTAGTGACGGACATGACGGATCCTGATTGGGAACCTATCATGAAAAAAGCCGCTGCTATCGTGACAAATCGTGGCGGTCGTACTTGCCATGCAGCGATCATCGCGCGTGAACTTGGGATCCCTGCTGTTGTTGGTTGTGGAGATGCAACCGAGCGCTTGAAAGAAGACCAAGAGGTCACGATTTCTTGTGCTGAAGGGGATACTGGCTTCGTTTATGATGGCAAATTAGATTTTGAAATTCACAGCTCCGAAGTGGATAACATGCCTGATTTGAACGTCAAAATCATGATGAACGTGGGTAACCCAGACCGTGCATTTGATTTTGCTTGTTTACCAAACGAAGGTGTCGGCTTAGCGAGACTCGAATTTATCATCAACCGTATGATCGGTGTTCACCCAAGAGCACTGCTAGAGTTCGATGCTCAGACGCCAGAATTACAAGCAGAAATTCGCAATATGATGGTCGGCTATGACGACCCTGTTGAATTCTACGTTAGCAAGCTGACGGAAGGGATTTCAACACTCGCTGCAGCATTCTGGCCAAAACGCGTGATCGTACGTTTATCTGACTTTAAGTCCAATGAATATGCCAACTTAGTCGGTGGGGATATTTATGAGCCTGAAGAAGAGAACCCAATGTTGGGCTTCCGTGGGGCTGGGCGTTATGTGTCAGATAGCTTCCGTGCATGTTTTGCACTGGAATGTGAAGCTGTTAAACGCGTTCGCAACAAGATGGGCCTGACTAACGTTGAAGTGATGATCCCGTTTGTTCGCACAGTAGCACAAGCTGAGTCTGTGGTTGCTGAGCTGGCAAAACATGACCTGAAACGTGGTGAGAATGGCTTAAAAGTGATTATGATGTGTGAAATTCCATCTAACGCACTACTAGCTGACCAGTTCCTTGAACACTTTGATGGCTTCTCCATTGGTTCTAACGACATGACTCAGTTAACCCTCGGTCTTGATAGAGACTCGGGTGTTGTATCTGAATTGTTTGATGAGCGTAATGATGCGGTTAAGGCGATGTTATCAATGGCAATCAAGGCTGCGAAGCGTCAGAACAAGTATGTCGGTATTTGTGGGCAAGGTCCATCAGACCACCAAGATTTCGCTCAATGGCTGGTGGATGAGGGTATTGATAGCCTATCGTTGAACCCAGATACTGTGGTGCAAACTTGGCTAACAATCGCTGAAAATCAATAATTTAATTATTCATTTTTAGATGGTTCATTATAAGAAGGTCGGTAAATAATTATTATTTACCGACCTTTGTTTATATATAGAGGCAACCTATTACAGCAATAGAATTAAACCTAATATAAGTTTAATTTACGTAAATATTCATAATATATTATTCAGATTTTCAGCAAAATAAAACTATAGTCTCATAAATAAAGTCATTATTAATGTTAAATAAAAAGTTATTAAATAATTAAAATCATTAAAACCATTAAAACCATTAAATCCATTACTCCAATTATGCGTAATCACGTATAAGGAGAGTAATTAGAATATTATATTGCCACTGTCATAGTGAGAGTTGGGGATGGGGGGCGTAGGGATAAAAAAAAAGCCTATCATGGGCTGACAGGCAAAGACTACACACAGCAATTTGGTTAAGTAAGTCACGTTAGAAATTAAATAACATAACTTATTAATTCGTTATCGAAGAGATATTAACAGGGATATATTAAACTGTTTAAATAAGTTAATCACTCGGAACACTCTTAATAAGATATTACTTATTGTTCCCAAATGATTATTCATTCGATGGGGAGAATATTAGCATAATTAAAGATAAAAACTAACAGTAGTGTGTTAAATATTGTTTCTAAATATTAATGAGAATAGATAGTCGAGAAAACATGTTCAAAATGAAACATGTTTTCTCGAATTAAATGAAATTTATTTCTTCATTAAGAATTCTTCTTCAAGGAATTTTTCGGTAGCCTCTAAATTCTCACTTGGTGGAGCCACTTCATTCATCCACGCTTTGAGCAGGCTATAAGAGACAGCCAGCACTACAGGACCAATGAATAAGCCAATCATACCGAATGATAAGATACCGCCGATAACACCCACTAAAATAAGCACCATAGGAAGATCTGCACCCATTTTAATCAGCCAAGGGCGTAATACGCCATCCATTGTGGCAACCACTGCCGCCCAGACACCGAGAATGATTGCCCAGGTGGTATCCCCAGTCCAAAATAGCCATAGAACGGAAGGAACCATGACTAATAGTGGGCCAAGTTGTGCGACGCAGCAGATAAAAATCAAGACCGTTAAAATGGCGGCATAACTAATACCCGATAGAGCTAAACCGACGCCACCTACAATGGCTTGAATTAAAGCGGTAACAACCACGCCAAGTGCGACTGCACGAATAGATTGTGCTGCAAGTACCACCGCTGCGTCGCCACGGATGCCCGCAAGACGTACAGCAAAGTGACGAACACCGATTGTCACAAGCTCACCTTTATAATAAAGAAGACCGCTAAACAGTAACATTAATACGAGGTGGAATAAGAAGCGGCTGGCACTAACGGCCTGCGTTGCAAACCATCCTGCGGCTTGACCGAAATAAGGTTGAACTTTAGCCAATAACGCATTACCACCACTCGCGACTAAACTGTGCCAAGCGTAATAAAGTTTCTCTCCGACCATAGGCACTTGATTCAGCCACTCTAAATCAGGCAAGGTGATACTAGCCGGTGACTTCGCTAATTCGATAAGCGGCGCACTGTTTTGAATTATGCTGCCAATCAAAATACTGGTTGGAATAACAAAAAGAAGGAAGATCAGTAGAACCATGGTCAATGAAGCAAGCCAGCGCTTATTCCAAAGACGTGCTTGTAGTCGTAAGAGAATTGGCCAAGTAGCAATCACCATCATCCCCGCCCATACGAATCCTAAAATAAATGGGCTTAAGACCCAAAAACAGGTCGCTATCATAAAGATAATGGAGAGCAGTCCCAGGACGAGTTTGGGTAAATCCAAACGTTTTTGCGATTTTTCCATTAATGATCAATCCTTAACAAATGAAAATTCTGTGGGGTTAGGGCTTTTACAGGTGAAAATAACGTAATTATTTTTCATGCTTAAAAGAAACGATATTGTGATATGGTTTTACTGACAATGTCACCGGCAGATGCGCTATCTTTACAGGCTGCGAGGGAACACTTCAATATACCTTGTGCCTATTGTGCTACTTAAACTAAAGATAGTACATAACGACAAATGCGATTACTCAACAACAAGAGTCATGATTAATAATGATCCCGCGTATATCTGAAGCACCACATCTTAGTCAGCTAGCTATCCAATTTCTGCACGAGCTACAACAGCAAGGTTTTACTGGTGATACTGGCACCAGTTACGCTGAGCGCTTATCCATGGCTACTGACAACAGCATTTACCAACTATTACCTCAAGCCGTCATCTTCCCTCGTTCCAGCGCTGATGTACAAATCATTACGCGTGTTGCAGGGCAAGATAAATACCGCGAATTAAGTTTCACGCCGCGTGGCGGGGGAACGGGCACCAATGGACAATCGCTCACTGAAGGGATTGTGGTGGACATGTCCCGCTATATGAATCGAATTTTAGAAATCAACCCAGAACAGGGATGGGTAAAAGTTGAAGCTGGCGTGATTAAAGACCAACTTAACCAATTTCTAAAACCGTATGGCTACTTTTTCTCTCCTGAGCTATCCACAAGTAATCGAGCGACATTGGGCGGAATGATCAACACTGATGCCTCTGGGCAGGGGTCTTTAGTGTATGGCAAAACGTCAGACCATGTTTTAGGTGTCAAAGCGATGGTATTAGGGGGCGCTTGCCTTGATACTCGCGCTATGCCTATCGATCTCGCCCAAACGATTGCGTCAGAGGATTCAGTCGAAGGGCGTATCTATAAAACCGTCCTTGAACGCTGCTTAGAACAGCGTCCGTTAATCGAAGAAAAATTTCCAAAACTAAACCGATTTTTAACGGGCTATGACTTACGTCATGTTTTTAATGATGACCTTACTCAGTTTGATTTAACGCGAATTTTAACGGGATCTGAAGGCTCGCTGGCGTTTATTACGGAAGCCACACTGGATATCACGCCGCTACCAAAAGTGCGCCGTTTGGTGAACGTCAAATATGATTCGTTTGAATCCGCGTTGCGTAACGCACCATTTATGGTGCAGGCGCAAGCGCTCTCGGTAGAAACCGTCGACTCGAAGGTTCTGAATCTCGCGAAAGAAGATATTGTTTGGCACTCCGTAAAATCGCTGATCACGGATGTGCCGAATAAAGAGATGCTTGGGCTGAACATTGTTGAGTTTAGTGGCGATGATGAAAACGAAATCAATCATTTGACTAATAGCTTATGCCAACGCCTTGATGAATTGATGGCGAGCCATCAAGCGGGCGTGATTGGCTACCAAGTTTGTCATGACCTCGCGGACATTACCCGTATCTATAATATGCGTAAAAAGGCGGTGGGGTTATTGGGCAACAGTAAAGGTGCCGCGAAACCCATCCCATTTGTTGAAGATACCTGTGTACCACCCGAACATCTTGCAGATTATATTGAGGAATTCAGAGCGCTACTGGATAGCCATAAACTGAATTACGGAATGTTTGGTCACGTGGATGCGGGTGTTTTACACGTTCGCCCCGCATTAGATATGTGTGACCCTCAGCAAGAATTGTTAATGAAGCAAATTTCGGATGAGATTGTTGCTTTGACTGCAAAATATGGCGGCTTACTGTGGGGGGAACACGGTAAAGGCTTCAGAGCGCAATATAGCCCAGAATTCTTTGGTGAAGAGCTTTACAGTGAGCTGCGTAACATTAAGGCGGCATTTGACCCAGATAATCGTTTGAACCCTGGAAAAATTTGCCCTCCAGCGGGTGTCGATGCCCCAATGAAACAGGTGGATGCAGCTAAGCGTGGCACATACGATCGCCAAATTCCTGTTCAAATACGTCAAGAGTTCCGAGGTGCGATGGATTGTAACGGTAACGGGCTCTGTTTCAACTTTGATGTGAAAAGCCAAATGTGCCCATCGATGAAAATTAGCCGCCAGCGTGTGCATTCACCGAAAGGTCGTGCGACGTTAGTTCGTGAATGGCTACGTTTATTGGCGGAGCAGGGCGTCACACCAGAGCAAATTGAAAAAGGTGTGAAAAGCGCATCTCCATCGTTACGTGGATTGATTGAAAAAACGCGTAACTCATGGCGGGCGAAGCTGGGGGATTATGATTTTTCCCATGAAGTGAAAGAGTCAATGTCTGGGTGTTTAGCCTGTAAAGCATGCTCGACTCAATGCCCAATTAAAATTGATGTGCCGTCTTTCCGCGCAAAATTTCTTGCTCTGTACCATAGCCGTTATTTGCGACCTGTTCGTGACCATATTGTAGCGAATGTGGAAGCCAGCGCTCCGTTGATGTCAAAAGCGCCGGGCGTTTTTAACTTTTTCTTGCGTCAAACGGTAGTTCAGAAACTTAGCGAACACGCCATTGGTATGGTGGATTTACCGTTATTTTCTCAACCGACGCTGAAACAGGAGTTATCAGGGCATGCAGCGACCTCCCTGACATTGGAACAGCTTGAAGGCATGTCTGCCAGCCAACGTGAAAACCATGTGCTTGTGGTGCAAGACCCATTCACTAGCTATTACGATGCCAAGGTGGTGGTAGACTTTGTTCGCCTGATTGAAAAGTTAGGCTATAAACCCGTGTTACTCCCATTCTCACCGAATGGTAAAGCACAACATATCAAAGGTTTCTTAAGCCGTTTTGCGAAAACCGCACGTAAAACATCGGACTTTTTAAATCGCGTTGCTAAACTGCAATTACCGATGGTGGGTGTCGACCCTGCATTGGTGCTGTGTTATCGCGATGAGTACCACGAAATTTTAGGTGAGCAACAATGCCAGTTTACGGTGATGCTGGCTCATGAATGGCTAATTTCATTACCTGAGCACTCATTATTAAAACAAGCCGAAAATGATGGGACTGACGAGCAGCCTTGGTATCTCTTTGGCCACTGCACTGAATTAACGGCATTACCCAATAGCGCCAACCAATGGGCGGCACTGTTTTCCCGTTACGGGCGTAAACTCACAAACGTGAGTGTTGGATGCTGTGGAATGGCTGGGACCTATGGTCATGAAGTCGCTAACCTTGAAAATTCAAAAGGTATTTACAACCTGTCGTGGAAACCTGCGATAGAAAAACTGCCCCTAGAACGTTGCTTAAGTTCGGGATATTCCTGTCGTAGCCAAGTAAAACGAATGGAAAAAACGGCAATCAAACACCCAATTCAAGCCTTACTGGAGATTGTTTCATGATTTGGAAGCGTCAATTTAACTTGCAACAAATGGCGGCGATGGCTGAAAGCTGTATGTTAGGCCATATAGGGATTGAAATTACAGGTTTCGGTGATGACTACCTTGAAGGTACCATGCCAGTTGACCATCGCACCAAGCAGCCTTTTGGTTTGTTACACGGTGGTGCCTCGGTGGTGTTGGCGGAATCCCTAGGCTCAATCGCAGGCTACCTATGCAGTGAAGGGGATCAACGTGTGGTTGGCGTGGAAATTAACGCTAATCATATTCGTGCGGCGCGAGAAGGTGTGGTGAGAGGTGTATGTAAACCGATTCATCTGGGACGCCGTCAGCAGGTGTGGAATATCGAAATTTTTAACGAGAAAGACCAACTGTGTTGCACTTCCCGTTTAACGACTGCGGTATTGTTTGAATAATCAGCAGTTTATTTCCTCTGATACCCTCAGTTTATCTGAGGGTATCAATCCTATATTTATCTTTCATATCAATTCTTTATAACTTATCTAATTTATTCATTCTTATTCAATGAATGTAGTCTTATACCGAATATCACTTTATTAATTTGTGTTATTTTTATGTACTCATTAATACATAAAAAACATTATCATGAATGAAATTTATTTCTTAATTATTAATTGGTTAGCTATTTTTATGAACTAAAACCCTGTCAATAAACCGTTCTCATCGCTATAACCTCTTAAAACAAATGGTTGAAGTCATATGGGTAATCATTACCATGTCATATAGAGAAGAAATCGCTGATAACAGGCTGAAAAACCATAAGAAAAGTGAGGTCAAAATGACTGATGGTGTAGAAACATTTTCATTGGATGAAAATTCATGGCAGGGCGTCAGCCTAACCCCTAGTGCCGCTAAACAGATCAACAAATTGGTTCTTCAAACACCCAATAGCAAAGGTCTATCCCTCGGCGTGAAACAGTCGGGATGTGCAGGTTTTGGATATGTCTTCGAGATGATTGAAAACCCAACCGATGACCACTTAGTGTTTGAACTCGATGGTGCACACTTGTATGTGCCTAAAAAAGCAATGCCATTCATTGATGGCACGGTAGTGGATTATGTCCAAGAAGGGCTTAACCATATTTTTAAATTTAATAACCCGAAAGCTCAACATGCCTGTGGGTGTGGTGAAAGTTTCGGCGTTTAACTTGTGAAGCTAGATTATGTCTCAGAGCAATGTAGAAGTTGGCGAAGATGTTCAAAGCTGGCTTGATGAAAAACGTTATAAAGAAGGCTTTTTTACCCAAGTTGCCACCGATGAGATGGCGAAAGGGCTAAATGAAGATGTGGTTCGTGCTATTTCTGCGAAGCGTAATGAACCTGAGTGGATGCTGCAATTTCGTCTTGATGCCTTTAATCACTGGAAAGGCATGGAAGAGCCACACTGGCTGAAAGCCCATTATCCAAATTTGGATTACCAAGATTACAGCTATTATTCGGCACCATCGTGCGGGTCGTGTGATGATGCCTGCGGCTCACAGCCTGGTGCGACGCAATCAACAGGCGCTGCGGAAGACGCGAATTATCTGACGAGCGAAGTTGAAGATGCTTTTAACCAGCTAGGCGTGCCTGTCCGTGAAGGCAGCAAAGTGGCGGTAGATGCGATTTTTGACTCCGTTTCTGTATCGACAACCTACCGTGGCGACTTAGCCAAACACGGGATTATTTTCTGCTCGTTCAGCGAAGCGATTCAAGAGTACCCGGAACTGGTGCAAAAATATTTAGGTAGCGTCGTTTCTAGCCACGATAACTTTTTTGCTGCGCTGAATGCAGCCGTGGCATCGGACGGAACCTTTGTTTACATCCCGAAAGGGGTGCGTTGCCCGATGGAGTTATCGACCTATTTCCGTATTAATGCAGCAAAAACAGGGCAATTTGAACGCACAATCTTAATTGCGGATGAAGGCAGCTATGTGAGCTACATCGAAGGGTGTTCAGCACCGGTGAGAGATAGCTATCAATTACACGCTGCGGTTGTGGAAGTGATTATCCATAAAGATGCCGAAGTGAAATACTCGACAGTTCAAAATTGGTTCTCGGGTGGTGATAGCGAAACGGGGGGAATTCTCAATTTCGTGACTAAACGTGCTCTGTGCGAAGGGGAAAATTCCAAAATGTCATGGACACAATCCGAAACGGGTTCTGCTATTACGTGGAAATACCCAAGTGTGATTTTAAAAGGGGACAATTCAGTTGGGGAATTTTTCTCTGTCGCACTGACCAATGGCAACCAACAAGCGGATACGGGCACTAAAATGATCCACATCGGCAAAAATACCCGCTCAACGATTATCTCAAAAGGGATTTCGGCAGGTAAAAGCCAAAATAGTTATCGTGGGCTCGTCAAAATACTCCCGAGCGCCCATAACGCCCGTAACTTTACCCAGTGCGATTCCATGCTGATTGGTACCCAATGTGGCGCTCATACCTTCCCGTATGTGGAAGTGAAGAACAATACCGCACAATTGGAACATGAAGCGACAACGTCGCGCATTGGCGAAGACCAGCTGTTTTATTGCTTACAACGTGGGATCAGCGAAGATGATGCTATCTCAATGATTGTTAACGGCTTCTGTAAAGATGTTTTCTCAGAGTTGCCATTAGAGTTTGCCGTTGAGGCACAAAAATTATTGGCTATCAGCTTAGAACACAGTGTGGGCTGATCCTAACCGAGTTTAGTTGCGCTTGAGCGCTAAAGGCATGTTGATATGTTAAGTATTAAAGATTTACATGTAAGTGTAGAAGGTAATGAAATCTTAAAAGGGCTGTCTCTGGAAATTAAACCGGGGGAAGTTCATGCCATCATGGGGCCAAATGGTTCAGGTAAAAGTACCTTGTCCGCAACCCTAGCAGGTCGTGAAGATTACCAAATTGACAGTGGTGAAGTGACATTCAATGGTAAGGATTTACTTGAATTAGATCCTGAAGAGCGTGCGGGTGAAGGGATTTTTCTTGCATTCCAATATCCGGTTGAAATTCCGGGTGTGAGTAACCAATTTTTCCTGCAAACGTCAGTGAATGCAGTGCGCGAATACCGCCAGCAAGAGGCGCTAGACCGCTTTGATTTCCAAGATTTTATCGAAGATAAAATCAAATTGTTGGATATGCCACAAGACCTGCTCACCCGTTCAGTTAACGTGGGTTTCTCTGGTGGCGAGAAAAAACGTAATGACATTTTACAGATGGCGGCGTTAGAACCTAAGTTATGTATTTTAGATGAAACCGATTCTGGTTTAGATATCGATGCGCTAAAAATCGTCTCTAATGGTGTGAATTCACTGCGTACACCAGAGCGTTCATTCATTATCGTGACCCATTATCAGCGCATTTTGGACTATGTGAAACCTGATTTTGTTCATGTCCTGTATCAAGGGAAAATCATCAAATCCGGTGATTTCAGTTTAGCGAAAAAACTGGAGGAGCAAGGCTATGGCTGGCTTATTGACCAACAGTGAAAGAGCGGAAAAACGCGCTGCGGTTGATGCTTTAAATCAGCAGGCAATGCACCGTTTTGAAATGCTATATGAACAAGGGTTAGGTGGAAAATCTCAGCACGCTCAAACCCATTGGAGCCTTGCTAAACACGTTGGGCTGCCAGCTTTTCGTCATGAAGATTGGCACTATACTCCGTTAAATAGCGTGTTAAATACCCAATATCGTTTTAGCTCGCAAGAACAGCAGATACCGCTAAGTGAGGCGCTCGCATTAGCTATCGATGCCTATCGTGTTGTGCTGGTGGATGGACGCTACAATGCGGAACTTAGTTCCGTCGATACGGGGGAGTTTCAAGTTTCTCTACTCGATAGCCAAGACTGGCTACCTGATGCGGTGAACAGCGAGATTTTCTTACATTTAACGGAGTGTTTAGCAGCTCAACCGCTTATCATCCAGTTAGCTGCCAATAAAGTTGCGACTAAGCCACTCTATTTACTGAATATCTCCAGTGGCAGCCATGATCTCGATTCGATGAACATGAGCCAATATCGCTACCATTTGACATTGGGAAATAATAGCCAGTCTCAAGTGATTGAACACTTTATCAGCTTAGATGACCAAGCACATCTGACTGGAGGGCGATTAACGGTCGAAGTGGGTGATAATGCGCAATTTACCCACTTCAAGTTAATGACAGAAAACTCACAGGCTCAGCATTTCGCCCACAATGACATTGTGGTGGGGCGTGATAGCCAAGTGAAAAGTAGCAGCTTTTTATTAGGTGCTGGGTTAACTCGTCATCATACAAGTAGCCGTCTTGACGGTGAGAATACGGAATTTGAGTTAAACAGCCTGTTGCTACCGCAAGGTAATGAAATAGCCGATACACGCAGCTATCTTGAGCACAATGCGGGTTATTGTAATAGCCGACAGTTGCATAAAGTGATCGCCATGGATAGCAGCAAAGCGGTATTTAATGGCATGATCAAAGTTGACCCTAAGGCGCTGAAAACAGACGGTCAAATGACTAACAATACCTTATTACTGGGTGAAAAAGCGGAAATCGATACGAAGCCTCAACTGGAGATCTATGCCGATGACGTGAAATGTGGTCATGGGGCAACGGTTGGGCGTATCGATGATGAGCAACTTTTCTATCTACGCTCTAGAGGGATTGATAGCCAAGCGGCTAAGCAGATGATCATCAATGCATTTGCTGCTGAGTTAACCGAATCAATTACTATCGATGGGTTAAAACAGGCCGTGATGGCGAGTATTCATCAACGTTTAGCGGAGGTGTAAACCGATGCCATTTGACGTTGAATCGGTCAGGCAGGACTTTCCTGCCTTAGCGCAATCAGTAAATAACCATCCATTGGTCTATTTAGATAGCGCGGCGAGTGCTCAAAAACCTCAGCAAGTTGTGGATGCGGAAAGCCAATTTACGTTGCATCAATATGCGGCAGTGCATCGTGGGGTTCATACGCTAAGCGCGAATGCCACCACGCTGGTGGAAAATGTTCGCCAAAAAGCAGCGGATTTTTTGCACGCGGCTTCCCCTGAAGAGATAGTGTTTGTTAAAGGGACGACAGAAGGAATAAACCTCATCGCGAACAGCTTTGGGCGCCAGTTTATCCAGCAAGGTGATAATATTATTATCACTGAAATGGAGCACCATGCGAACATCGTTCCTTGGTTTATGTTGGCGCAAGAGCGTGGTTTTGAAGTACGGATCCTGCCTATTCTTGAGGATGGTACCCTTGATGTCTCCCAGCTCGCACAACTCATAGATGTGCGCACAAAGCTATTCAGTTTTACGCATATTTCCAATGTGCTTGGTACCGTTAACCCGGTAAAAAAATTGATTTCACAAGCGCGTGAAATTGCAGACCAGCATGGAAATACACTGACTATACTCGTGGATGGTGCGCAAGGGGCGATGCATCAGCAGGTTGATGTGCAAGCGCTGGATTGCGATTTTTATGTCTGTTCTGGTCATAAGCTATATGGACCAACAGGTATTGGGATCCTTTACGGCAAGAAGGCATTGCTTGAGAAGATGCCACCTTGGGAAGGTGGTGGGGCGATGATCCGCCAAGTCAGCCTGAAAAAAGGGATCACATTTGCTGATGTTCCATGGCGATTTGAAGCGGGTACCCCGAATATCAGTGGAATGATTGGTTTAGGTGCAGCTTTAGACTATCTCAATGGGTTGGGATTAAGTGAAACTTTTGCGTATGAAAAGCAATTGATGCATTATGCGACGGATTTGCTTAAGCAAGTGCCTTCCCTTCATTTATATGGTAATGACCAACGTGAAGGTGTGATAGCCTTTAATTTAGGTGAACATCATGCCTATGATGTTGGCGCATTTCTGGATAGATATGGGATTGCCATTCGTACTGGGCACCACTGTGCGATGCCATTAATGGAATATTATCAAGTTCCAGCGATGTGCCGTGCATCTATTGGTGTTTATACAACTAAGCAAGATATCGATGCTTTGTATAATGCGTTATTGCGTATTAAACAATTACTCGGCTAAACACCGACGATATATCAAAGTCACTGTATTGCAGCACATAGAGATTGTCGCGAATAGATAGAAGGAAATATTATGTCGGCGTTACCCGATGAAGCGAAGCTATTACGCAATTTTGCACGTTGCCAAGATTGGGAAGAGCGCTATTTGTATATGATTGAACTGGGCGGGCGTTTACCGGCGTTATCTGAAGCTCAACAGGTGGATGATAACTTGATAGCGGGTTGCCAAAGCCAAGTGTGGATTGATATGCAAAAACAACCGGATGGCCATGTTGTTCTAGCTGGAGATAGTGATGCCGCGATTGTTAAAGGGTTAGTGGCGATTGTGATTATTCTCTTTCAAGGGAAAACACCTGAGCAGATCCTTGCGGTGGATGTAAAACATTTTTTCCAGCAATTGGCGCTTGAACAGCATCTTACACCTTCTCGGACTCAAGGTTTAAATGGCATGATCAAGTCGATTTTGGCGAGAGCTCACCAACTTCTTTAAGTGTTCTGTGGGAAATCTTCGGAATTTCCCACACTTTTCTTTTCTTCCTATTATTCTTATTCTAGAAAATAGACCTAAGTAACTTACTGTATTTTATTGTTAAACTAACAATAACGAGACAACGTTAGCTCATATTCAAATTATTAGCGTACTAAAATATTTATTAGGTATTAAAGATATTCGAGATAGTTGCTATTATGAGCGATATTGTTTGAATTTTGTAATGAATCTTATTTTCCTTGGAGTAGGTATGAAAAGAGTTTTGACGGCGGTAAGTCTGTTTGTCATGAGTGCGGTGCTGGCACCTGCGCAGGCTAAAGATTATCCATTACCCAATAACAACACACGCCTGATCGGGGAAAATATCACCTATGTGGTGCCTAACGATGGACGCCCACTGGAAGCTATCGCAAGCGACTATCAGATTGGTTTGTTGGCGATGTTAGAGGCGAATCCTGGGACAGACCCTTATTTGCCTGAAGTGGGTAAACCGTTGATTATTCCTGCTCAAATGTTATTACCATCGACACCGCGTACTGGTATCGTGATTAACTTGGCGGAAATGCGTCTTTATTATTACCCTGAAAACAGCCATAAAGTGGCTGTATATCCGATTGGAATTGGTCAGCTAGGACGAGACACACCTGAAATGGTGACGTCTATTAGCCAATTAATTAAAGACCCAACATGGACACCAACCACCAATATCCGTAAACATTATGCACAGCAGGGTATTACACTTCCTGCGGTGGTACCTGCAGGGCCAGAAAACCCGATGGGGCTGTATGCGTTACGCTTGTCTTATGGTCGTGGCGAATACTTGATCCACGGTACTAACGCTAATTTTGGTATTGGGATGCGTGTGAGTTCTGGCTGTATTCGTTTACGCCCTGATGATATCAAAGCACTGTTTACCCATGTTCCAAAAGGAACTCGCGTTCAAGTTATCGATCAGCCAGTTAAATATGCAAAAGAGCCAGATGGTAGCTATTACATTGAAGTGCATCAGCCATTGTCACGTAAAGAGAGTGATGATCCACAGACAATGCCAATCAAGCTCACTGAAGATTTCCAAGCGTTTTTAGCGAGTAATCCGGGAATTGATAAAGCGAAAGTTCAAGCAGAGTTGTCTAGACGTTCAGGATTGCCAGTGAGGGTGAATGTTGGGGATGATTCAGAATCGATGAAACGCGATTATCAGCAGTTAAAACCCATTGCACCATTCACGATTACTCAACCACAACCTGTATTTGAAGGGGAAGTGAAGTCTTCTATTCCTGCTAAATATCAGTCATTTAAAAGCTAATGACTACCCGCCTTAAATGAATTTCAAAGTAAAAAATAAGGGCCTATAAAATAGGCCCTCAACAATAATTCAGCGATTAAGCTTTTCTAGATAACATCAAGCCGGACTTATTTTTTGTAAGTACGTACTTGGTTGTCCAGACGTTGGTTTGCACGAGCTGCTTCTTCTTGTGCAGTTTGTACATCAGAACGCAGAGACTGAACGTCGTTGCTCAGTTGGTCAACTTTACCGTTCAGAGTTTGCACGTCTGAAGAGAGCTTTTGCACTTCAGTGCTGTTAGAACAACCCGCCAGTAATGCTGAAGCTAATACGATAGAGCCCAGTACAATTTTAGTACGAATCATTATTTTACCCTCTAGATTGATTTATCTTGAAAATATAAAAGCAAGTAACCAAAAAATAGACTTAAGAGCGTTATCTTAAAGCTACCTCTATCCCTTTAAAACAACCTAATGTAAATTAGGGTATGGTACTTACTAAGTCTTATGCTAGTACGTAATTCAAAGTTTTGCTAGAAATACTTTATATTTAACAGGGTGAAAACGAATAAAAATTTCAATTAAGGGTTATTTAGTTTGAAATTTGAGCAAATGGTTATCGTTTTATGATTTATTTTGTAAATGTTTTGTAACCAGAATCTGGATGAATTATATCTTCGCGGATCATAACGTAACTTATTGAAATTATGTTTCGCATGGATTGCTAAATTTCAGTTATTCCAGATAATAAAAAACCCTACCGCCGTGAAGCAATAGGGTTAATGTCTCGCTAGGTTATGCAAGACAACTACAGAACATGTACTGATGAGGTATTTGTTGTACCACTTTGTACTAATGCTCCGGATACCATCACGACTGCATCACCTTCTACCGCCAATCCGCTTTCTAATGCTGCACGCTTACCTTCACGATAGAAATCATCGGTTGATTCGAAAGGACCCACGATCATCGGAATAACGCCTTTTACTAACAGTAACTGACGAGCAGTTTCTTCGTTAGTTGTCAGAGCCAGAATCGGTGCAGTAGGGAAGTATTTACGTACTGATTTTGCGGATTTACCACCATAAGTTGCGACAACGATTAATGGTACATCCAGTTTTTCAGACATTTCAACAGCACCACGGCAGACTGCTTCAGTCACACGTAAGCGCTGGGTTGGTTTTTGATTCTCAATACGCGTTGGCATAACGCGGTCAGTACGTTCACAGATAGTTGCCATGATAGTCACAGCTTCAACTGGATACTTACCTTTCGCACTTTCCCCAGACAGCATAACAGCATCTGTACCGTCTAAGATGGCGTTTGCAACGTCACCAGCTTCTGCGCGGGTAGGGCGTGGGTTTTTGATCATTGAATCTAGCATTTGAGTCGCAGTGATAACGACCTTACGAGCTTTAACACATTTTTCAATCATCATTTTTTGGGCGAAGATAACTTCTTCTACTGGGATCTCAACCCCTAAGTCACCACGAGCAACCATGATACCGTCAGAGGCTTCAAGGATTTCGTCGAAGTTATTTAAACCTTCTTGGTTTTCGATTTTAGAGATGATTTGAATATTTTCGCCACCATGTTTTTTCAGGTGAGCGCGAATTTCTTCAACGTCTGAGCGTTTACGGATAAATGAAGCGGCAACAAAATCGACACCTTGTTGGCAACCGAAAACGAGGTCTTCTTTATCTTTTTCTGCCAAGGCAGGTAAGCCAATAGAAACGCCCGGTAAGTTAACACCTTTTTTCTCACCAAGATCGCCATTGTTTAATACTTGGCAAATCACTTCAGTTGCAGTGATGTTGGTTACGGTCATGCCGATTAAACCATCATCAACTAAAACGGTGTCACCCACTTTCAAGTCTTTGGTTAAGCCAGGGTAAGTGACTGCAACGCGTTCTTGGTTACCGATAACGGAAGTATCTGTTGTGAAAGTGAAAGTTTGACCTGCAACGAGAGAAACATCATTGCCGCCTTCTAGTTTCATGGTACGAATTTCTGGACCTTTAGTGTCCAGCAGAATAGCTGCTTGTTTACCGGTTTTTGCACAGACAGAGCGGAGGTTGTTGATACGTTGACCGTGTTCTTCATAGTCACCGTGGGAGAAGTTAAGGCGCATGACGTTCATGCCTGCATCCAATAACTGGGTTAATTTCTCTTCTGATTCGGTTTTTGGACCGATGGTACAAACAATTTTGGTTTTTTTCATGGCAGTCTATCTAATGGTTATAAAGGAAATCGGTATTGCCGCCGATGCTTAATGCGCAAGATAGTCTATGTTGCGCAACTCATTTATAAGAATAGGCGACAGTCTGGTATTCAAAATCTGGTTATTTAAAAAACGTCACTTTTTGACTCTTATTATAGTGTAGATGACATTTTTCATTAAAGCTAACATGCTGATTTGTCTTTGTTGAAACCTTTCAGCTTGTGGGATTATTATAAACAACATCAAACTGTGAGACAAATCAAATTTTACTAAATTTGATGCAGAAGTAATTAAGATCAAACAACAGCGAGATTTTCAGTTGAAAGTGGGTTGCGCAACAAAATAAGGGAAAACAAAATCACAATCAAGATAAATATGATATTTGAAAAAAGTACTTTTATAAGGGTTACTAAGGGGTCCAGGATAAAAAATAATTCGGGAATAAGAAACGAGTCAGAATAAATAGAATGGTGCGTCCGAGTAGACTCGAACTACCGACCCCCACCATGTCAAGGTGGTGCTCTAACCAACTGAGCTACGGACGCACTGAAATGATGCTTGATTTGTCGCTGATGACAAATTTAAATGGTGCGTCCGAGTAGACTCGAACTACCGACCCCCACCATGTCAAGGTGGTGCTCTAACCAACTGAGCTACGGACGCACTGAGGTGAAACTTTGTTTGTCGCTAACTTGTCTGTCACTAATGATGAATTTAAATGGTGCGTCCGAGTAGACTCGAACTACCGACCCCCACCATGTCAAGGTGGTGCTCTAACCAACTGAGCTACGGACGCATACCAATCATTACTGCTTTAACGACGGGGACGAATATTAACGTTCTGCTGCCAATCTGGCAAGGGGAAAATGTAATTTTGCGAGAGTTTGCTCGTATTTAAAACTATTCGCAGAAAAACATTCGCTACCTTGCCATAAAATGCTGAAAATTACGCCAATTATCGCGTTGAGCGTAATAAAACGACGCTGTCAGGCTGGCGATGGATCCACAAAATTCGTGTTGCCATACCAATAGCCGCAGCGGTGAGTCCGATAATAAATCCTAACCAGAAACCTTTTGGTCCCATCGGCTCGGTAATGAAGTCGGTCAACGCCAAGATATAGCCAGACGGTAAACCTAAAATCCAATACGCCGTAAAGGTAATAAAGAAGATTGAGCGAGTATCTTTATACCCACGTAACACACCGGCACCAATAACTTGAATAGAATCTGAAAGCTGATAAAGCGCGGCATAGAGCATCAAGCTAGATGCCAAAACAACCACTTCAGGATTCTTGTTATACATCATCGCGATAGGCTCACGGAATGTGCTGGTAAAGATGGCCGTTAAGCAAGCTAGACTTAATCCTACCGCTAAACCAGTATAAGAAGAGACTTTTGCGGCTTCGGTAGACTGACGTCCCAAGTTATAGCCAACTCGAATGGTGACAGCGATACCCATTGATAACGGGAACATAAACATCACGGAGCTGAAATTAAGAGCCACTTGATGACCTGCAACAGCAACAACCCCCAGAGGAGCAACCAATAGGGCAACAACCGCAAACAGTGTGACTTCAAAAAACAGTGCTAACCCAATCGGTGTTCCGAGCACAATAATGCGTTTCAGAATATCCGGATTTGGTGCGCCTAATGGTTGAGCAGGACGAATATCTCTCTGATTCGGTGCGTGCTTAACATACCATCTCATCATCAGACACATTGCCCAATACACCGTTGCTGTCGCCACGCCGCAACCAACACCACCTAAAGCTGGTGCACCAAAGTGACCATAAATGAAGATATAGTTCACGGGAATATTGACCATCAAGCCAAGAAAACCAATGACCATGCCGGGTTTCGTTTTGGACAACCCTTCACATTGGCTACGGTACACTTGATAAAATAGGTAACCTGGGGCTCCCCACATAATCGCGTGTAGGAAACGAACCGATTTATCGGCTAACTCTTGGTCAATATGGGGCATGTTGCTGATGATCAGTTTACTGTTATACAACAGCAACATGATACTAACGCCTAAAATAAAGGCTAACCACAAGCCTTGTTGAACTTGATCGCCAATCAGGTTTCTGCGACCTGAACCGTTCATTTGAGCGATGATTGGCGTGAGCGCCATGAGAATACCTTGCCCTAATAAAATAGCAGGCAACCAAATAGAAAAACCAACAGCCACAGCTGACATTTCGATTTCGCTAACACTTCCCGCCATAATGGTGTCCACAAACCCCATTGCAGTTTGGGAAAATTGGGCGAAGAAGATAGGGATACCGAGAGCCAATAAGCTACGCGCTTCTGTAATATATTTCTGCACGCATACACCTTCACAATAAGTTTCGAATTAAAAAAAGAAAAAAGCGGAATGAAATTCTATGATTTACTAAAAAATCAGATAGTTAATGCTAACTCCTTATTCTATCTCTTTTATGTAATCAATCCAACATAGTTATAGATAAGAATAATAAAACAGCAGATTAGTATAGAAACCATTTAAATATTTTGTGATTGCTGCATAAATATAACCACTCAAATAAGATAGATCTCTGAAAATTCTTAGGTAAACTGAGTTCATTAATTCACTGCACGAGAGTCATTATGTTTACAGGCATTGTTCAAGGAACCGCTCCAATTATCTCAATCACGGAAAGAGCTAATTTCCGTACTCATGTCATGAAATTCACGCCGGAATTATTAGTGGGTTTAGAAACCGGTGCATCCGTTGCGCATAACGGTTGCTGTTTAACCGTGACTAAAATTGAAGGGGAGAACGTTAGCTTTGATTTAATCAAAGAGACATTGCGCCTCACTAATTTAGGTGAGTTAAAAGAAGGGGACGTGGTTAATATTGAGCGTGCTGCGAAATATGGTGATGAAATTGGCGGACATGTGGTTTCGGGTCATATTGTGACCACCGCAGAAATTAGCAAGATTTTCACCTCTGAAGATAATCATCAAGTTTGGCTCTCTGTTTATGATAAAACCTTGATGAAATATATCTTGCATAAGGGATTTGTGGCGATTGACGGAATTAGCTTAACGGTTGGTGATGTTATCAACAACCGTTTTTGTGTGCATCTGATCCCAGAAACATTGGCGAGAACAACACTGGGTAGCAAGCGACTGGGTCATAAAGTCAACATTGAGATTGACCCACAGACTCAAGCTATTGTTGATACTGTTGAGCGTGTTTTGCATCAGAAAGAACAAGAAATGTTATTGAAGCAGAAACAAGAGAGTGAAGACTCAGTAGAAAGCGAAAAATCATCAATCTAGTTTTGATAAGGTTATAGCTCTATGCAGAGCTATAACCTGTTGAATCGGTAGGTAATAAATTCACCAGAATATTCTATTACTTCTCACTAAAATTAACCGAAAAAATGGCATTGTCACGTTCAATCGCGTCAACAAGTTGTTTGAAATGAGCGCTTTTTTGATACATTTCTAATGCTTGTGCATTTTCCCACTCTTCAAACACAATGTAGCCATTTTCTTTTGCCATCAGATCATACTGCAAACATCCTTTTTCCATCCGGCTGCGTTTGGCAATTTCGCTAACGATTTTCTTCGTTAAATACCCATCCTTTTTTTCGGTAGTGATTTGGGCATATACAACAATACTCATACCATTCTCCTTATGTACTCAGAACTATCTTAATGGAGACTTTGTTTTTGTATTGTAAAAAAGCGAATAATTTGACTTTAAAAATGCCGACGGTGTCATGGTAAAGTAACGCTTAAAATCGCGATAAAAGTGGGATTGATCATAATAGCCCGTTTCAAACCAACGATAAGTATCTTGTTCTTTCACCATAGTTTTCATCACTTGCTCTAAGCGACAATTGATCTGGTACCGTTTTGGTGTGATCCCAAATTCCTTTAAAAACTCTTTTTGAACTAAGCGTGCACTGTAGCCAATGTCATCGGCAATTTCGGTAATTTTTTTATTTGGATTGCGATAAAGAGAGTCCAGAACGTGATCGATAAAATGTGCCTTTTTCTCTGCCTTAGTGACATAAAAACACTCATGCAACTCTTTGAATGAAGAGTTAGCCAATGATTTAAACCAATTATTGCTCCATATTTGGATAAGCGGAGTAGGGATATCCGTATAATTTAACGTGCGTTGGGGAAGTAAAAAACGTAAGGCATCGTGGCGAATACGTAGAACCATCACGCTGGTATTATTCGGGATAGCCGTAAATATATTGACTCTGGGGATGATTAACTGAAATGGATTGACGGATGTATGCTCGTGAGTCGACATACTGATATTTTCAGTCGAAACCCATATTTCAGCTCCTGTGCCTGGGAAGATCTTAATAGCATCAGTAAATTTCTTGATAATCAAAACTGAACTAACAAATTCTTTTAATTCATCAGGAGGATAATACTGTTTCAGCATGGCTCTTCAAAACGTCATAATTGAATATGCTAATAATAGCGTGTTATAGGTAAAAAATTAACTCTATAAAATACGTATTAACTAAAATAAAAAAGTCAGCCACGTTATCAATAATGGTAACGTGGCTGATTATTGTGAAGCTAAAAAATAACGTTAACTAACGATTAGTCATGCTGATATTCAGTGTGCTTAATCGCATTATTTGATTTGCTGGCACAACGCTGCATAAAATAGCCTATAATCATTGGGATCACCGTAAATGCCATCACACCAGTCGTGGCGAGTAACGGGTCAAAGGTGAGCGCAGAGACTAATAAGCTGGCTAAGAAACATAACCCTAATTGTAAGGCATTTTGTAATGCAGCGGCCTTACCACTGGCGGATGGGAATGTGTTAAGGGCTTTGGCTACGGCAATTGGGTATGATGCGCCGTTCATGGCGGCCATAAAGCAGAATGGTACTAAAATCATAGTTAATGTTGGCTGAGTATAAATCGCCATCACAAATAATATAATCATGCTAATGGCATAACCGGCTAGCAGGATTGGGAACAACGTTTCAGCACGCACTTTAGCTAATACGAAGCGGCAGCCGTATCCTCCGACAATAAATGCCAGTGTTTGAGGGATATAACTTAGGCCGATATCCGCAGGGTTAAAACCCATATTGCGTAGAATAAACGGCGAACCCGTTAGCCATGCAAAAAAGCCAGCGCTACATGCTGCGTATACAAGCACGTTACCACTGAAAACAGGGGAGCTTAACAAGGTCGCAAAGGAAATTTTGGTTTGTGTCTGGTTTTCTTCTGCGATGACTTTCGGCGCCACTTTTTTTAGCATCAAAGTCGGTAGCAGGAGTAAAACGCCTACCATCATCAGCACGATGAAGATAAATTCCCAGTTTTTGTGCTCAAGCACCCAAGCACCTAAAAGAGGCGCCAATGCTGGAGAAAGTGCCACTAAAGGCATGATAGAGGCAAATACTTTTTGGGTATCAGCTTCGTTATAGCGGTCGATAACGAGGGCTTGCCATAAAACTGCAGCAGAACAAACACCAACGGCCTGTAAGAATCGAAGGATTAATAACTGAGTGGCATCGGTGACCCAAATCATAGCCAAGCAGCTAACAATAAACAGGGAAAGCCCCACAATGAGAATAGGTTTGCGTCCTAATTTATCTGAAAGGGGGCCCCATAGTAGCTGGGCAAAAGCAAAGCCAGCTAGAAAGATACTCAATGAGGCGCTGATAGCACCTTCAGTCGTATTTAAGGTTGTTTGCATTGAACCAAAGGCAGGCAGATACATATCGATGGCTAAAAACCCCAGCATGCTTAGGCCAGCAAGGTAAATCAAAAATCCAGAGGAGTTTTTTGTCGCAGTATTTGTCATAGTTTTGCTTAATCTGTATTTAAAATAATGTTAATAGTTATCTTATTGTATAGGCTATTTTTTTACGTTGTGAAACGGTAATATTTGGACTCTGCTATCAAATAATTTGAAAGGAAAGAAAATGTGGTCAGCTCATGCACTTGAAGTTATAGACGCAGTTGCTCGAACGGGAAGCTTTAGTGGTGCTGCGGATGAGCTGCATCGAGTCCCTTCAGCGATCAGTTATACAGTAAAGCAAGTCGAAGAATGGTTGGCAGTTCCGCTATTCGAGCGCCGTCACCGTGATGTGGTATTGACGGAAGCAGGGGTTATCTTTATTAAAGAAAGTCGAAGTGTTATCAAAAAAATGATTGATACTCGCCATCAATGCCAACAAGTCGCCAATGGGTGGCGTGGGCAGTTCAGTATTGCCGTTGATTGCATCGTAAAACCGCAGCGTACGGAACAGCTGATTTTGGATTTTTATCGTCATTTTCCTGATATCGAACTGTATATCCACCCTGAAGTGTTTAATGGGGTTTGGGATGCATTAGCGGATGGGCGTGTGGATGTGGCGATTGGAGCGACCCGTGCTTCACCCATTGGAGAGCGCTATAGTTTTCGCGATATGGGCTTTATGTCATGGCGTTGTGTTGCGAGCCCCGCTCACCCATTAGCGAAAATTCAGGGCAAACTGACGGATGATCAAATGCGTGAATATCCAAGTTTGTGCTTGGAAGATACCTCAAGAAGCTTACCGAAAAGAGATACTTGGGCGCTGGACAACCAACGACGCTTAGTTGTGCCTTACTGGGAAAGTGGTTTAGCGTGTTTGGCAAATGGTCTGTGTGTGGGGATGGTTCCAGAGCACCGTGCAGCACCTTTGTGTGCAGAAGGCAAGCTAGTTGAGCTGGAATTAGCGCAGCCGTTTCCTGAAAGCCCTTGCTGCTTAACATGGGTTGAGAATGATACATCTCCAGCGCTGAGATGGCTTCTTGACTATCTTGGTGATAGCGAAACGCTCAACGCGGAGTGGTTTGCGAGCTAATGTGCTGAGATAGACTTAGCGGCGATAATCAATAAATGGACCATCAGCCACGGAACGGCGCTCAACTAAACGCGGGTGAACTTCAATCGTTTGCGCATCTTCGCGTTTATTCACAATACGATCGAGCAACATCGCAAACGCCATTTGACCTAAACGCTCTTTTGGCTGGTGGATTGTGGTTAATGCAGGAGTGAAATAGCGCGCATTACGCACGTTATCATAGCCAATAATGGAAATGTCTTGTGGGACGCGTAATCCCATCTCGTCAGCCGCACAGATTGCTCCCATCGCCATGATGTCTCCTCCACAGAAGACAGCCGTTGGGCGGTGCTTGTTACTGAGGATCTGCATCATCGCTTTATAACCTGATTCTGGCTCGAAATCCCCTTGAACAATCCATTCATCTTTTAATGTGACTTTGGCTTCTTCCATGGCTTTTTGGAAGCCAGTTAAACGCCCAATGCCTGTATTTCTTTCAAGGGAGCCAGGGATCACGCCAATTTCACGATGACCACGGTCAATAAGATAACGACCTGCTAAATAACCACCGTGGAAAGAGTTATCAATAATACTGTCAGTGAAATCCCCGCGAGAGGTACCCCAGTCCATGACGACCATTGGAATATTTCGGTAATCTTCCAACATACCAATCAAGGTGTCAGGGTATTCTGAACACATCACAAGTAGCCCATCGACACGTTTTTGAGCCAACATTTGTAAGTACGCTTTTTGCTTACCTAAGTTATTGTGAGAGTTACATAAAATTAGAGTATAGCCTTTCTCATAGCAACTATTCTCGACAGACTCGATTACTTCTGCGAAATAGGGGGCTTCACTTGATGTTGCCAATAAGCCGATTGATTTGGTGTGGTTGACTTTTAAACTACGCGCAACCGCACTCGGAGAATAATTGAGCTCTTTGATGGCGGCCCAAACGGCTGTTTTTGTATCATCAGCGACAAAACGCGTCTTGTTGATAACATGGGAGACGGTTGTGGTAGAGACGCCCGCACGTTTCGCCACATCTTTAATTGTTGCCATGAGAAGAAAAAACTCCTAACCAAAACTTGGTCTCTAAAATAATTCTAGTTAAATAATTACCTGCATATTGATGCATAGTACCTTTGCTGGCAATAATTTAGCGATTTGTTGTCGATTTTGTCTGATCTAGCGCAAAAACGAAAGAAATAATTGATGTTATAACATGTGATATAGACACTGGTTTTACGTTTTTGTGCATGTATACTGAAATAACCTTTTTATTTTATGGTTATTTGATAATTCAATTTCTTTATATGAGAGGGTCTCATGGATACAGATTTTAAATATGGATTGCTAGCTGCGTTTGGCTCTTTAGCTGTAATTATTTTGTTTGCTGTGCACATTTTCTGATTTCATTTCCATCCTATCTACTCAGGATGAGAAATAATTAAGGGCGAGTATTATACTCGCCCTTAGTCATTTTAGATCTGAACTAAAATTAAGCCAGATTTTCTTCAACAAATTTCCAGTTAACCAGCGCCCAGAAGTTTTCTAAGTATTTTGGACGTGCGTTACGGTAATCGATGTAGTAAGCGTGTTCCCAGATATCAACAGTCAGAACTGGCTTGTCGTCACCAGAAATTGGTGTTGCCGCGTTAGACGTGTTAACGATAGCCAGGCTGCCGTCTGCTTTCTTCACTAACCAAGTCCAACCTGCACCGAAGTTTTTAACTGCGGCATCAGTGAATTGCTCTTTAAACTGAGCAAATGAACCGAATGCTTTGTTGATAGCTTCTGCAACTTTACCTGTTGGTTCACCGCCTGCGTTTGGAGCCAAGCAGTGCCAGTAGAAAGTGTGGTTCCAAACTTGAGCCGCGTTATTGAATACGCCAGCTTCAGAAGTTTTGATGATCTCTTCTAAAGACAGACCTTCAAATTTGGTGCCTTTGATCAGGTTGTTCAGGTTAACAACATAGGTGTTGTGGTGCTTACCGTAGTGGTATTCTAGGGTTTCAGCGGAGATATGAGGTTCTAAAGCATCTTTAGCATAAGGTAGAGCTGGTAATTCAAAAGACATTGCGTACTCCTTGATTGCTTTTATTCAGTGTTTAGGGTGTTTGCTCGTAAAATGAGCGAAATTAAGTGTATTTCTATTTATTAATCTACTTCTAGTATAGCGACGTAAAACCGTAGTTAGCTATTGCGCCGCATCGTAAATCATCTAATTATCATAACAGAATACAGGCTACAGTAAGAAAAAACCTGTTCCATGATGCTATTTATGCCTTAATTGTTAGTAAGTTGCATAATTATTATTCCACTGCATGTCGTTATTGTCATTGAAGAGCAGGGAAACACATCAAGTGTTATTAATTTGCTAATATATTAACAAATAACTCCCATGATTACACGGCAAAAACGCCCATCGTGAATTTTTTATAGTAAAAAGAAAACGTTGCTATTTGCTTTTCACCTTTTGAGTACAGCAAATAGGAGTGCTATAGTATTCACCTTATAAAACTGGCATATTGTATGAAACAATCACGGAACAATTTGCGATGTTTTGACTGTGCCGGCGATTACACCGGTCAATGTGTTCTGTCTAATGAGTTGCCTTGTAAATGATTCAAAGTGGCTCAGTGACTGCAAAATCAGCACCCACGTTTTAGGATATAAAATGACAACTATCGAAAAAATTGAGCGCCAAGTTAAAGAAAATCCAATTTTATTATACATGAAAGGCTCTCCAAAACTGCCTAGCTGCGGTTTTTCTGCTCAAGCTGTTCAAGCTCTGTCTTCTTGCGGTGAGCGTTTTGCTTACGTTGATATTTTACAAAACCCAGACATTCGTGCGGAGCTGCCAAAATATGCTAATTGGCCAACCTTCCCACAGTTATGGGTGGATGGTGAGTTAGTTGGCGGTTGTGACATTATCGTTGAAATGTTCCAACGCGGTGAATTACAAGCTCTGATTAAAGAAACTGCGGATAAATACCGTCCAGCAGATGAAACCATCACTGAGTAATCAAATGGTTGAATAAGCTTTCCTGCTTATATTGATGAAAACCGTATTAGCGTAAAACTAATACGGTTTTTTTGTATTTAGGGGGCGAGATTATTGAGGTTCGCTAGGTAGTGGCCACCCGCCTAGTTTTTTCCATTTATTGACTAATTCGCAAAATAATAGCGCAGTACGGTTAGTATCATATAGGGCACCGTGGGCTTGTTTGCCATCAAATGGAATACCTGCGGTGACACACGCTTTCGCAAGAATGGTTTGTCCAAAGACTAATCCGCTCAGTGCAGCAGTATCAAAGGTTGCGAAGGGATGGAAAGGGTTGCGTTTTAACCCTGAACGCTCTGCCGCATTCATAACAAAGCTGTGATCAAAATTTGCGTTATGAGCTACCATGATCGCGCGATTGCAATCGGTATTTTTCATGCCTTTTCGAATTGTTTTAAAAATGGCATGCAGTGCTTCATATTCGCTCACGGCACCACGTAGAGGGTTAGTGGGGTCAATGCCTGTGAATTCCAGTGCGGAGGGTTCCAAATTCGCTCCCTCAAAAGGTTCTACATGAAAATGTAACGTTTCATCGATGGCCAGCCAGCCATCTTTGTCCATTTTGAGTGTAATAGCAGCTATCTCTAATAGACCATCAGTTTTGGGGTTGAACCCACCAGTTTCGACATCAATAACGACAGGGTAGTAACCCCGGAAGCGGTTAACCAGTGAGTTAGGGTTATTTTTTTCAGACATTAGGCTTTCAATTTACAGTTTCTGGTTGGCTTTCATTATGCCAAAGGGAATATATTTTTGCAGGTAGATACTGAAGAAATTTTAGGTGATGGTTATCATCACCTAAAATATAAAATGAATGCGAGGGATTAATTGCCTAATCCTTTGCTTGCACTTTTGTTTTCGATAAGCTCAATTTTATAGCCATCTGGATCTTCAACAAATGCGATAACGGTTGTACCGCCTTTGACTGGGCCTGCTTCACGAGTGACATTTCCACCTACTTGACGAATGTCCTCACAGGTTTTAGCGACATCATCAACACCTAATGCAATATGACCATAAGCATTGCCTAAATCATATTCTGTTACGCCCCAGTTATAAGTTAACTCGATAACAGCACCTTCACTTTCATCACTGTAACCGACGAACGCTAAAGAATATTTGTATTCTGTATTTTCGCTCGTGCGCAGTAAGCGCATACCTAATACTTTGGTATAAAAATCAATGGAGCGTTGCATGTCGGTAACGCGGAGCATGGTATGTAGTAAGCGCATAATAGTAGTTTCCCTATAAATTCTTCAGGCAATAATGCTTAAAGTCGAATCGATTTATCTATCAATATAACGTGGCAATATGACTAAATACAACGATTGAGGTTTATTTTTTAGTCATATCATGGCTATACTCAATTTGAGAGAGTATATCATAATTTTATGTTTATATTACGGGTGGTTAATGATGGCAGAACAACTTGAGTTTTTTGACATACCAAGCCCTTGCCGTGGAATATGTCAAACCAACGAGCAGGGATATTGCCGAGGTTGCTATCGAACCCGTGATGAACGTTTTGGCTGGTTACAGTTAACTAACGCTGAAAAACGTCATGTCATCCGTTTATGTCGCCAGCGATTTTTAAGAGCAAATAATAAGAAAGTGGCTCAAGAAGACATGAATGACCCTCAACAGTCTCTGTTTTAATTGATAATAAAACCATTCCACGCCAAATTATTCAATGGCAAATCAATTCACTTAAATTAATTTCAACGGTTACATTTCAATAAAATTTTATTTATTCAAAATGATGATGAAATTCATATAAATCAACTGTAAATGACATAATTTTAAGAATAACTATATTGCTTTGTTTTTAAAGAGTTTATTTGCTATTGCATTTTTTATTGTTAGTTGTAATTACTATAAGGGTTAAAATAGATAGATTCGAAAGAAGAGTAAGGCTATTCTTATTAATAAGATAATTGATAGGTTGTCTTATTAAGTGATTATATTGTTTTTATATGAAAAAGCATGGAAGAAAACAAGGTATATATCACTCAATGATTTATTGATGCTCACTATATATAGGTATTTATTAGGTATTGGCTCAATAAAAGGTTGTAAAGATAAAAGGGAATTAATATATAATTTAAAAAATAATATGTATTCGGTATATTTTTTAGACATTATAATTATATAAAGGAGGGTAAATTGGAATCTCAAATTGGAACTGAATTATCTCGTGTAGTCCGTATGTGGCGAGCATTGATTGACTATCGCCTCAAGCCACTTAAACTCACGCAAACACACTGGGTAACACTGCATAATATTAGCCAGTTACCGCCCGAGCAATCACAGATTCAATTGGCAAAAGCAATCGGTATTGAACAACCTTCTCTGGTCAGAACATTAGATCAATTAGAAGAAAAAAGGCTCATTTCACGTCATACATGTGCAAATGACCGACGCGCTAAGAGAATCAAACTCACAGAGGAGTCGGAGCCTTTTATCAAAACGGTTGATCAAGTGATTAATAATACTCGGACAGAGATTTTAAGTAATATTAGTCATGACGAGCTAAGCCAGTTATCTTTATTGCTATTAAAACTGGAGAAAAACATTCTACGTTTACAGAACGATTCATAGACTACTAATTATTTTTCTCATTTAATTTTATTACTATGAATATAATTCGCCTAAATATATATTAAACTAATAACTATAGCCACCATGCACGTAATATGTGTTTCTATATAGATGCATGATTTTTTACGTGAGGCGGCTTTGTATTCTATCATTATGGGTTAATTATTAAAAACATACGGTATTAAGAGGGATTAGAGAGTGAAAATAGGGATGAAAAATTTGCTTCAAGAAAAATAGAGAATACATACGGTGTAAATTACATTTTACTTGAATAGATATCAATCACAATTATTCAATAAAGTTCTGCTATGGAACCCATAAACGAAAAGATAGCGAAGTGCTCAGACGCGATAAAAATATTATTACTAATAAGCTAAAAAATAAAACACTAATCATGATTTAAATAAAAAATGCGTTCATCGATTAATTAGCCGGTGAACGCATTTTATTTTGAATTTATGTCAAATTAGCGAGGTGACACAGTAACTGTATTTCCGCTGTTTGCGATCATAACACGCTGACCTACACGGAAAGCGGCAGGATCTTGTTTCTGAACAACAACAATGTTTTTACCACTGTCTAAACGGATTTCAAGCTGCACACCTTGGCTTTTATTTAGAGCTCCTTGTGCTTGTTGACCCGCTAAACCACCTGCGATTGCCCCGGCCGCTGTTGCTAGCGTTTTACCAGTACCACCACCGACGGTATTACCTAACAGGCCACCGATAACTGCACCGCCAATTGCACCAATCACGTTACCATCTTCACCCGCTTGAATGGTCACTGGGCGTGCGTTGAGTACCGTACCATAAGTCACAGTTTGGACTTGTTTAGCATCTTGAGCTGAAATAGTATCACCAGAAAGCGTACTTGTATTGACACAGCCAGATAACGCAACAACCGCAGCAACACCTACAAAAACTTTCTTAAGCATAATAACTCCTATGAGACTTGCTGTTCGTGGCAGTAACGTAGCATCGAAGATTTGTTCTTACCATAAGCACAACAACATCAAAAATTTGTTTTAGATAACAGAGCCTAGACTACTAATTTTGAATTAAATAATGCATCAACACTAGGTAAAATATCTCAAATTCCACTCAAAATCCCAATTCAAAGCACCCTTTGCTAAAGAATCATCTATTTTTTGACTATTTTAGAGCATCAATTTATAGCAAAGGTTAAATAGGGGATTTTTACCTGTAATAAGAACTACTCACCTTAAGGTGTAGCAGATAATTACAGAATAAACCATTATAAATCAAATAAAATAATCAAGAGATAAAAAACGATTTATTGCTGCTATTTTGCTCACTATTTTCATCTCTTCTATCAATTATTTATTATTCCTGCGAAGCGCTACGAGAAATTGAATCGATCAGTTGACAAATTTTTCTCTAAAAGCACAATCTTTCCTAGTTTATCTCATTGAGTGAATAGACACGTTAAAGGGAATAATGATGATTAAATCGGGTCGCTATATTGGTGTTATGTCAGGAACCAGCCTAGATGGTGTTGATGTCGTATTAGCTGCAATTAATGATAAGTTTGTTGCAGAGCAAGCTAGCTTGAGCGCCTCATTTCCGATTGAACTAAAAAAGCGCATTCTCAATATTTGCCAAGGGCAAGAAACAACACTTTCTGAATTGGGAAAAATAGATAGAGAACTTGGCACAATATATGCCGATGCCATTAATCAGCTTCTTCATCAAACGGGTCTATCTCCTGAAGATATTATTGCGATTGGTTGTCACGGGCAAACGGTTTGGCATGAACCTGATAGTGAAACACCGTTTACTATGCAGATTGGTGATAACAATCGTATAGCAGCATTAACTGGAATAACGACTGTGGGGGATTTTCGCCGCAGAGACATGGCTTACGGTGGACAAGGTGCTCCGTTAGTTCCTGCATTTCATTTAGCTGTATTAGGTCATCCGACTGAAAAACGCATTGTACTTAACATTGGTGGGATTGCTAATGTTACTGCATTACTGCCAAATGCATATGTAAAAGGCTATGACACAGGGCCAGGCAATATGTTAATGGACACTTGGGTCTGGCGTAATAAGCAACAAGCGTATGATAAAGATGGTGAATGGGCAAAAACAGGCACGGTGAATCAGGCATTATTAAATGCGATGCTTAATGATAGCTATTTTAAACGTTCAGCGCCTAAAAGTACTGGCCGTGAATATTTTAATATGCAATGGCTAGAACAGCATTTGGCGCATTTTCAATTACTATCTCCTGAAGATGTGCAAGCAACATTGTGTGAATTGACCGCCGTATCTATCGTAGATCAAGTTAAGTTATGTGGAGGCTGCGAGCGTTTAATTGTTTGTGGCGGAGGCGCTCAAAATAAATTCTTAATGTTGCGATTAGCGACATTACTGCCGGGGATTGAAGTCGCGCCAAGTGATAAATATGGGCTGAGTGGTGATGATATGGAAGCACTGGCATTTGCTTGGCTTGCCGCTCGTACAGTTTCAGGCTTATCAGGTAGTCTTGCATCAGTAACGGGTGCAAGCAGAGATAGCATATTAGGTGCGATATACCCCGCAAATATTGATATAAAATAACCGCTTGAAAGGACAGTAAAATGAACGAACTTGAAGAGATCGATCTTGCTGCGGTACGACGTGAATATACAAAAGGTGGATTGAGACGCAAAGATTTAACGCCAGATCCTATTTCACTGTTTGAGCGCTGGTTAAAGCAAGCCTGTGAAGCGCGATTAACTGACCCGACAGCAATGTGTGTGGCAACAGTTGATGAAACCGGGCAGCCTTATCAACGGATCGTATTATTAAAGCATTTCGATGAAAACGGATTAGTCTTTTATACCAATCTGGGAAGCCGTAAAGCGCAGCATTTAGAGCATAATAATAAAATCAGTCTGCATTTCCCATGGTATCAACTGGAACGCCAAGTTCATTTTACAGGTGTTGCTGAGCGTTTAAGCCCGATTGAAGTACTAAAATATTTCCATAGCCGTCCAAAAGATAGCCAAATCGCAGCTTGGGCATCAGCTCAATCTTCGCGTATTTCGGCTCGTGGAATCTTAGAAGGGAAATTTTTAGAACTTAAGCAGAAATTCCAAAACGGTGAGGTTCCATTACCGAGTTTTTGGGGAGGGTATCGTGTTGTTTTTAACAGTGTCGAATTTTGGCAAGGTGGCGCTCACCGCCTACATGACCGCTTTCTATACCAAAGAGAAGGGGATGGCTGGGTAATTGACCGATTAGCCCCGTAATAAATGGTTTTTTAGCTGGCACTTAATTGATATGCGCTTTATGCTATAGCCTCGTTTAAGAAAATTGACAAATCATACTGGCGAGCCTTTGAGCGACGCCTCATTCTGCCAATTTTCCACATTAAAATAGATAGACAAAATTCAACCGATGGAGTCATTGATGTCTAGCAATAACCTGATTAAACAATTGCAAGAGCGGGGCCTCGTTGCCCAGGTAACGGATGAGGATGCGTTAGCAGAGAGACTGGCGCAGGGCCCTATCTCTCTCTATTGTGGCTTCGACCCTACCGCCGATAGCTTGCACTTGGGACATCTGGTTCCTTTGCTGTGTTTAAAACGATTCCAACTAGCCGGGCACAAGCCTGTGGCGTTGGTTGGTGGCGCAACGGGTCTTATTGGTGACCCGAGCTTCAAAGCTACTGAACGTAAATTAAACACCACAGAAACCGTTCAAGAGTGGGTAGAAAAAATCCGTAACCAAGTTTCACCATTCCTTAGTTTTGATTGTGGTGAAAACAGCGCACGCCTAGCTAACAACTATGATTGGTTTGGCAAAATGGATGTGCTGACATTCTTACGTGATATTGGTAAACACTTCTCCGTTAACCAAATGATCAACCGTGAGTCTGTTAAGCAACGTTTAAACCGTGATGATGTCGGGATCTCTTTCACTGAGTTCGCCTATAACCTATTACAAGGTTATGATTTTGCGAACATGAATAAAGAGATGGGGGTTGAGTTACAAATTGGTGGTTCAGACCAATGGGGTAACATCACTTCAGGTATCGATTTAACTCGTCGTCTGCATCAAAACCAAGTGTTTGGTTTAACTGTTCCATTGATCACCAAAACAGATGGTACCAAGTTTGGTAAAACCGAAGGTGGTGCAGTGTGGTTAGATCCGAAGAAAACTAGCCAATATAAATTCTATCAATTCTGGATTAACACCGCGGATGCTGATGTTTATCGCTTCCTGAAATTCTTTACTTTCATGGAATTAAGCGAAATTGATGCGTTAGAAGAAGAAGACAAAAACAGTGGCAAAGCTCCTCGTGCACAGTACGTATTAGCTGAAGAAGTGACTAAATTAGTTCACGGCGAAGCGGGTCTAGCGGCTGCAAAACGCATTACTGAAAGCTTATTCTCTGGTGCAGTATCGGATTTAACTGAAGCTGACTTTGAGCAATTAGCTCAAGACGGTATGCCGTGCATCACCCTAGAAGATGGTGCAGATCTCCAGCAAGCATTAGTTGATTCAGAACTGGTACCTTCTCGTGGTCAAGCAAGAACGGCAATCAGCTCAAATGCAGTCTCTGTCAATGGTCAGAAACAAACTGAACCAATGTATGTATTCACTGATGCTGACCGTTTATTTGGTCGTTACACACTTATCCGTCGCGGTAAGAAAAACGACTGCTTAGTTAACTGGAAATAGCTCTGACGAACCTTTGTAATGAATAGCCCGGAAATTTCCGGGCTATTCATATTGGCAAACGGCTACTCACTGATTTCTCTTCATTCGACATAACAATTCTCTGGGTTTCTAATGAAAAGCGTATTATCAATTCAATCCCATGTTGTTTTCGGCCATGCAGGAAACAGTGCTGCTGCATTCCCTATGTGCCGTATGGGCGTAGATGTGTGGCCACTTAATACAGTGCAATTCTCCAACCATACTCAGTATCCACAATGGACAGGCTCAGTATTTCCTGCTCAGCATTTGACAGATATTGCCGAAGGATTAGCAAAAATCCATAAACTGGCAATCTGTGATGCCGTGTTAAGTGGCTATATTGGTTCTGCTGAGCAAGGCAATGATATTCTAGCGATTGTTCAAAAGGTTAAAGCGGCGAATCCGCAGGCCATCTATTTTTGTGACCCTGTGATGGGGCATCCAGAGAAGGGATGCATCGTTGCGCCAGGTGTCGCTGAGTTTCTTTGTCAACAAGCGCTAGCGGCGAGTGATGTGATTGCGCCTAACTTGTTAGAGTTAGAAACGTTAGCGAATGAGAAAATAGCGACGGTAGAGCAAGCTGTTCAAGCTGCACGTCGACTATGTCAGCAAGGCCCTAAAACTGTATTAGTTAAGCATTTAAGCCGTGCAGGCTATCGTGCAGACCGCTTTGAAATGATTTTAGTCACTGCGGAACATAGCTGGCATGTTAGCCGCCCATTAGTAGATTTCGGTGAAAAACAGCCTGTGGGAGTTGGTGACTTAACGAGTGGTTTAATGTTGGTCAATATCTTAAAAGGTGAGCCACTAGATAAAGGCTTAGAGCATGTTGCGGCGGCAGTCTATGAAGTCATGCTGAAAACCAAAGAAATGGGTGAGTACGAACTTCAGTTAGTTGCAGCTCAAGATTTGATGGTTAACCCTCAACATAAATTCTGCGCCACTCAGTTAGACTGATTGAGCATAGTAGTAACTTATTAAATATAGTAATAAAAAACAGCGCCGAATGGCGCTGTTTTTGTAAATGCATTTCATACAATAGATTACTTTTTCAGTAACCCTTCCGCTTCTAATGCCTCTTGTACTTTTGGGCGCTTCGCAATCTTCTCACAATATTCGTTCAGATGGCTCAATGCGCTGATATCAACGCCAACTAAACGAGTCCAGTTGGTGACGGTAAACAAATACGCATCAGCAACACAGAAATCACTTTTAGCGACAAAATAAGGCTGATTTTTCAGAACATCATTCACATACTGGAATTTTTTCAGTAAATTTGCGCGAACAACATCTTTATATTCTTCAGGGGTATTTGGCGCAAATAATGGGCCAAAATTCTTATGTAGTTCAGTAGAAATGAAGTTTAACGCTTCTAACTGATGGTAGCGCTTCATTGAACCTGGCAGGGCAATTAAGTTTCTATTTGGGTTTTGATCTGCAATATATTGAACAATCACAGCACCTTCAGTTAATTGCTCATCATCATCTAAAACGAGAGTAGGAACTTGACCTTTAGGGTTAATTTCTAAGAAGTTTTCACCCGTTTCTGTGATTTTCTCTTTTAAGTTAACACGAACAATACTGAAATCTAATCCTGCTTCACGCAGAATAATATGAGGAGAAAGTGAGCAGGCACCGGGAGCGTAATACAATTTCATCATAAAACTCCTAAGTCATAGAATGGTCATCATTATTGTTCTTTCAAGTATACACTAGATTTAAAAAGAGAATTGCCAAAGGATGCGGGGCGGCTCCCAATATCTAAAATCACTCTAATGTATGGCAAGATTACGGGAGACGAGTATTTTTCAGGGGAATTATCTATTTAATTGATATTCCATTAAAATTAAGAATGTTACGGGATAGGTATCTGAGAGGGTTTTGTTATAATTTTGCCTCACATTGAGCTATTCTCTCAATCCTTAGCCACATTTTATGAGCTGTCAAAATGGCATCCATTTTTCACAATCTTAATTACTTAACCAAGCTAGATGCCATCTTAATGGCTCATAAACCGAATAGTAGTAAAGGATTAAAACGCTTTATTCTTGAATTTTGGTTTTTTGGTTTAATTAATGCTCGTTCTTGTCTGTTTGCTGGTTTCTTCTTTTTGGCTTTATTCCTAGTGCCAGCGAAAGGGATTCTAGGTATTCCTCGTTATGATGTTTTACTGATTTTCGCAGTCTCTTTTCAAGCGTTTTTGGTATGGTCAAAATTAGAAACATGGGATGAGCTAAAAGCCATTTGTGTATTCCATTTAGTGGGTTTTATGATGGAATTATTTAAAACCTCAGCGACAATTGGTTCATGGCAATATCCTGATGAGGCGTACACCAAACTTTGGGGAGTTCCTCTGTTCACGGGGTTTATGTATGCGGCAGTTGGTAGCTATATCATTCAATCCTGGCGTTTTTTTAATGTCAGGATTGAACATTATCCACCTTATTGGATGGCGACATTAGTGGCTTTAGCCATTTATATTAACTTTTTTAGCCATCACTATATTGATGATTATCGTTGGTACTTAACGGCATTTATATTTGGTTTGTATGCCCGCAGCGTGGTGTTTTATACCCCGTTAGATAAAGAACGTAAAATGCCGCTATTGCTTGCATTTATGCTGATAGGATTCTTCATTTGGCTGGCGGAAAACTTCGGAACGTTCTTTGGTGTTTGGCAATATCCAAATCAAATCGGAGCATGGTCGATGGTACATGCAGGGAAATGGGGGGCATGGTCGTTACTGGTGATTGTGACGTTCACGATTGTGGTGCACCTCAAACACATAAAAAGTTGTGTATCCATAGCGCGCTAGCAACAAACAGTTTGTTAAAGACGGAGGTTATTTCCCCCGTCTTTTGGTCATTACAAATCTTGTCGCCACGCATCAATGGATAATGGCTCTCCAAAGTGACTTTCAATCAGACGACGCGTCACGTCATGAAGTGGAGCCGCTAAAACCTCCGCTGTATTTCCTCGCTCAACGACTTCGCCTTTATCCATTACGAGCATTTTGTCACTAATATGCTTCATCATGCCTAAATGTTGGGTGACGTAAATATAAGCGATATCTTGCTTAGCTTGCAAATCGAGCATTAAGTTGATTATCTGCGAGCGCATCGACATATCCAGCGAGGCAAGCGCTTCATCAGCCACGATAATTTCTGGTTGCAGAATTAACGCACGGGCGAGGGCGATCCGTTGTTTTTGACCTGATGCTAGCATGTGTGGGTAATATTCCGCGTGATCGGCCAGTAATCCTACTTGGCGTAATGTCTGGATAATACGTCTTTCCCGTTCAATACCGGTAAGGTTAGTATTCAGTTTTAAGGGTAATTCAAGGGTTTGCCCAATACGCTGGCGCGGATTTAAGGAAGTACTTGGATCCTGAAATATCATGCGAATACGTTGGCTTCGGTAGCTATAATCGCCAAAACTTAGCCGTTGACCACGGATTAAAATCTCTCCACCAGAAGGCTCCGTCACCCCAGACAACATGCGAGCCAAGGTGGATTTTCCTGAGCCGTTAGCGCCGATGATGGCTAACGTCTGCCCTGCTTGTAGGTTGAAACTTAACGGCTTGACGGCTTGTAATTCATGGCGACGAAATAACCCTTCACGAAAACGGAACGTTTTTGTCAGGTTACGTACCTCAAGTAACGTTTCCATTAGGGTTGTTCCTCGGTATTCAGTGGATAATGACAAGCAACTAGGTGTCCTTTAATGCTGCGCAGTGGTGGTGCATCGATACAGGTTCGTTGCGCGTAAGGGCAACGAGGACCCAAACGACAGCCAATTGGTAAGTGTTCCAATGAAGGAATAGCCCCAGGGAGTGTATTTAAACGACCTTTATGGGGGATCGGACTTTCAAAATCAGGAATAGAGCGAATTAATGCTTGCGTATAAGGGTGTCGAGGTCGCTGTAAAATATCATTCGGTGTGGCACTCTCTACAGTCTGGCCACAATACAGGACATTAATTCGATCAACCAATTTAGACATCATTTCCATGTCGTGGCTGATCAGCAAAATTCCCATGTTATTGTTTTGGTTTAATTTATCTAATAAACGGAAAATTTGAGCCTGCGTGGTGGATTCCATCGCGTTGGTCGGCTCATCCGCAATCAACAAGCGAGGCTGATTGGCAATCGCAATGGCGATCATGACTTTTTGGCATTCACCATCCGTCAGTTCGTACGGATAACTGTGCATGATATCTTTGTGATCTTTGATACCCACACGATGCAATAATTCAATTGCTCGGCGTTTTCGCCAATTAAAGCGCTGCCACCAGCGCCCTTTGTATGTCCAGCCGGGGATTGATTGGATCAGCTGTTTCCCAATATCGGCCGCAGGGTCAAGACAGGATTGTGGCTCTTGGAAAATCATCGAAATATTATGGCCAATCAGGCGACGACGCTTGCGTGGACTTAGCTTTAAGAGGTCAATATCTTGGAAGCGAAAGCGGTCCGCAGTTACGCGGATATTATCTTTGGTGATCCCACAAATGGCTTTCGCAATTAGGCTTTTACCGGAACCCGATTCACCCACTAAGCCACGAACCTCACCTTCAGATAAGGTCATGGAAACACGGTCAACGGCTTTGACGGGGCCGTTAGCCGTCATAAATTCAATGGTTAAATTACGAATATCAAGTAATGGCATTATTCCACCCCCGAATTAATCGCTCGGTGCAGTCCATCACCCAGTAAGTTCACAAATAAGACACTCGACATAATCGCAACACCGGGCAAAATGACTGTCCACGGTGCCACATAAATCAATTCTAACGTATCGCCTAGCATAGCGCCCCATTCAGATGATGGGAGTTGTGCCCCTAAATCTAAAAAGCCTAATGCTGCAATATCCAAAATTGCAATGGAGAGAGCACGGGTTAATTCAGTGACCAAAATAGGGGTAATGTTTGGCAGTACGGTGTACCACAAAATAAAGATGTTTGAAGCGCCATCTAAACGAGCCGCCACAATATACTCTTTGTCTAGCTCATCGTGCACGGCAACGTAGATGGTACGCACCATACGAGGGATCAGCGCGAGGCAAATCGCAAGCATCGCATTGGTTAAACTGGCACCCATAAATGCCACTACGATAATCGCCAGTAGTAGGGAAGGGATCGATAGCAAGGTATCCAGAACGTGGTTAAACACAGCGGATTTCAGTCCGCGGGTCATGCCCGCAAGACAACCCAACACTAAGCCGATTATCGTCGCAATCGCAGTGACCAACAGGGCTGAGCCGAATGTGGATTTAGTACCAATCAAGAGACGACTTAAAATATCACGACCTAAATCGTCCGTACCAAAGAAGAAAGCCACTTCACCATAGTGTGACCATGATGGGGGGGTAATTTGGTAGCCCAAAAATTGTTGGTCGATGGCATAAGGTGCTAAATAAGGGCCAGCAAAACAGAGGACGATTAAAAAAATCACCCCAAAAAAGCCGATCATTGCCAGTATGTCGGAGGAGAAAATATTCCACACCACCCGTGTCGGGGATGGCATTTTCTGTTCACGATAAAAATTATCTGAGGACATACCAATCCTTATGTTTTAACGGGTCCATCATTGCGCCTAAAATATCGGATAACACGTTCACGGTGATCACCAATGCGCCAATTAACATCACGCCTGCAGAAATCGCTGAGTAATCTCCTTGGCGGATAGCAGTAACCAACCAACGGCCTAATCCCGGCCAGTTAAACACTAATTCTGTCACCATGGTTAATGTTAGCATCGTGGAGAATTGTAGCCCCAATTTCGGGATAATTGGCGGTATTGCGTTATGAAAAATATGGCGGCGAATAATTTTAAAGCGAGAAAGTCCACGAGTGGCTGCGGCTTTGACGTAGTTACTGCTAGCAACCTCATCCGTACTAATCCGGACTAAGCGAATGACCTCTGTGGTTGGCGCTAATGCGAGTGTGAGTACTGGCAGGATCATATGTTCTAACACGTTGATGATCATATCTTTACGGTATGGCGAATCCGAAAGCCACGCATCCACAAGGGCAAAGCCTGTCACTGGCTTCAGGTTATAAAGCAGGTCGATTCGCCCGGAAACGGGGAGCCATCCTAAGTGAAGCGAGAAAAATAGGGTTAGTACTAACGCTAAAACGAATACAGGCACGGAAAAACCCAGTAGGGCGAATGTGCTAATTGCAATATCAACGGGTTTGTTTCGCCAGAATGAGGCAATCATTCCTAGCGGGATCCCGACAAACAACGCAAATAAAAAGGCGAGAATGCACAGTTCCATAGTGGCAGGGAATGTGTCTTTTAGTTGCTCGGTGATAGGCTCTCCATTAATGCTAGAGACGCCGAAATCGAAATGCAGTAAGCCATCAAAATAGAAGATATACGCATCAATGAGTGATGCGCCGCTAAGAGGCGCATTAGGCGTGAAATAGCTTAAGCTGAAACTGACTAGCGACAAAAAGAAGACCGTCACCAGTAATAGCAGAAATCGTCTCAGTGAGTAGATGATCATGGCTGCGGCTCCTGCTGCCGAGGTGGTGCTTTTTTCGGTTCCTGCATTTCGCGATAAACACCAGCAAATGAAGTATTGCCGAACGCGCTGATCACCAATCCTTTCATGTCAAAACGATAAGCTTGTAAACGCAGCGAATAAGCTAATGGCAATATAGGCAGTTCTTCTGCGAGAATTTGTTGTGCTTGATGGTAGTAATCAATACGGTCTGCCAGCTCTTGCGTTAGTAAGGCTTTATGCAAAACGTCATCAAATTTAGAATCACACCAATGGCTTAAGTTGGTTTGTGAGCCAATGGCGGCACAACTGAGCAGTGGGCGGAAGAAACTATCTGGGTCATTACTGTCTGTTGTCCAGCCCGCTAGTGTCATATTGTGGGAGCGATCCATTAATTGATTTTCTTGGAAGCGACCTTCCACTGAACGGATGCTCATGACGATACCCACTTGAGCGAGGTCAGCTTGGATTAATTCCGCCATTTTCAATGGGCTAGGGTTATAAGATTGGGATGCGACAGGAACCCATAATTCCAATTTTAATTTTTCTAGCCCCATTTCTTGCAACATTTGTTTAGCAAGCTCAGGATTGTAATCGGTTATTTTTGTTTGGTTATCAAACGCCCAAGATGCACGGGGGAGAATCGATGACGCCGTCTCTGCGGTACCATAATAAATGGACTGCATGAGTCGCTCATTATTAATTGCATAAGAAATCGCTTGGCGAACCTTGAGTTGGTCGAGAGGCGGCTTGCTGGTATTAAACGCAAGATATGCGATATTCATTCCCGAACGCATTGAAATACGTAGGCGAGGGTCATCACGTAGCACTTTTAACTGACTTGCGGCTGGGTACGCGAGGACATCGCACTCACCAGTGAGTAGCTTAGAAATACGTCCGGTACCCCCCGCGCCCATATCTACCACCACTTCTTCCATGCGTGGTTCACCTTTCCAGTAATCTTTATTACGCAATAAACGGACAAACTGCCCAGCTTGGTAATCATCAAAAGAGAATGGGCCGGTGCCGACAGGGCGCCAATCTATCATTTCTTGGCGATTGCTAGCAGAAAGCTCATCCGCATATTCTGCAGATAAAACGGGCGCGTAGTGAGTCGCCAAATGCCATAAAAATGAGGCATCCGGGGATTTTAATCGAAACTCCACCGTGTAGTTATTCAGTTTTTTAATACTTTCGACGCTGCTCGCAAATTGCAGGCTGTCAAAATAGGGGTAGCGCCCGCCATTAATGAAATGGTAAGGATTGCTGGTTTCAAACATGCGAGAAAAACTGAATACCACATCATCGGCATTCATATTGCGCGTTGGTGTAAACCAAGGTGTGGTTTGAAATTTGACGTCTTTTCTCAGATATAACCGATAGGTTGCGCCATTATCTAAAATTTCCCAGCGGGAAGCCAACTCTGGGATCAGGCGATACGTAAAGGGGTCAACATCCAGTAAGCGGTCATACAGTTGTGCACCTAGGGGATCAATAATTAACCCGCTACTGGCGAGTTGTGGGTTAAATGTGGTGACAATGCCATTGACGCAGTAAATAAAGCCATTTTGGCGAATATCGGCCGGGACATCATTGGCTATGGTGTCTTTGTAGCTTATGTCTGTTTGCTCTGCCAATGCAGAAAGAGAAACAGTAAATAAAAACCAAAGAGTTAAAAGGCGCATAGAGCTAATATCGTTGACCTGAATTGCCTTATTGTAGCGTAAAAATAGGGTAACAGGGTATAAGCAAAATTTGTGGTTATATTTTGTTCATACTGCCGAGGGGAGCGAAGCTTTTGAAGTGTAAATGAGAATCAATAAGACCCTATCTAATTGTAATGGTTATTATTATTTTTAATTTAATCTTAATGAGAAATAATCGCATTAAAATGCTTTACAAATGATACTAATAACTATTATCATTAACTCAGTCTCTTGAGTGCTTAGTTTTAGCAGACAAGGCATGACATTGCTCACATTGCTTCCAGTGTTTTATTGCTTTCAGTGTTTTAGTTATATAGCCAGCTCGGGTGCTGGCTTTTTTTTGCGTAAAAATCAGCTTTCCAAGCTAATTTGATGTTTCTTTATCAATCCTCGAAATTGGTCATAGCTCAGCGATAGGCATTGGGCCGCTTTGCGTTGATTAAAATTAGCTTGGCGTAGCGCCTCTTCCACATACTGTTTTTCTGACTCCAGTTGCCATTGGCGTAAGTCAAAAGGAAAAACGGGTGCCAATTTGGGGCTTTCTGATGGCGCCGCTGGCATCTCATGAAGCTCTGCTAGCTTCTCACCAAAGGGATCTAAAATAATCGTATCCACCGGTAAGTCACTTTCACCATGTCGATAAACTGATCGCTCGACGACATTTTTCAATTCACGAATATTACCCGGCCAAGAATATCGCATCAGTATTTGCTGGGCTTTGTCAGAAAATCCAGTGAAATAAGCACGTTTTAGCTCACGTACCATGCCAATGGCAAAGTGCTCAGCCAATAACAAAATATCAGGAACACGTTCACGTAATGGCGGCATGCGTAGCACTTCAAAGGCAATTCTGTCGAGTAGGTCAGCGCGAAAAAGCCCTTGGCGAGCCAATTCAGGAAGATTGGCGTTAGTGGCACAGACCAAGCGAACATCCACTTTTAATGACTGACTTCCTCCCACACGCTCTAATTCACCATACTCAATGACACGCAAAAGTTTTTCTTGCACGGACATCGGTGCGGTTGCCAGCTCATCAAGGAATAACGTACCTTTATCTGCACGTTCAAAGCGACCTTGATGGCGTTTCTGCGCTCCGGTAAAAGAACCTGCTTCATGTCCAAATAATTCAGAATCCAGCAAGTTCTCATTGAGTCCGCTGCAATTTAAGGAGATAAAAGGCTCTTGCCAGCGGGGAGATAGATAGTGAAGGCGATCCGCGATTAACTCTTTACCTGTTCCTCGTTCACCAATAACAAGTACAGGTTTATTTAGCTTGGCAAGCTCAGAAGCACGTTCTAGGACATCGAGGAAATTACTCGATACACCAAGAATAGTATTATTAGTCTCTGTCATGGTTATTTTTACCAAATATTGGTTAATTTTACCTATTGCTAACTATAGTATAAATAACCATCGATAGACATTAAAATAATATTTTTGTTATTTATTAATTGGTTATGTATTTTTTAATAAAGTTGGCACGCCACTTGCTATCTTAGAGTTGTAATAGATAGAGGTTGAAATAATTATCGGTTTAATAATTTCAATTTTATATTCATGGAGCATCACGTATTGGTTGGACGCCAACATCGGGTTGAGGCTCTACAGAAAGATAACATCCATCAAGAGGATATAAATTATGGGTATTTTTTCACGTTTTGCCGACATCATTAATGCCAACATCGCTTCACTGCTTGATAAAGCTGAAGATCCGCAGAAAATGATCCGCCTGATGATTCAGGAAATGGAAGACATGTTAGTGGAAATCCGCTCCACCTCAGCACGTACTCTAGCTGAGAAAAAAAGTTTAGAGCGCCGCGTCGAAATGGGCGAAAAACAAATTGCAGAATGGCAAGAAAAAGCGGAACTGGCATTAATCAAAGATAAAGAAGATTTAGCTCGCGCTGCATTAATTGAAAAGCAAAAAGTCAGTGCCATGGTCGATACGCTAAAGCATGAACTGATTATTGTTGATGAAACACTGACTCGCTTAAAAGGCGAAATCACGGAATTAGAAAATAAACTGCAAGAAACGCGTGCAAAACAGCAATCAATGACCGTACGTTTAGAAGCTGCACAATCAAGCCGTAATGTTCGTCGCCAGTTAGATAGTGGTAAACTGGATGAAGCAATGGCGCGTTTTGAACAGTTCGAACGTCGCATTGACCATATGGAAGGCGAAGCGCAAAGCTACGGTATTGGTAAACAACGCTCTTTAGAACAGCAATTTGCTGAGTTAAAAGCAGATGACGAAATTAGTGCCCAGTTAGCCGCGCTTAAAGCTAAAATCAATAAAGACGAATAATATTCAACACGCAAGGCGCAGTGATTTCATTGCGCCAGTGCGCTAGGCTAAATAACCATAAATAAGGAAATGTGATGGGCTACGTTTTACTGTCTCTCGTATTAATCATCTTTGTCATTTTTGTTCTGCCGATTTGGTTGTGGCTCCATTATGGTAAGAAAAACAATGGGCAGGGAAGTCAGCTTACTGAAAATGAAGTACAACGTTTGATGCAATTGGCAGAGCAGTCGTCGCGTATGCAGCAACGTATCAAAACACTGGAAGATATTTTAGATGCCGAGCACCCAAATTGGAGGCAAAAATAATGACTAATTTTCGCAACCGCAAGTTATATCGCTTAACGGATAAACGTGTTTTTGGTGGTGTTTGTTCCGGTCTCGCTGAATATTTAGAGTTACCGGTTGCTTTGGTCAGAGCATTGGCTGTACTTGCCCTGTTTATGAGTTTTGGATTGACCTTGATAGTCTATGTGGTGATGTGTTTCTTTGTGGAAGCTGCGCCAAGCGGTTACCGAAGCGAGCAGGATATCGGACCAGAAGTGACAACACTATTAAACCAAATTGATGCTCAGCTACAAGCTGGGGAAATGAAACTGCGCCAAATGGAGCGCTATGTCACCTCGGACACTTATACCGTTAACAGCAAGTTTCGTCATCTATAACAACTGATTTGCACCATCACATAAATGGGAATAGAGTTTAATGACTGTATTCCCTTTATATTTTTATTGGGAGAGCGAGAACTAGGAGCATTATGAAACGGCTACAAAATGAATTAACTGACTTAATGAACCGTAGCGTTGACCGCCATGTAAGGCTTGCTGTCACTGGACTAAGCCGCAGTGGCAAAACCGCATTCATCACTTCTCTCGTTAACCAACTTCTTAACACCACCACGGGAGCGCGTCTTCCGCTATTTTCGGCGGCAAGAGATAAACGAATTCTAGGGGTAAAACGCATTCCACAGCGCGATATGTCAATTCCGCGTTTTGCTTATGATGAGGGAATTGCATCGCTTTATGGCGACCCGCCCCAATGGCCAACGCCTACCCGTGGCGTGAGCGAAATTCGCTTAAAAATTCATTACCGTTCGAATGATTCGTTTGTTCGACATTTTGTCGATAACTCCTCCCTGTACTTAGAAATTGTCGATTATCCGGGGGAGTGGCTACTGGATTTACCAATGCTAGATCTGAACTATTTAACCTGGTCTAGCCAAATGAAAGTGCTACTTAAAGGTAAGCGTGAGGAGCTCGCTAATGAATGGCTACAGCTCTGCCAAAAATGTGACCCATTAGCTCCCGTCGATGAAAATCTATTGGCTGAAATTTCGAATGCTTACACTGCATATCTACATGAATGTAAGCAACAAGGGCAGCATTTTATTCAGCCTGGGCGATTTGTTTTACCCGGAGAGTTAGCGGGAGCACCTGCATTACAATTCTTCCCATGGCCAAATATCGAAAAATATGGTGAAAAACAGTTAGCGCAAGCAGATAAAAACACTAATATCGGCGCATTACAGCGTCGCTATCAATACTATTGTGACCATGTGGTGAAAGGGTTTTATAAGGATCATTTCCAGCGTTTTGATCGACAAATTGTGCTGGTGGACTGTTTGCAGCCTTTAAATAGCGGTGCAGACGCCTTCAACGATATGCGAATGGCGCTAACCCAGCTAATGCGCAGCTTTCATTATGGAAAGCGCACATTGCTCAGACGCATGTTTTCTCCATGCATTGATAAGCTACTCTTTGCCGCCAGTAAATCGGATCATGTAACGCCAGACCAACATGCAAATTTGGTCTCGTTATTGCAGCAATTAGTCCAAGATGCTTGGCAAAATGCGGCATTTGAAGGGATCAGCATGGACTGTGTGGGTCTGGCTTCTATTCAAGCAACCGAAAGCGGCATTGTGGACTACAAGGGGGAAAAATTACCGGCTTTAAAAGGTGAGCGACTCAGCGATGGGCAGCCCTTAACGTTCTATCCCGGTGATGTCCCAAAACGCTTGCCTAATGAACAGTTTTGGCAGCAGCAAGGCTTTCAATTTGAAAATTTCCGCCCTCGGCCAACGCCGTTAGATCAACCGTTGCCACATATTCGCATGGACAGTGCTCTGGAATTTTTGTTAGGAGATAAACTGAAATGAGTGAACCTCTAAAACAGCGTGTGGACTTTGCCGATAAGGCCGACAAGCCGACTATGGAACCATTAAAACAAGCGCAAACTTTTGATGAAAAAGCGTTTGAAAAATTTGTACCGGTCGATATACAAGAAGAACAAGATAGCCAAGATGGTGAAGTTGAAAGTCTCATCAATGAAGCCTTAAAACCTAAACGCAGTTTCTGGCGTAAGTTAGTTGGTGCTGCCGCAGGCATTTTTGGAGTGAGCGTTGTCGCGCAATTAGGTCTTTGGATCCATCAATCATGGATAACTCAAGACTGGACAGCGTTAGGCACCGCAGCGGCGGGGGGCTTAATTGTAGTCGCTGGTGTGGGTTCAGTCATTGGTGAATGGCGTCGCTTGTATCGGCTCAGAGAGCGTGCAGAGGAGCGTGATTTTGCACGTGAATTGCTTCATAGCCACGGCATGGGGCAGGGTAAAGCATTTTGTGAAAAGCTCGCCAAACAGTCTGCATTACCGATGCAACACCCTGCAATTCAAAGCTGGCAAGCCACGGTTCACGATTCGCATAATGACCGCGAGGTTATTGAACTGTATAGCAAATTAGTACAACCGATCCTTGATGAGCAAGCGCGTAAAGAGATCAGTCGTTCGTCGGCAGAGTCAGCCTTGATGATAGCGGTTAGTCCATTGGCCATTGTCGATATGGCATTTATTGCGTGGCGAAACATTCGTTTAATCAACCGTATTGCCGCCATTTATGGTATCGAATTGGGCTACTATAGTCGGATCCGATTATTCCGTATGGTGCTGATTAATATTGCATTTGCAGGGGCTTCTGAGCTTATTCGCGAGGTCGGAATGGATTGGCTATCGCAGGATATTACTGCACGCTTGTCAACACGCGCTGCGCAAGGAATTGGTGCAGGTCTTCTGACCGCTCGATTAGGTATTAAGGCGATGGAGTTATGCCGTCCATTACCTTGGATAGAAGACAAACCGAAATTAGGTGATTTTCGCCGTCAATTAATTGGCCAACTGAAAAATGCCATTCCCTCAAAAAAAGAGAGTCCATAAGCTGTAAATTTTGCTGGCAGGATGAGTTGACAGTTTTGACCATCCTGCTAGTCATGTCTAAAAGGGCAATTCCCTGTCGAATTAATCTACAATCCTCGAGTTAAAGAAAGAGATGCTGCTGATATTTATTAGAAACTAGACGAGTGTCAACAATATGTGACACGGCTCTGTATTACTGGCCTGTTTAACGCTAAAATATTAGCAATTATGTTCTCTACAAAAGGTTTCATCATGCGCCTCGAAGTGACCTGCCAAGACCGAATCGGTTTAACGCGTGAATTACTTGATCTTTTAGTCCTACAAAACATTGACTTAAAAGGCATTGAAATTTCAGCTCAACGTCGAATTTACCTGAATTTTGCACCGGTAGATTTTCAGGTTTTCAGTACGTTAATGGCAGAGATCCGCCGTATAAACGGGGTAATTGATGTTCGCCGCATCTACTTTATGCCCTCCGAACGTGAGCATAAAGCAGTGTGGGCTTTACTCAATTCCTTCCCTGAGCCCGTTTTATCCATTGATAATAAACTGAATGTTGAGCTGGTTAACCCAATGAGTTTGCAACTTTTTGGGGTTGATGAAACTAAAATCAAACAAAAATCCTTCTCTCAGTTAATCCCTAACCATGGTTTACATCGTTGGTTTGAACGTGAGTCTCCAGAACCATACACCGAACGAATTTCGGTCAAAGGCAGTGACTATTTAATGCAGGTTACGCCAATTATTCTCGCCGATGAAGATGGAAAATCTCACTGCACAGGGGCGGTGATCTTACTCAAATCTGTGGCAATCCTTGAAAATCAACGTAAGCAAGTGGCTGAAGTTGATATTGAAAACCGTGGATTTAACCAGATTGTGGCGGTCAGTCCTGCGATGATCCAAGTCGTTGAGCGTGCTAAGCGCGTTGCGATGCTGGATGAGCCGTTATTGCTTGTCGGGGAAACCGGAACGGGTAAAGATATTCTGGCAAAAGCCTGCCATTTGCACAGTGCTCGTGGCAATGCGCCATTTTTAGGATTGAACTGTGCTTCTATGCCTGATGATGTCGTTGAAAGTGAATTATTTGGTTATGCAGCAGGGGCTTATCCAAATGCGGTTGAAGGGAAAAAAGGCTTTTTTGAGCAAGCGAATGGCGGCACTGTCTTGCTGGATGAAATTGCTGAAATGTCCCCTCAAATGCAAATTAAACTATTACGTTTTCTGAACGACGGAACATTCCGACGTGTTGGCGAAGAGCATGAAGTCAAAGTCAATGTACGTGTGATTTGTGCGACACAGAAAAATTTACCTGAGCTAGTGGAACAGAAAAAATTCCGTGAAGATCTCTATTACCGCTTGAATGTCATAACGCTCACGATCCCTCCATTAAGAGAGCGTAGCGAAGATATTAAACCGCTCACGAAAGTTTTTGTGTCTAATTTTGCCAAAGAATTAAATATTGATGAGCCAAAAATCTCACCAGCATTAATTGAATCACTCAGCGCCTATTATTGGCCGGGCAATGTTAGACAATTACGTAATGCGTTATACCAAGGGCTATCGCAATTTAATGGCGATATTCTGGATGTTGGTGATATCCAACTTCCTGATGCAGTTAACGCGCCTGCGATTGCGTTAGATACATTAAATGGGTCACTGGATGAAATAACCAAACGCTATGAAGCCTCGGTGTTGGCGAGGTTATATCGTGATTATCCGAGTACGCGTAAATTGGCTAAACGTTTAGATATTTCTCATACCGCTATTGCCAACAAATTGCGAGAATACGGGCTAAGTACCAAGAAAGAGCAAGATTAACATAATGAAAAAATGGTTTAAATTGGGTTTAATTAGCGTATTAATGAGTGTGAGTATTGGTGCTGTTGCACAAGAAAAACCGAATAATAAGCTGATTGATAAACTCTGTAAAAATGCAGAGCAATCCATGGAAGACGTATATGAAAATGGCGCACTAACTCAGTGTCATTTCCCAAATAGCTCACTACTTAGCGCTTATCAAGAATATCGTAACCTGATTGGTGACGATAAAAAGTTTTTAGAGGCTAAGTTAGAACCAAATAAGAACAAAGAAGTGACTTGCTCAGATGATAACTGTCAATTGATTATTTATCGATGGAGCGGGGACAAAAAATTAGAGATTGAGCAAAGTTTTCCAGGGGGAGAAACGTACCTCCAATTTATTCAAGATAATAAAGAGACTTTGCTCGAAATAAGATATTTCCCTGACTAACATCCATTCAGCTAGTATTAATAAAACATACCAGATAAATAAGCTCACTCATTCAAATCAGTTAAAGAATTGAGTGAGCTTACTCGATTAAACTAAATTTACATATTTTTCATTGTAAAACGACGCCCCGATCATTGCGGATTGGTTGTTTTTTCTGCTATAAAAATGATGACCAACGCTTTAATTTTTAAATTAACGATAAAAAATGCTTAAGTTGTGCATTGATTATTAATATTAGCAACGCGGGTTTTATACCTTTAAGGAGTTGCAATGGAACAATTTACGATTAATTTTATTGTCAATTTCAAGCTACGTGAATATATGTCTAAATGTCACTATCAAGGTGATATGTTTGAATCCGCAAATACCGCCGCAGAACTTTATTTAATGAATAAGGCAGCTGCGAACTATTTAGCGAAAAAAAATCGTTTTACGTGGGATGTGTTAGTCAAAAATGGTGTTAAACCACGGGATTTGATTATCGATATTCTTACGTCTTGTTGCCCTGTGACCCAAGAGCAGGCTCTACGGGTATTAAGTACGTTGTCGCACTCGTTAGTGAGTATGATGAAAGAAAATATAATTTTTACGAACGTGGTCAACGCGAAAAACCACAAACCGTTATTTTGGGCTTATGTTGATTAAAAACATGATTGATAACCCCTCAACCCCTATCAAATGAAGCCACAATCACCGAAAGCATCGGCGATTGTGGTTCATCATAATTTAAGATTATTTCAGGCTATTTAGCGCATTATCATAATCAGGTTCTTCAGTAATTTCAGGCACTAATTGGCTGTAAATCACTTTGTCGTTCTCATCTAATACAACGACAGAACGAGCCGTTAAACCTTTTAATGGTCCAGTGGTCATTTCAACGCCGTAATCTTGGGCAAAATCACTACGGAATGAAGATAATGTCACCACATTGTCTAAGCCTTCTGCACCACAAAAACGTGCTTGAGCAAAAGGTAAGTCAGCAGAGATACATAACACAACAGTGTTGTCTAAACCGTTGGCTAATTGATTGAATTTACGCACAGAAGCGGCGCAAACACCGGTATCTACGCTTGGGAAAATATTCAGAACTTTGCGCTTACCTTGGTAAGTATCTAAGGTTGCTTCACTTAAATCTTTAGCGACTAAAGTGAAAGGTTTAGCTTGTGAGCCCACTTGTAAAAAAGTACCTGCAAGTGAAATGCTATTGCCTTTGAGTTTTACTGTCTGTGACATTCGTTTTTCTCCCGTTTATAGGTTGAGTTACAGAAGATGAAAATATCAAATAATTTTTAAAATCAAATTATTACGTAATTTCACATTCTTAACTTTCTGTTTTTAAATCCTATTATTGACCGAATTGTATTGTTGCCTTCTCGGTGTGCTAAGTAAGAAGGTTGCACTGCATTATACAAGTAATAAGCCCTATTAAGAGTTTATGTTTTTTATTATGTATCATCTTAAAATACCATATTCAACGCGATAAAAAGAGCGCTTTGTGCCGTGTTTTACTTGTTATATGATGAAGCGAAAGCTAATTTTAAACTGACAATCAAGTCAATGAGTTATTCGCCTATCACGATGAATACCTTGGCATGTCAAATATCAATTTAGCAGTTTGTAATGGGTTAATTCATCAAAGCTTAGCGAATAACGCTGAGTAATCCTCTTTTTGATTAATAGATAGAAATAATAATATGCATAAACGTTCATTGACCTCTTTAGCTGTATTCATTTCATCACTTTTCCTTTCTACATCGGTTATCAGTGCTACGGTTCCTGCTGGTACTGTTTTATCAGAAAATCAAGAAGTTGTGCGCCATCTGAAAGATGAGCCAGCATCGTTAGACCCAATTAAATCTGTTGGACTGACTGAAGCTCAAGTGATGCGTGATTTGTTTGAAGGCTTAGTTAATCAAGATAATCATGGGAAGCCGATACCGGGTGTCGCACTAAATTGGCAAACCGATGACAATCGCACTTGGATTTTTCAGTTACGCCCTGAAGCGTCATGGTCGAATGGCGAACCAGTTACCGCTGATGATTTCGTTTACAGCTGGCGTCGTTTAGTCACGCCAACCAATACATCGCCATTTGCTTGGTTTGCAGCATTAGCAGGAATTAATAATGCGCAGGATATTATTGATGGTAAGTTGCCGCCAGAACAGTTAGGGGTGGAAGCTGTCGATAAACACACATTGAAAATTGTGTTAAATAAGCCAGTTCCTTATTTCCCGTCATTAACCGCAAATTTTAGCTTATTTCCGGTTCATCGCGGAACTATTGAACAATATGGAGCAGATTGGATTAAAGTCGGTAATTTGGTTGGAAACGGGGCGTTTGAGCTGAATGACCGCGTTGTTAACGAGAAAATCGTATTAACACCAAATCCGCACTATTGGGATCATAAAAATACAGTGATCACTAAAGTGACTTTTGTTCCCATCAACCAAGAATCTCATGCGACTAACCGCTATTTGGCGGGGGATTTAGATATCACGGAATCCTTTCCAAAGCAGCGCTATCAAAAATTATTACAAGATATTCCTAACGAAGTTTTTACTCCGGATCAACTAGGTACCTATTACTACGCATTTAATACCCAGCGCGAGCCGACCAATGATGTCAGGGTTCGTCAGGCATTATCAATGGCAATTGACCGCCAATTGATTGCTAGCAAAGTCTTAGGGACAGGGGAAAAACCCGCTAATTATTTTACACCCGATGTGACAGCAGGTTTTAAGCCACAAAAAGGGCTATATCAGACACATAAACAAAAAGAGTTAGATCAACAAGCCAAAGCGTTATTGAAACAGGCAGGGTACAGTGAAACGCATCCTTTGGAATTGACGTTGCTGTATAACAGCTCGGAAAACCATCAAAAAATTGCCATTGCGATTGCTTCTATGTGGAAGAAAAAACTCGGGGTACAAGTTAAATTAGTTAACCAAGAGTGGAAAACCTATATTGATAGCCGTAACACCGGAAATTTTGATGTGATCCGTGCTTCTTGGATTGGTGATTTTAATGAGCCATCGACATTCTTATCACTGCTAACTTCTCAACATAGTGGCAATATTCCTAAGTTTAGTAATCCGCAATATGACGCATTAATGACTTCAGCCAGTATTGAAACGAATGATGCGCAGCGTAATATGTATTACAACCAAGCAGAAGCCATTATTGCAAAAGAAGCGCCAATTGCGCCAATCTATCAATATACGAATGCGCGCTTGATTAAACCGTGGTTAAAAGGTTATCCGATTGAAAATCCAGAGGATGTGGCATATAGCCATAGCTTCTATATGATTAAGCATTAGAATGATATTTAGCAAGTGCAGATGTGCAGGCTAAATTTTGGGAGACCCAAAATAAAAAAACTCCTTCCACTGGAGAGTCGGAAGGAGGACCAAAAAGGAATAAACACTACAGGGCTAATAATAGGAAAAAACTTTGCGGTTTTATTGCTAATTTGTGTCAATCAAATGGGATCTCTCTAGCAAAAATTGAGAAATTTCATTGGGCTATAAATTTTGCATAACATCTTATTTTACTGTTTTTATTTTCCTTTGCTTAACACCTACTTAAACTTTGTATTTTGATTTTGTTATTGAAATCATTGCAATATTCCCTTTAATCAACTAAAAATACCTTACTTTTCAATTTAAGGAGATATTGCATGGCATCGACCTATGGATCGCAATTTCAACACTCTAGCCCCGTTCATGCCTTTCAGTTAGATGGAGACGGTGGTGTTCTTCCAATCGATTTAAATGCCACTGCAACACAGCAATCTCCATTTTGGCTGCATTACGATTATAAAAATAAAGAGACGTCTAGCTGGATCCAACAGACTGATTTGTTTAATGACCAAGTGAAATCGTCACTGACGGGTAAAATGAATCGTATGCGGATGGTGCGTATTGGTGATGGCGTTCTGCTGACATTACAAACCCTGAATAACACGGCAGGGCAGCGACCTGAACAATTGGTGGCCTTTCGTATCTTTATGAATAGCCGTTTGATTGTTTCATGTCGTCACCGACGTGTTCACTCATTGGATTCTGTTATTGATGATCTTAAAGAAGGCGTTGGTGCTCAGAGTACCGGTGAATGGCTTGCCGATGTCACAGATGCAATGACCGATGAAATTAGTGATTTCACCGATTCTCTTCATGAACGTCTCATTGAAATGGAAAATGTGATATTACATGGCGAAATTCCTGAACGCGGGGAATTAGCGTTATTGCGTAAACAGATTATTGTTGTGCGCCGTTATATGGCGCCGCAGCGGGATATGTTCTCTCGATTAACCGCTGAAAAATTATTATGGTTAGATGATAACGACAGACGTCGTTTACAAGAAATTTCAGACCGATTAGGGCGCTGTATTGAAGATTTAGATGGTTTTATTGCTCGTACTGCCATTATGTCTGATGAAATTACGAATATGATGACAGAAATGATGAATCGCCGAATCTATACCATGTCATTAATGGCGATGATATTTTTACCAACCACATTTTTAACCGGTTTATTTGGTGTGAACTTAGGGGGGATCCCCGGTAATGAATTTAAGTTTGCCTTTAGTGCTTTTTGTTTATTACTCGCCTGCTTAATCGCTACGGTATTTTGGTGGTTAAAAAGAAGTCGATGGCTATAAGAAAGGTGAATTGCTCTGGATAATGGGCGCTAGTTTGAGATAAATCAATAAAGGGTATAGGGTTTTAAGGCAATATTACTCCCGCAGGTGAATGCAACGTTGAGCGATGAACGTTGTGCTCCATAATTGTAGTTTTTCTCATATTGAGTTCTTATACAGAATAATTGACCACTGTAATGCCGATGTATTTTACATCGGCTTTTTTTTGCATAAAATCTGACGCCACCCTGAATTTCTCCAGAGGTAGCGGATCAATTTTTATTATCTTACTTAACTTCAATCACATCTAAGCGGTCAGCACTGTAGTCTGGCTGATCATCTTCATCAATCATTGGCTGAGCAGGCAATTCTTCGCGGTCAAAAGCCATATCACCACCATTGATCACTGCATCACCATGTGAAATGTTTTTAAAATCAAATAGTTCAGTATCACATAAGTGAGATGATACAACGTTTTGAGTTGCTCTAAACATGGTTTCAATACGTCCAGGGTAACGTTTATCCCAATCGCGCAGCATCTCTTTAATAACTTGGCGCTGTAAATTAGGCTGGGATCCACACAAGTTACAAGGAATGATAGGGAATCCTTTAGCTTCAGCAAAACGCTCAATATCTTTTTCGCGGCAATAGGCCAGAGGGCGAATAACAATGTGCTTGCCATCGTCGCTCATCAATTTTGGTGGCATGCCTTTTAATTTACCGCCGTAAAACATGTTTAAAAACAGGGTCTGTAAAATATCGTCGCGGTGATGGCCAAGTGCAATTTTGGTCGCGCCTAACTCTGTCGCGGTGCGATATAAGATACCGCGACGTAAGCGAGAGCACAGGGAACAAGTGGTTTTCCCTTCAGGAATTTTTTCTTTTACGATGCCGTAGGTATTTTCTTCAACAATTTTATACTCAACACCGAGTTCGTCTAAGTAAGCTGGCAAAATGTGTTCAGGGAAGCCCGGTTGTTTTTGGTCTAAGTTAACAGCGACCAAAGAGAATGAAATTGGGGCACTTTTTTGCAGGCTTTGTAAAATAGACAGCAAGGTGTAGCTATCTTTTCCCCCAGATAGGCAGACCATGATACGGTCGCCTTCTTCGATCATATTAAAATCGGCGATGGCTTGCCCAACATCACGACGAATTCTTTTTTGGAGTTTGTTTAAGTTGTATTGTTCTTTCTGTGTATTCATTCTGTACTATTCTGTGTTGTCGCTGAGTATTTAACTTTATAAAAAATAAAAGAAATTTTGTTTTTTCTGTTACTGCTTTGCAGGCTAAAGTCCCTAGAGACAAAAGCTACGATGCATAAAGGCATTTACGAAACAGATAAAAAACAGAAGCTCATTTATGGAGGTGAAGTTTTCAGGGGCACATGATAGCAGATGGATGAGGATTTTTGATACAGGTTAGTGAAAAAGGTTCTATCTCGTGTTCGTGTTCTTATCGGTTTGAAGGGAGGTTTAGTTGGATAATATCCTGATTTATCACTAAAACAGGTGCGAGACAAACTACAAAAAGTGGTAAGCATTCCGTCAGTCCTATACAAGGCGTAAATCTAACTTAATCTGCGTTATTCTTTTTTTCATATCCATATAAATTAATCCTACCAGACAAATACTCACCTAAATACACTTCACTGATTTTACTGAAACCTTGTTTCGAGATACTGTCTTCTAACCACTCAATGTCTTTGTCGATGATTTCGAGTAAGTCATAGTTAGCTAAGCCATCTACGATAATTGGATAACGTATATTTTCATCGCCACTTTGGATAATGGTCAATTGCCCATTTTGTTCGAGAACAACGCGTTTTAGCTGCTCTATTTCGTAAATGCCATTTGATCTTAGTTTGAACATCAAATCATTAGCGGAAACACCATTTTTTAGACACTCTTTAACGTTAACGCTACCATTGTGTACCAAGGTTATAGGTTTGCCATCAATAATTCGTTTAATGAATGGATTGTTCTCTTTTAAAAATTTAAGGGCAAAAACAAGCAGAGTCCAGATGATTAACACGAGTATAAATTGCAGTACTGTTATTGATTCATTGTAAATGACGCCACCGATAATACCGCCTAGAACATAGTTTTGGACTTGATCCATTGCGGATGAGGGGGCTAAATTCCCTTTGCCCATGAGGTTTATTTGAACAATCAGGCATAGAATCCCCAATCCAAGTTTTATAATAATAGGTGTATAAATAATCATTTCATGCCTTATTTTTTTATGATTTTAATTTCGGGATTTGTTAACCAAACTTTTTCTAAGCTGTACGTTTGTTGATCTAAGCTTAAATGAATGCGGTAATACCGGTCATCAACTTTAATGATGATGCCATCGGATAATTGTACAGAGTTAGAAAATATAGAATTTATATCTACACCTTTTTCTTTTGATAATAACCTTACGAAATTAACCATTTGGGATGATTTTGAGTGTATATTTTGACTATCGGTATAATCTTGATACTGAATACCTGAAATGAAAAGTAAAAATAGGAAGGCGATAATCGTTAAATCCCGATATTTAGTTTGTAGGCGATGTCGCATATACAGGATGAAAAAAATGATTAAAGCAAATAAAGTTCCAAAAATGACAATGTATTTTAAATAATCATTTATATTAGACTGCGCTTGCAAATAATCTATCCCATAAAAATTCATATAAAAATCATTCCTGATTGTTCACGATACTCATTGTTATTATAGTGACTTATTAGCATTTTAGCTCTGATATTAAACTCTAATTTTGAGTTGTCAGTCATTACCCAAGATCTGTCATTGATTTTTATGCTGAAGTTAAAAGTTGTCGATGAATTCAATGGTTATCAAAGAAAGCATTTCGAAAACCTGCATGTGGGATTAATTCAAGATAAGCTTTTAGATAACAAGAATATTAATGGGGATTTTATTCAAATATCGTAATGAAAATAATAATGACGCTTCCCTTCAACAAATAAGTCATTTGAAGAGAAGCGATGAATGATTATTGAGCTGCTTTTTTCAGTTTTTCAACTTGTTCGGCGGTGACGGGTTTACCTTGTCCCCCCCATTCGGCGCGTGCCCATGATATTAAATCTGCCATTTCTTGTGGCGTTAAATCATCGGCAAAACTTGGCATTGCATACATACGCTGCCCATTTGGGAAAGTGGTGGTTGGAATACCCGTTAACACTACACTGATAAAGGTTTCGGGGCTGTTCATAGCTAAGATGGCGTTACCTTTTAACGCTGGAATACCATTAGGTACACCTTCTCCTGTGATCCCGTGGCAGCCTGCGCAGGTAGACATATACATTAAGCGACCTGTTTCCATGATTTGACTGACATTACCCACGGCTGGTGAGTTTGCCTCGGGCAATGGAGCAGGCGGAGCTTTGGCTCCCAGTATTTTTCCTTGTTGATCCGTCATTAAATAAATTGCCATATCATCAACATCGCTTTTATTCATCTGACTAGTAGAAAAATGAGTCACTGTGCTCATATCTGCAAATGCAGAACCTTGCGGGGCATTCCCTGTAAGCAGGAATTGGCGCAAAGAGGCGGTATCGTACCCATGTTTGGAAAGCGCTTCGGCTGTAATATCAGGGATTGCTAAACCGGCTTCTTCACCCCCTTGAAGTGACCGTGAAAACTCGACACCCATCATTAAATTACGTGGTGAGTGACAAGCGCCACAGTGTGCTAGACCTTCAACAATATAAGCACCTCGGTTCCACTCGGCAGAGCGTTGTGGGTCATGAGGTGCATTTTGTTTAGGGAAATTGAGTAAAGTCCAGAAGTTCATAAATGGGCGAACGGGTAGGACAAATACACCTGTATTTTCTTTGTTTGGTACATTGATTGGCGGAAGTGACATCACATAAGCATACAGGGCATCAATATCATCTGATGTCGTCATATGGGTAAATACAAACGGCATGGCAGGGTAGAGATTGCCTCTTTCTTTACCAATTCCGTCTTTCAAAGCACGATGGAAATCAGCACGGGTATAGTTACCGATACCAAATTGCTTATCAGGCGTGATATTTGTGGAATAAATGGTACCAAAAGGGGTTCCGATAGCACGCCCCCCCGCAGCCAATGGCCCTTCAGGTAATGAGTGGCAACCAAAGCAATCTCCAGCCGTTGCCAATTCTTGCCCTCTTGGCAGCAATTTGGCGACTTCTTCTGAAGTCAGCGGTTTATCTAAATCAGGGCCGATACTGGAGGTACGAAAAGCACCAAATAGGATCGCAAGCATTAATATGATGAATAATAAGATAATAATATAAATGCTTTTACGTAAAGAGCTGGATTTAGCCATGAGGTTTCTCCCTAATCGATCACGCAGCCAGGAGTGTCGAGAGCGACTTTCCTCACAGCTTCATAATAGCGAACATAGCCTGTACAACGGCAAATATGCTCATTGAGGGCTTCTTCAATCGCATGTTCGAGTTGGTTTCGTTTCACTGGTTTTTTTTTCAGTTTATCAAGAAATACCGTCGCACCCGTGACGAAACCGGGGGCACAATAGCCACACTGGAACGAAAAGTTTTCGATAAAAGCTTGTTGAATTGGCGTTAATTCAACAACTTTACCTTGTTCATCCAGTTTGGCTTGCCCTTCGATGGTAACAATATTTTTATTGTTGAAATAATGGGCACCAAAGATACAGGTACGGCTTTCAACCGTTGAGCCATCGGGCTGAATTTCCATAATGGTGCAAGCATGGCAGATCCCTTGCCCGCAACCAAAGTGGGTGCCTGTGAGGTCAAGGTATTCATGTAAAAACTCAATCATTGGCATCCCAACAGGGACGTCAATAGGACCAATTTTTTGGCCATTAATGGTCAGAGTTAGCGGCTTGCGCTCAATAATCGGAACGGCATTGTTGATTTTCATGAGAGTGCCTTTTTAATTTTATCTACCGTGATAGGAAATTCATAGAAACGCTTACCTGTCGCATGGGTTAATGCGTTACTCGTCGCAGGTAAGATAGGGATCATTCCCAGTTCTGCCATGCCTTTTGGTGGCGAAGTTTCCGATAGGGGAGGTAAGTAATCAATGGTTTGTTGCCAAACAGCAACATCTTTTGCGCGTGGTAGAACATAGCGATTAAAGTTCCAGGTTCCATTACCTGGCCCATCTTCATACAGTGGCAATTCTTCCATCAATGCGTGGCCAATACCCATAGCGGTGCCCCCTTGAATTTGGCCTGAAACCAATTCAGGGACAATCATCGTACCGGGGTCCATAATCATATGGTGGCGCATGATATCGATCTCACCCGTCATGGTATTGACGTTGAGCTCTACGAGGCAGGAAGCTGGTGTGACCGTAGTTGGGTCAGCTTTTGCGCGTTGTGTTGGTGGGTAATAGGCAATTTTACGTTTAATAAAATGGTAACCGCCAGTTGTCATCTGTTTTTTCAGTTCTTGTGGAGCACCTTCGCCATAACGAACGGATATTGCATCGAGAGGGAGATTTTTTAAGCCGACAGTTGGGATATCGAACTCTGCGCGAGCCCACTGCCAGCTTGAATAGCCGTGAACAGCAACTCCGGTGATGAGCCCCATCTCATGGGCTCTTTTGGCTAAAATGTCAAAAGGAATGGGCTTCATTCCACCACCGCCAATACCGTCTGGTCCGACACGAATATCTGCAAATTCAACATTTAAGCCATTGAAAGCTCCTCCGCCAGGGCCTTCACTCCAAATGCTTTTGGCCGCAGGCCATAGGGTATTTTCTAATAAAAAATGACCTGCTTGGCGTGTACCAAATCCAATGTAATAAACGCCGCTCGATGAACTCATGTCAGGGATCAGTGCAGGTGTCCAATAGGGATCAGTTTTTGACAGTTCATCTTGTTTTTTCTGATCTGCCCAACTGGTTTTGAGTGGGAGTTCTGCAAATTCAGTTACCCCAAACTCAACCACATCAGGGGCTTTACTGAGTGCTTGCCACACCATGACTTGCTGTGCGGTTGTGCCTCCGGTACCAATTTCTTGCATGCAATGGCGCATTGTCAGCTTGCCATTCGCATCAAATTCAAGAGAAAGAATCGTTGGAACACCGCTAGAACCATAAACTTGCTGCACTTGCGCGAAGCCAACGCCGTATAATTTACCGGGATTTTTCGCTTCATAATCGACTTTGTTTTTCTCACGTTCGACCCAAATCGGGTGTTTTTGCGCAAGATTTAACATTTCGACATTGCGAGGGTCACCCGCTATTACACCACCTTGTGTATTCGGATAACCTTCTAAGATGGCATTACGGCGGCGCAGTTCAATTGGGTCAATATTGAGGTTGTGAGCGATTTCATCGACCATCAATTCAGTGACTGCCATTGACTGTAAGGAACCAAAGCCACGCATTGAGCCCGCTTCGACAGCCGAGGTGGCCATGGCGAGAGCGGTGAGGTCAGATTTAGGGAAATAATAAATAGATTGAGCACCACGTACCGCAACGTGTGATACGGCAACCGAGAGGTTTTCACGGCCTCCACCATTACAGTTATAAGTACCTTTTAATACATCAAATTTGCCCGTTTTTTTATCACCGATAATGGTGACATCCATCTCAATAGAGTGGCGTTTCATTCCCATTTGGAATTGTTCATAGCGGTCATTTGCCATGCGAACAGGTAAGCCATCAGCATAGAAACTGGCGACCATCGAATAGAAAGGAAAAACCGAATAGTCTTTTGAGCCATAACCGACGGTAGAACCGGTTAATAACACAATGTTCTCGACAGAAAAATGTTTGTTGTGCTTCGATAATTCAGCAGCGGCGTTGACCACTCCTGCAGGAGACTGTGTCGCGGTTAAGATATGCAGTGTTTTGGTTTGTGCATCATACCAAGTATTACAGTTATCAGGCTCCATTGCGCAAGGGTCAATGGATTGTGAAAAACCATGGCGCTCAATCACAAACTTGTCGGGATTCTGGCGAGCTGCTGCGATTTCTTGCTCAATTTGCCGTGCGTAACCCATCGCCTTTTCTTGTTTATCAGGGTTTTTCTCTGCCTGGTGAAGGGCTTGAATAAAACCACCACCACGATCTTTACGGATCACTGGTGGAATAGAAATGGCGTGTTTGGGGTCATAAGGAGGCCAAACAGGTGTATTGCCATCGAACCCCCCTTTAATACCTGAATCTTGATAAGGGGAAAAGATAGAAGGTGAAAGTGGGGTGTCACCTCCGATACGTACGTATCGTGCTGCACCATAGTTAGCAGGTGGTTTTGGCCCAGTCACCGTTCCATATTTTACGGTATTTTTTGCAAAACGTAGCATCCGCTGCGCTGTGCTGTATTTATCGAAATCATGATAAATCAAGATGGCAACAGGGTGGCCAATAATTGGCGGGGTATCCCCTAGCGGCACTAAAATATTGGTGCCATAGAAGCCTTTTCCCATACTGGTGTCTTGAGGGATATTTAAGCCATCACGGATAAGGTCTTCTTGTAAAACAACTTTATCAGGCTGTAAGTTTGGACCTAACATTGAAATATCAATGCCTTCAAAGGTTTTATCTGCCTCTGTTGCTTTTAACATAAAGGCATAGCTTTGTTTTTTAGGCCAGCCGGGGATATCTTTAGCGCGGTAATCACGAGCAAAATTCTTACGGCCGGTGACCTTTTCAACGCCATCCCAACGAAAGCGTGCTTTACCATTTTGACCTATCCAATCAGTTGATGGAGAGTCAGAATCGAGCTCCATTGCTATCGCAAAAGGGAGTTTACCCACCATCACTGCAATGCCTGCAATAGTGCCTAGTTTGATAAAATTACGTCTAGAAATATGACCCGACATAGTGTGCTCCCCGATGATATTTTTAGGGTTTTTATTATGAGGAATAGAGGAAAATAATATTTTTAGCCACGCATTATAAGATTGTTTTATTGCGATTTAATTTGTTCGTAATTCGATGGCTAATATCAGATAGCTCAATAAGTTACATAAATAGTATGGGTATCTATAGTGATATATCAAGAACGAGTAAAGGGATTTAGACAAGAAAGTGAATAATACTGCTGGGATCATCTTAATGTGACAATATTGAATAAAATAACTGAGTTTTATTAGAATGTAATTTATTTAAATGATAGCAATTATTATTAATGAATAATTAAATGAGTATGCATTGTATTATATAAATCAGATAATTATGCTGAGATCGTGATAAGAGTGATTACAACATCAGAAGCTGAAGAGCCTCACTTCAGTGGGGTTTTTGGGGATTTGTATACATGATGCGCTTAAGTAAATCGAAGGCTATTCCGAACAACTGATTTTAATTGTCAACTTGAATGGTGTTTTTATTAATTAATGAGATTAATTATCATATTGTTTTCGACTTAACTTATGAAGGAAGAGGCATGAAAAAGATAATTGATTCATTTTTTGTTGTAGCTTCATTTGTCATTGTTGCACTGTCATTTGTCTTTGCCGGTGGAATGCCTTTTGACCCAACAGAAGATGATAGTATCAAATAATTGATGGATAGAGTTATTTCCAAGAGGTCGTTTAGTGCGACCTTTTTTATTAAATTGTATTTGGTGTATGGATTGATGGGGTTTAAAGTGGTTATTTATCATCGAGTTATCTATATATTCGGGTATTGAATATATTGTTAAATCCATATTGATTATTAAAATAATCGTAGTATCTATGAAAAAAACCTTGCTATGCGTAAGGATGTATGAGTAAATGTAGTTATCGGTTTGGAAGTACAGACCTATTTATGAAAGCAAGTTTTGAAAAGTTCCCCCCGTTTAGCGTTATCCTATAGATACCCATTCGTAGTGAATTCCTTCTAATTAGTTCCATAAGTATCAAGAAAAATCAAACCTATATGCCATGTGGCAACAATTAAAAATTCAAAGGAATTCAATATGTCTAATACAATGACTGGTTTAGTAAAATGGTTTAACGAATCTAAAGGCTTTGGCTTTATTTCTCCTGAAGATGGAAGCAAAGATGTGTTTGTTCACTTTTCTGCAATCCAAAGTGATAGCTTCAAAACCCTTAATGAAGGGCAAAAAGTCAGCTTCTCAGTAGAAAATGGCGCAAAAGGTCCAGCTGCTGTAAATGTAGTGGCACTTTAAGAGAGATCTCTTTATGAGATGTCCTTGAGATAAAGGCACGCTATCATTTTGAAGCAAGCAAAAGTAACTCTTCCGGTGTTAAATGTACTTTTGCAAAAGTACTATGAAAGCTTAGACGTGTTAGTTACTTGATTGGTTATTATTAAAAACCTCGCTATGGCGGGGTTTTTTTATGCTTGCTTATGTTTAATGTAAAGAATTGTAAGTGCTGGATTGAAATTTTCACTAGCGACACTATATAAGTTATGCACCAAGATAAAGAGTTAATCCATACGGGCAAATGGCTAATGGTGCTTATGTAATAGGTAGTTCGTTTGATATTGAAGGAGAAATTATGTCTAACATTAGATCTTTTTCATTATTTCCAGCATTATCTGATAACCTGCTTTCTAGCAGGTTTGACCAAATGGATCGTTTATTCAGCCAATTAACAGGTAACCGACCATTAACCTCAGAACATCCATATAATTTAAAACAAATAAATGAATCAAATTATCAATTAACTGTCAGTGTTCCTGGTTATAAAGAGGATGACTTGAGCGTATCCTTAAAAGGTGGGAAACTCTATGTACAAGGTGAGCAATCAACTGAATTAGTTAATGATTCAGAGAAATGGATCCATAAAGGGATAACACAAAATAAATTTTCTCTTGAATTTAATCTCGGTAAGAATGTAAAAATTGAAAGCGCAGAATTATCAAGCGGTTTGTTAACATTAAATATTGAATATGAAATTCCGGAAGAAGAGAAACCTCAGATCATAGCTATTGAAAATAAAGATACAAAATAGTTTTTCTGTATTTTCTAACCCGTCAGCAATGGCGGGTTTTTTTCGTTTAATACTTGTTAGTGCTGGGAACATCAAAGCCAGCTGTAAAAAATCGAAATGGTTACTGCCACCGGCTTGGATGATACAATCACTGTCCGACCTACTGACTCCGTTATCCTAAATTATTGGCTACTCAGACAACGAATCGCGAAGTTCAAGCAAATGATACTTGGTTTGCAAAATAACATTAGAACGGAGTGCTTACGTTAATACCAATCAGTGAACGCTCTTGCGAAAAAAATTAAATTTATGAAAGCCAGAGTGCTTAACAAGTAGATAGAGAACTTTAAAAAAAGTGTCATTGTATCTGGTTGTTTTTTATCTTGAGCAATAATGAATAGAATGCAGGCAAGGACAGGGATAAATATGAGTAAGAGAGTAATGGGGTTAGTATACATATATATATTAATACAGCTCTCTTATGTAATGAAAATTTTATCTAATAGTAAAGTATATTTTTAACAGGAAAGCAATACGGAAAACTGAACAATAACGAATTTGACAATAAAGTGGTCAACAAATCCAATTAGTCAAACTATTAATATGTTAACAATTAATATGAAAATCTCATCAATGCACGGATATCACCCCATAGCGGGTTGGGGGATTTAACTTAAGGTGATAAACCTTGGCTACAATCACAATAGTGGTAGCGAACTTTACAAATGCCATTAACATAAATTAATTTGTGGTTGGTGAGAATTTGCTGGAAGATGATTGCGTCTTATTACGTTGGCAATGATATATGAAAGGGCTTTATAACAAGCCCTTTGGGAGGAATTATTTTTTTGTATAAATAATTTTTTGTGTTTCATTCGAACAGTTACCTACAACAGCACCTTGTTGTGAGGCTGCTTCTTCATTTGAAACGACGGTAATGGTAAAGCTCTCTTCAGGCACACCATTGTTAATAATTTTTTGTGTAATTTCTTCAACAACGCTTTCACATGAGGCATTCGCAATGGCTGGAATAAATAATGTTATTAATGTAGCAATAATTATTTTTCTTTTCATATGCAATATTCCTTATAAGCTGAATCAGTTAATAGAAACTCTTTTAAAAAAGCTTAATAATTATACTTAAATTAAATATTTAAAGCTATCCATTGATAGTAGTAAAACACTAGAAGATATCTTCATCTCTAACCCGCTAGTGTTTTATTAATCTGTTAAATGTAGGTTTTTACTGAGCGACTCTCTGTATTGCCTTACCTCCAGCCTCTATGTCTTCACCAACACCTTTAGTGGTATTACAGGCAGTTAATGTGAAAATAACAGCTAATGAGCAGATGAGGAAACTGATTTTTCTTAACATATTTTCTTCCTTTTAGGTGTGAAGTTATAAGTTACAAAAGATCATTTTTAATTATAGCAGAACAACTTGATTGAGATTTTCATTTGCATAGAGCTGTAATATTAACTTCTATCATTGATGTTGAATCATAAGGTCAGTGATATCTGACAAATGAAAATGAGCTGCTATATTTTTAGTATTAATGCTTTAAGTGTTAACACTTATTTCGCTATTAATCAACATTAGCAATGAAGGGGACATTCTATGATATTAGAAGAGATATTTATCCGTATGCTTAATGTTTTTCAATGCTTATTAGTCGGTATTTTTTTAATATTATCATCAATCGTTTTACCACTCTGGTTAGGCTTACCGGAGTTAACGCGGCAATGACTTTATTTAAATACTCGGGTTCTATAGTTAAAAATACTAAATCACTTTAGTCTCCCCGCTCTTTTTTATGCGAAAGTATTTTTAAAATCTGGTTTTCTGCGAAAGGAAGCGATAGCTTGAAAAGATCATGCCTTGGGTCATGGCGTTTAACCAGACGAGGTTTTTTTACTCATCATCTAAATGGAATTTGTGTAACATTCGATGCGCAATAGGCGCAAATATCAATCCTAGAGTGGTCATAAAAACCAGACTGGTGAATACACCATAAAAAGCGAAAAAAATCTTTCCTGAAATGTTTTGCGGAACAATGTATGGACCAATTCCATTAGCGATAAAAGCACTGTTAAATATGGCATCATGCCAACTTATGCTCGAATCAAACGCTATATGCCCAACAATGCCAATGAATAAAGTGGTAACGATAAGTATAAAAGCATAACAAAAATGTAATAGCATTCGTTTTAAAAAAGAGCGGAAAGAAATTAAAGGCATATTTTTAGATTCAAACATGATTTTTCCTAAAAAGTAATTTAATGAAGTAATTACATAATAAACCTATGTAAGATTACCTAAAATTTTTATTTTGACAATAGTGTCATAAGTTAGGCTAAATTCGGGCATTTTTTCGTTTGTTGCAATTTATATTCTCGCCAAGTTAGCATAACTGAAACTTATTAATGGGATGGTGAGATGAAAAAAAATGAACTTATGGAGTATGTCCAGAGTAATTATGGTGCAGTTGCTGAGTACCCATGGGCTAAATTTCCTAGTTACATCATTTATAGGCATAAAAATAACGCAAAGTGGTTTGCTGCCATTCTGACGATTTCATCAAAGAGATTATATGAAAGCGAGTGTGATGAGATGATAAATATTATAAACCTCAAATCTCCTCCTGAATTAGTGGGTTCGTTGAGGTTAAAGGAAGGGGTATATCCAGCATATCACATGAATAAAGAGCACTGGATTACTATAAAGTTGGACAGTGGATTTCCAGAGGATGAGCTTAAAGTGTTGATTGATGAAAGTTACAAATTGACTGCAAAGTAATTAATCTAGCCCGTCCTTGGGCTTCTGTTTTAACGCCATTTTATTGGCTCTGGTGGGCTAATTCTGAAAATAACCACCTTAATTTTAATTACTTATAATTGAAGTCATTAGGGTGATTATCGAGGCTACCCGTAAGAGCCGCAAATAAAACTGTTTTCCCATCGATTGATAAGTCATCGGTGATATTAAACCAGAGTAAATCCTCAGTATTGTTCTTTTTATCATTTGAAGAGAATACACCTGCCATCACATTCTTTTCTTTAGAGTACATAATCGCAATTCGCTCTGCTGGGCAATTGTGAGGTTTGCACGCTGTTGCTACTTGGTATTTATTACCGTTTAAAGTCACAGTATTTGATGGGGATTCAGTGCCACCAGTTAAGATCCATGATGGGAGATCGTTGTTTTTTACAACTTGTTGGAGTGCTGTTTTAGTATTTGCATCACTAGCTAACTTACTGATAGTTAAATCGTTGCCAGCATGAGCATTGGCTGCGATGAAAAGAGCTGCGATGAGTGTTAATTTTCTAAGCATGTTAATAATCCTTTGTGTGTTTAAAGGTTATCTGGTTAGTGCCAAATGTTGCAAAACCAAATTCTAGAATAATATGGTGTTAATTTAAATAAAAGTTACATAGAAGCTAATCTGACCCTGGATGGGTGGTTTTTTTATATCTGGAGAAATGTAAATGGCTCAGTCCAAGACCAAAATGAACAATTTAAAGGTGGCGTAAATAATCAGAAAATTGCTTTATTCAGTACTTAAATTAATAGACTTGGGAGTATAGGCAAAAATTTTTGTTAGAAGGAATAGCTAGTAACGGAAAAGGTTCTATCTCGTGTTCTTATCGGTTTGAGGGGAGGTTTAGCTTCACCGGCGATTGTGTAACACTAAATCGATAGATGAATTTTATTGAAACTGGTTATATATATTTCATTGCAATGTAACTTGGAGTGTATATGAACAGAGCATCATTATCTAAAAGTTCTCCTGATGCGTATAACAAGCTGATTGAGATTAGCAATCATATTGATCAGCAAGCAGTATCATTAGGAATGGAAGAAGGGTTTATTCATCTACTTAAATTGAGAATATCTCAGATTAATGGATGTGCTTTCTGCGTGAGGCTTCATACCCAAGATGCTCAAAAATGCCATGTTAATATTGATAAAATCGCATTGGTCGCAGTGTGGGAAGAGGCTGATTATTTTTCTGAAAAAGAAAAGGCCGCATTCTTATTGGCTGAATCAGTCAATATGGTTCATTCCGGTCATATTCCTAATGATATTTATAAAAAAGCTGCGGAATACTGGAACGATGAGCAACTAGCATTAATTGAATGGATATCTATCATCATTGGTTCTTTTAATCGCATCGCTATCGCGAGTCGTTATAAAGTGAAACCGTAAGTCTCTAGTCAAATCACAGGTTAATATTAGTGATACTTGTCCTATATTTACAATAAGTAAAGTGACTTCATTTTCAATCTACGTGACACTGGACTGTGCGTATTAATCAGCTAATGGAGTAATGACTTATGTTCCCAGAGTATCGTGATTTAATCTCGCAGCTTCGTCAGTCAGATCCGGATTTTAGAGCCTTATTTAATCGGCATAATCAACTCGATCATGAAATAGCCAGACTGGAGCATCCAGACAGAAGTGGGTATGGCACTGATGTTATAGAGTTAAAAAAAGAAAAACTGCGCCTTAAAGAAGAGATTCATCAAATATTGAAAAACCCACCAGAACTGAGTTAACTCGATAGATTACGACAATTCATAGCCTCGCCAAGTGTGGGGCTTTTTATTGATTTCATTAGAAGCAATTTGCACTTAATCCTATAGGCGGAACTACTTAGCTAAGATAGTGTGTCTAAAAAGGAGAATATATATGCCTGTATTTAACCCAATAGAAATGATTGCAGAAGCGATGATGGGCACTATCAGCATGATTGCAACACCTGTGGAATACCTACTTTATAGTGGAAAAATAGCGGAAATATTTATGATGAGTGTATTTTATATTCAACACTAAAAAGTAAACCCATCAAAAAACGATACTTAGCATAAAGTGAAAACTAGGAGCTTTATGCTAAGAGGATGACATAAATATTATTGTTCTGGTTTTAAATACGCGTCGAGCAGTGTTCGAAGCTCAACATCTAATACGGAGCTTAGTGCAATAAGATGCCCAACATATATCGAGGAGGAACCATCTTCATATCGGGAATATGCGCGCTCTGAAACTGAAATGGCTTTAGCTATCTCGGTGACCGTTATTTGACGAGCGAGATGCTGTTCTTTGATGAATTGTCCTAAAGAGAGGTTGTTAAGTTTTCTTTCGTTCATCGGTACAGCTCTAAAATTAGTGGTGGACAATAAATAACATAGATATGTTAAACGTTAATAGGGAAGCATCTGCATTTTGGTAATGATAGGATAATTTTATGGTAATTATCCTAATGTATGGAAACTCGCTATTACTGGTTTTTTAGTGCATATTTAACCGCACTCTGTGCATGAATTGCTGTGGTATCAAAGATGGGAACGGAAGTATCATCGTCATTTACCAGCAAGGTTATTTCGGTACATCCAAGAATAATACCTTCAGCGCCTTGTTCAACGAGTGATTTCATGATGCGTTGATACTCGGTTCGTGAAGTCTCAGAGATAACCCCTAAACACAACTCATTATAGATAATATCGTGAACGATTTTTCTGTCTGCCTCATTTGGTGTTACCACTCTTAAGTTAAATTTATCAATCAGACGATCTTTATAAAAAGCTTGCTCCATGGTAAATGCAGTACCTAACAACCCAATAATTGTAATACCTGATTGTACTATTTGTTCACCTGTTGCATCTGCAATGTGAAGGAGAGGAAGGTGGGATTTTTCTTCGATTTGTGGGGCGACTTTGTGCATGGTATTTGTACACAAAACCAAAAAATCAGCGCCGGCCGCTTGTAAGCTCATTCCTGCTTTTACTAAATGGTCGGCAGCAAGATCCCATTGACCGTGAGATTGAAAATATTCAACTTCAGCAAAATCAACGCTGTATAAAACAATCTTAGCGGAATGTAACCCTCCAAGTTTCTGCTTAATACCTTCATTTATTTGTTGATAATAGAGTTGGGTTGATTCCCAGCTCATTCCCCCGATAAGTCCAATCGTCTTCATTTATAAGTACCTTATATGTGTTGTTTTCTTACTATACTGAGCATATTTATGGGGAGTCAATCCGTTAATATCAGTTTTTATCGATAATATAAATAAAGCCGAGATTATTTTTAACTGATATTTATCTTACTAGTTTTAATATTGAAATTATCTTTCTGTAATTAATAACATATTAGAGGTTTATTTTATTATTACTCTTGGTGAAATTGATTAGTAACGTACTGAGACTGTTCAGTAAATCTTCATTAAATAATATTTTATTGCTGCTATACTACTATAGTTACTTATTTTATTTTTTAGATAATGCGGAAATAAAATAAACCTAGTGACCTACACTGACTATTTTTTTGATGTTCGGTTTATGAATTTAAATTTTTTAGTTAAGGAGTTTATGATGGTAAGTAATAACCAAGCTCGTCGTTTATTAGGGATGCCGTTTAAGTTAAGTCGTTCTAAGCGTAATATTCAAGTTTCTGTGATTGCAAAGGAAAATGCTACGGCTTTACCTGAAGAGCTAAAAGATAAGCCGTTTGTTGCGGTACAGAAAAATAAAGCCACAGAAAAGAAAACCTATCACTCTATCAGCGTATTTTATCCGGAATATATCTAAGTTAATTTCCGGGTAAGATGTGACCCTCTAGATTGGCTAGAGGGTTTAAGTACTGCAATAATAAACCTCTTCATATACCCATATCTTTTTTTGAATTATCTGATGGTATTTTATCATTGGAATGATTCATGATCATTCAGCGATTTTTTGTGATCGCCACTAAGTTTCTATCTATTAAAGAAAATAAAATAGTGTGATAGTCATATTCTCTCGATAAAATCGAAATCGAGGATAATGATAAATACAACTAAAATGGATATGTGTAGATGAAATTATGCCAATGGATGCTATTTTTTTGTTTTCTATTTATAAATGGTTGTTCAACACAATTTAAAACTGACGATGAGTCAAATAAGCTGAAATTTAGTATTCAGCATGCAAACACGATCCCAATTAAGGATTCAATTGAAACATTGACGGTGGCAGATATGTTGCCTGGAGATATCCTTCTATCTTCAGCTACGGGGATGAACTCGTGGGGGATCCGCTTATTTAGCGTGAGCGGGGTGAGTCACGCCTCTATTTATTTAGGTTTTGGTCAGGTGGCAGAATCGGTTGGGAGTGGGGTCAGAATTATTCCTCTCGACCAAGCAATCACAGATTCTAATAATATGGTTGTATTACGGCATAACTTATTGACGTCATTTCATGCAGAAAAACTGCGTGAGTTTTCTACTGTTAATGATGGAGGTAAATACAACATGAAAGGGATCATCATGATTGCGCCGTGGATGCTGACAAAGCGCGTCTGTGAATTACCGTTGATTGGACAGACTATCCGTAATTTTTGTCTTAAAACACTGGCTACAGTGCAATTAGGGGATGATATTGAACAAGCCAACGGTTTCTTTTGTTCGCAGTTTGTCCTAGATGCGTATAAATATGCCGGTGTGCCGCTATTTGAGGGGAACTCATCATGGATTACACCTGCTGATATTTTGCATATGCGTTCAGGGGACGTACCTACCTTTATGCCAACAGAGCGTTTAACTTATGTTGGGCATTTAAAAAACTGGAGCTTTGGAGGCGCTATCCTCAATAAATGACGGATATTGCAGGTTAAGTTTTGATGAAATATTGCTTGCCAATAAAATAAAAAAAGGCCAACTCAAATGAGTTGGCCAGCTAAACTGGAAGCAATGTGAGCAATGTCGTGGTGAAAAGACCGAGTAATTCACTCAACTATTCACGAGATAAAAGATAACTATTCTCATTTAAGAAATCAACCCCTTTTTTCATATAACTATTAAAATTTTTTATCCCACCGAAAATCTAAAAAGTACTTAAAAAACAAACTGATTAATGGTTTTATTGGTTCGTTTTACTACAATCTCATTTAACTCTGGCGAAAAATATTTAACATTTTTTGCTTTTTCTCCGAGTGCTGAAGTGAATTTAGATGCTGATAAAGGAATAATGTTGTGAATTTGTAGCCGGAGATCTCATTTATCTTTTGAGATAAGAGACATTTACGTACAGTTGATTATAATTTTACTGTTAATGTTTATTCGATAATTTATCAGGAGGGCTTATGTACAAAACGATTTTGGTCCCTATCGATCTCACTGAAGAAGAGTTGACCAGTAAAGCGGTTCGTCATGCGGTAAATTTAGCGAAACAATCTGGCGCAAAAATTCATCTGATCCACGTATTGCCTATCTCTTCGGCGATTATAAATGCGTATGCGTTGGGTTATATGGAAATTAAAGACCGAGCGACAGTGAAAGCAGAAGAAGACATGAAAATGTTGATGGATTCGATTGATCTTCCTCATGATGATGTCAGTTACACTATCACGTTTGGTTCACCTCGTGATGAAGTGATTAACACCGCAAAGGATATTAATGCTGATATTATTGTGATTGGTTCTCGCCGTCCAAATATTACGACCCACTTGTTAGGTTCCACAGCGGCAGGAATTGTTCGCTACGCAGAAACATCCGTACTGGTTGTTCGTTAATTTATTCTTTTTTAAAACCTATGCAATGAAGTTTCCATAATGTTGCATAGGTTTTTTTATGTCGTTTACAAGATCATTGTTAAATTGGCATATCGGTATGGATTGAGTAGGATTTTTATGGAGAAATTCACTAAAGAATTAATGCGCATGGAGCATTTTGTTTTGCGAGTTCTGCGTTTTTATTTTTTAGCGTTATTAGTGTTTTTTATTGGCTTACTGCCTGGGATTATTGGTTTTTATTTTATTGAAGGGCATTCGATAATGGAATCTATGCTAAACGCATTATCAATGCTGAGTGGTCAAGCGATTGAGCCTGCACCAATCACCCAAACAGGCCGTTTCTTTATCGCTATTTATGGTTTATTTTTACAAAGTGTATTCATTATTAGTATTGGCTTAATCGTCACGCCATTTATTCATCGAATATTACATAAATGGCATCTAGAAGAGGATTAGATTGAATAAGTTGCCAAATGTTGTGATTATTTTACTGAATTGATTGTCAGATTAGTAAACCAGTTCACGACATTTTCATTTTATTCAGACTATACTTTTCTTGGCAAAACAATAACCATTAAACCGCTATCTCATCTATTCAAAAAACGAACAAATTGAATGAGAGATACATCCTTGAGAGGGGCTTATATGAATAAAACTATTTTGGTTCCCGTTGATATTTCTGAAGATGCATTGACCGATAAAGCGTTAAAGCAAGCCATTCATTTAGCAAAAATGGATAACGCTAACATTCATCTATTTCACTCAGTGCCGGATGTTTCAAGATTTTCGATGAGTTATAGCTATCATTATGATTTGCTCACCTCATTTACGAAAAAGGCTATTGAACGTTCGGAAGAACAGCTGGTTGAACTGGTTAATCACATTGTGAAAGATATGGATTTCCCCGCGGATAGGATCTCTTATAAAGTGGAGTTCGGTTCGCCAAGAGAAAAAGTATTAGACGAAGCTGAGAAAGTTCATGCCGACCTTATTGTGGTTGGCTCACGTAACCCAAGTATTTCAACCCACTTATTAGGTTCGAATGCTTCAGGGATCGTCTCTTATGCAAAAATATCCGTTTTAGTCGTAAGATAGTTTTATTATTTAATACACAGACTGGATTCATAAAAAAGACCTGAGCTATCAGGTCTTTTTCTTTGGAGCAATTAGGATTTATTGACAGTTTCTTTTGCCTGCTCAATAGCTGTTAATGCCTGGCCGCATGCTTGCTCTTGCGTATCCTCAGGATAACTTGCGAGGGTTTTCCTAGCGTCTTCTAATTGCGACTTCATTAATGCGATTTGTTCACTCGCATTAGGCTCGTTTTTATATTGTTCTTCCGCTTGTTGAACTAGCGCATTCATTTCTTTGAAATATTTGTCACAAACTTGTCCTGCATTTGCATTCAATGCAGTCAGCGAAACAAATAGGCCCAATGCAATTGGCAGAATATTCTTCATTATATTTTCACTTTCAAAAGTCATATTTCGGCCAGCATAGCATCCCATTTTTTAAAAAGACATCGGCCAATGATGAATATTTCAATGCGTTTTAATTTTTATCAAATTAATCATACCAATATTAAAGGAAGTGGCTATAGCATAAATTGCAAACTATAAATGAGAATCATTCTTGACTGCCTGCAATGATAAAGTGTACATTTCAGTACACTTTATTGAGTTAACAACCCAACGTAAGGAATGATAATGAATAACAGTATTATGATTAATACTCAGAGCTGGCCTGTCTGCGCTATGAATACGTTTCCAACGTCAATGGTGGAAACTCAGTCATGGTTATCGGAACTTGAGCAATTATTAGCGAAAAAGACCCCGTTTGTTTTAATTTATCCACCTATGGAACAGAAAGGGAAACCAACAGCAGAAGATATGGAATGTATGAAATTTGTGCGTCGTTGGTTGAAAGATGGAAGAGAGACGATGGCAGAATATTGTCGAGCGATGGTGATCACGTTACAGCCAGATGGGGGGGATAAAGATGAAATGGAGCGCACTGCACCTGTTATTTCATCTCTGTATGGGTCTGAAGTTTTTTTAGTGGAAAGCTCTCAAGCTGCGCAACAGCGAGCCACTGAAATTTTAAATGGGCTATGATTTACTAGCACTAATTTTACGAATATAGCTAGCGATGATATCCACGGAAAGCCCGATTTGTTGATGGATAAATTCATCGCTAGGTTTAAAGTTTTCGACACAGAAGGTTTTGATAAAAACATCCGCTTTTAGCATCTCTAGATAACGGGATGAAATACTTAACAGTGTGGCTTTATCGACTTTGACAGTCGGAATTTGTGCAAGCTTTTCGGCAAGGCGCTGATAGCTTTGCACGGGGCCTTGTTCGAAAAAGAGTTGGCTAATATCAGGGAAGCGGTTGTATTCACCCAATATTAGGCGATATAGCCCGATAGATTGGGGTTTAATCACATTGACTAAAAAACGCGAACCATAAAACGATAATACCGCTTCTATGTTGTTTAAAGGCGGCTCTTTATGGTCTGGTTCGGTAAAAATATCGTCTATCATATGTGCCACGACTGCGGCAAATAAGCCTTCTTTATCTCCAAAGTTTTTATATAACGTCGACCGGGAACCACCCGCGCGTTCGATGATCATATCTAATGTCGTGCCTTCAAAGCCGTATTGCAGAAAAATATCCGCTGCAGCCATAATAAGTGCTTGATGGCGGCGCTGTCCTTTTGGTGTTTTGGCTGAACTTGTTTGGTTCATGAAATCAATTTCCTAACAAAATGGCGGCACGGGACTAAATTATCTGAAAGAGGTCATAATTCAGTTTGTTATTTTCCTCTATGATGTATATGAATATTATCATGTTTAAATCAATATCTGAATTTTTGTCAAATCCTTGGGGGAGAGAATGAAGGATTGCATAGCGGATGAAAAAACGCAGGAAGAAGAAATGCTTGTTGATACACAGAGAGAAATTACAAAGCTGTGTATTGAATGCGGTTTGCTGCTATTACAGCATGGCGCTGAGAGTATGTTGGTTGAGCAGTTAACAACACGTTTAGGCATCGCTTTGGGCGCTAGTCAAGTAGATAGTGCAATTTCATCTAACTCACTCGTATTAACCACAATCATCGATGGGCGTTGTTTAACATCGACTCGGCGGATTATTGACCGTGGCATTAATATGCATGTGGTGACAGAGGTTCAGCATGCAGTGATCCTCGTTGAACACCATTTACTTGACCGCAAACAACTACAAAAAAAATTAGCAGGCATCAAGCCACTACGTTATCCCCGCTGGCTAATGGTGGTGATGGTGGCGCTTTCTTGTGCTTGCTTCAGTTCCCTTAACGGAGGTGGTTGGGAAAGTGCGTTGATCACCTTTATGGCGAGTGGCTGTGCGATGTATATCCGGCAAGTGTTAACATCTCGCCAGATTAACCCATTGATTAACTTCTGCATTACAGCATTTGTCGCGACATCCGTTTCGGGTTTATTACTTAAAGTGCCCTATTTAAATGTGACTGAAACCATTGCGATGGCGGCAAGCGTGCTGTTGTTAGTTCCCGGATTTCCATTAATTAATGCGGTGGCGGATATGTTCAAAGGCCACGTGAATACAGGAATTGCTCGTTGGATGATGGCCAGCTTATTAACGCTGGCAACCTGTATTGGCGTTGTATTGGCGATGATCATTTGGAATCTGAGGGAGTGGGCCTAATGTTTTTCATTGAGCTAATTGAGAAAATGGTCTTAGCGGCTGTCCCTGCTGTCGGTTTTGCAATGGTGTTTAATGTGCCAGTGAGGGCATTGAAATATTGCGGGTTATTAGGCGCGATTGGTTATGGTTCACGAATGATTTTAATGTCGCTGGGATTGCAAATTGAATGGGCGAGTTTTCTTGCTGCGATTTTAATTGGCATGATAGGGATTCAGTGGTCGCGTTGGTGGCTGGCTCATCCGAAAGTTTTTACTGTTGCAGCGGTTATTCCTATGTTTCCGGGGATCAGCGCCTATATAGCAATGATTTCTGTGGTGAAAATTTCTCAATATGGCTATACCCCAGAGTTAATGGAAACGCTGGTTACTTATTTTTTAAGGGCATCTTTTATTGTCGGTGCGCTCTCTATCGGCATTTCGTTACCTGGGTTGTGGTTATATCGCAAAAAGCCAAGTGTTTGATACTCACAAAGGTTTTACTGCTAGAACCCTTTGAGCAATAAATCACGCAATAGTAAAAGCGTTAGTTGATAGCGATTAACGCTTTTTGTTCGCCAAGCTTGCTATCTATTCTTTGTATATTATTGCACAAATTCCGATATTGCTTTTGATGTAATAAAATTGAGTACCAATTGATATCAAAAAGACTTATATTTCATCCAACTAGCGAGTATACATAGCTCATTCAGCAATTTTTGCATGAATAACTTACGTGTTGTATTTAATAAATTGCTTTTTTTCTTATCAATGGTGTTATTTTGAAACAGATTTTTTATTTTTCGCGCATGATCATTGCGTTAGTATGTTTTTCCTCGTTATTTATCTCTTCCGTTTATGCTGCACCGAACAATTTCACTGAAGCGAAAACGTCCAGTAAAAACCTCGTTTATGGTGATCAAAATCATCAGGGACAAGGAACGCTATATTGTGGCTGTGAGTGGGAATGGGCAGGTAAAAGTGGTGGGCAAGTTGATTTAGCCTCATGCGGCTACCAAGTGCGTAAGCAGCAGAGCCGTGCTGAGCGTATTGAATGGGAACATATTGTTCCTGCTTGGGTGTTTGGTCATCAAAGACAGTGCTGGCAAAAGGGAGGACGCAAAAATTGCGTTTCAACTGATCCGGTATTTTCTCGAATGGAGGCAGATATGCATAACCTCGCGCCTTCAATTGGAGAAGTGAACGGTGACCGCAGTAATTGGAGCTATGGTCAGTTACCTGCAAATGCGCCTTATTCTTACGGTGTATGTCGTAGTCGCATTGATTTTAAACAGAAAATCTTTGAGCCACGCGACGAGGTGAAAGGGCAGGTTGCTCGGGTCTATTTCTATATGCATGACCGCTATAATTTATCCATGTCACGCCAACAGCAGCAGTTATTTATGGCGTGGGATAAACAGCATCCGGTGGATGAATGGGAACAAAAACGTGATCAGCGCATTGCTAAAGTGATGGGGCACCATAACCCATTTGTGACGGGCGAAAGAGTATGGAGTTTAGGGCACAAAAATAGCGGCGATGGCTTAAATATGAGTGATAAGCCCAGCGAAAAACTCCCTCAGCCTGTACCTCAATCCTCCCCAAACAAGGAAAGCGAGACGCAGGTAAAAGGTAACCGTAATTCAAAGAAATATCATTTATCCCACTGTTCAGGGTTCAAAACCTTGTCGGATAAAAATGCTGAATTATTTGCCAATGAATCCGAGGCGCAAGCTGCAGGTTATCAGCTTGCGGGTAACTGCAAACCGCGTTAATCAAATGTAAGCTGTAATAATGCAATAAAGCAGGTGGGTTATTGCAGCTTTTATATGATATTTCTCACATTTTATCTGATAGATACGTGAATTTACACATTTTTTGTTAATTTAAAGTTGTCATTCAAAAAAAACTCGCGCTATATTTATTGTATGGAAACGTTGTAGGTTGATGATATTCGGGCCAATGCAATATTTTGTCGTGAGTTCGAGTATTTTTTATATTGTCATAATATTGTCATACAGATTCTTTAGTTTACGAGTATCGCCTGTATAGGAGAAACTAATGAGAACTAGGTGTTTGTTAATCAATGTGCGAGACCGGTTACCACTCCATCATGAAACTGACATGATGAGATTGCTAACCGGTTTTTTTATACCTGAATTATCAACCAGTGTTACACAAGAGCTTGAAGGGAGCTCCTCTCTGTTTTGAATAGTTCGTCATCTGAATTGACATCATCGATACCTGGAAGGGTTAATACTATGAGTAGACAGAAAGCTGCAACAAAAGCACGTCGTGAGATGAAACGTACATCACGCAAAGACCGTTCAGGGAGGTATGATATGAACAATGTTACCTCCTTCGCTGAATTTACAGGCATTGAGCCGATAGGTATGGCGAAAGAACGTCGCGATGAAACTCCAATAGCACCACGTAATGAAGCCCAGAAGCTCTATATTAATTCCATCAAGCACAAGCAGTTAATTTTCGCTAACGGTGAGGCAGGGTGCGGGAAAACTTATATCAGTACTGCATTGGCCGCGGATGCCTTGATTAACAAGGAAATTAGCAAAATCATTGTCACGAGACCCGTGTTGCAAGCGGAGGAAGATCTTGGTTTCTTACCGGGAGATATGTCTGAAAAGTTCGCGCCTTATTTCCGACCTGTTTATGACGTATTAATGAAGCGATTAGGCGCTTCGTTCCTACAGTATTGTTTACGCCCTGAGATAGCTAAAGTCGAAATAGCGCCATTTGCTTATATGCGTGGTCGCACATTCGAAAATGCGATTGTTATCCTCGATGAAGCACAGAACGTCACAGTCACTCAAATGAAAATGTTTTTAACTCGTTTGGGTGAGAACGTAACGGTAATTGTGAACGGAGATGTGACTCAATGTGATTTACCAAGCGGCGTTCAGTCAGGTTTGGGGGATGCATTACAGCGCTTTAGTAGCGATGAAATGGTCTCGATGGTCAATTTCACAATTGATGATTGTGTGAGATCCCAGCTGTGTCACAAGGCCCTGCTGGCTTACAATGACTAATAACTAGTTTAACTAGCTACACAGGCTAATTAATGCATGAAACTGCCCCAGTATAGGGGCAGTTTTTTATTAGTCGTCAGGGTTGTCCATGACGGCGTGACGTTCATGATGATAACCTTCCTCATCATAGCCATATCGCCAGTAAGGAATTGCGTAGATATCATCGCGACCAAAACCTTTCTCACGTCGAATATAACGGCGTAATTCACGGATAATTTGGTCTTCGCCAGCAATCCAAAAGCCCACATCGGACTCTGGAATATCCCAAGATTTAAAGGTATTAATCAGATTGGTGGTTTGGCTAATGTCTCCGCAGATCCAATCAATTTCGATGCTAGCTGGCTTGGTTAACTCGCGAATATCCGCTTGGTGGTCAAGGCGTAAAACGACGCGTCCCGTTGCTGTAGCAGGCATTTTTTCCAGTAACGCCGCAATCGCAGGTAAAGAGCTTGAATCACCCGCCATAAAGTAATGTGCGCGGATAGGCAGTAGTGGGTCAGGCCCTCCTGGGTTAGTGATCCCCAGCCAATGACCTGGTTTTGCATCACGGGCAAACAGATAAGCAGGGCCTGTCACCCCTTCATGCATGGCAAACTCAATATCGATTTCGTTGAGCTCAGGGCGAATAGCGCGAACGGTGTAAGTGCGTACAAAAGGGCGCGGCTTATCTTCTGGCCAGCTACGTCCTTTTTCAGTAAGGAAAGGAAGCGCGGGTTGGCTTTGATGGTCAGGGGCAATAAAAATTTTGAGATGACCACCTTCACACTCCTCTGGGTAACTGGCTAACTTTTCACCCGTAAATGTGATGCTGCGGATAGAAGGGCTGATATCGACAATGGATTTAACTTGAATAAGCTGTGGGGGCGCTGGGCGGTAGATATTTTTTTCAACAGTCTGTTCACTAGCCACTAACCGTCTCCTTTCTTAATGATAATATTATTATATGTTAATTATTATCATTATCATATCATGAATGTTTATAGGAAAACTATTCAAAAGATGCAGGATTATTGAGCGTCTAATTATAAACATGCCGCAGCATTTTAATGCTGCGGCAAAGGGCTTACTTCACTTTCATGCCAGCGGCGGTCATCAACAATCTAAATAAGGAAGAGAATGCGAATAGTGCGAATACGCTTCCTAACCAAATTGCTGCCATCCAACCGAGTTTCTTCCACCAAGGTGAACTGGCGGTTGTATCAGTGATAGCCTTGATCTGGGGTAATTTTTCCTCTGAAGACATAGTAACTCCAATAGGTATAAACCAAAATAACAGGGATGATGAACAGAGCGCCAACCAGCATAAAACCTAAGCTTTCTGAAGGGCCAGCTGCATCGCGGAAGGTAATTGCTGGTGGAATTAAACTTGGCCAAATGCTGATGCCTAATCCTGTAAATCCTAAGAAAATCAGCATGAGTGCAGCGAGAAATGGCACGCTATCGTAACGTTGACGTTTGGCGCTTTTTAAAATGATCCACACACAGCCGAACACTAATAAAGGAACGGGTAAGAAGAAAAACAGGTTCGGCAAACTAAACCAGCGTGCATAAACCGCGTCATTCAACATGGGGGTCCACCCGCTTATCACGCCAATCACCGCCAACATGACCAGTGTTAATGGGGTTAACACGCGATACATGGTTTTGCGCAAGTGTCCTTCCGTTTTCATGATCAACCAGCCACATGCCAGCAAGGCATAAGCGACGACTAAACCGAATCCACAGAACAGAGGGAAAGGTGCGAACCAGTCAAAATAACCACCCATATACACACGGTTTTCAACGTGGAAGCCTTGAATAAACGCGCCAATCACAATTCCTTGAGAGAATGTGGTAAGAATCGAGCCCCAAATAAAGGCGTGATCCCAGCGGCGGCGATGAGACTCATCGGCGCGGAAGCGGAACTCAAAGGCGACCCCACGAAAAATCAGTGCTAGCAACATAAAGGTAAGAGGGATGGATAGCGCATCTAAAACAATGGCATAGGCTAATGGGAATGCTCCAAATAGCGCCGCACCACCAAGCACTAACCATGTTTCGTTACCATCCCAAACCGGTGCCACACTGTTCATCATCAAATCTCGGTCTTGGCTCTCTTTTAGAGCTGGGTACAAAATACCAATACCTAAGTCAAAACCGTCCATCACGATATACATCAACATACTAAAAACGATGATGACAAACCAAATTAGTGGTAAATCAATGCCCATGAGTTGCCTCCTCGGAGATACCTTTACGAATTAATTTCATCATATACATGTAGCCGATCCCAAATACGCCGCCGTACACCACAAAGAAGGCTAGCAAGCTCACGCTCATGTGCATTTCACCATGGGCGCTCACGGCATCTGCTGTACGTTGTAAACCGTAGACAACCCAAGGCTGGCGACCGATTTCGGTGGTAAACCAACCGGCTAAGATGGCGATTAACCCTGATGGCGCCATGACGAACATAAAACGCAGGAACAATTTAGAGTCATACAGTTTTTTACGTGAACGCAGCCACAGTCCCCAAACACCCGCAGCAATCATCAACATGCCTAAGCCCACCATTACGCGGAATGACCAGAACACCATAAACACATTCGGTCTATCTTCAGGCGGAAACTCTTTAAGGGCTGGAACTTGTTTGGTAGTGCTGTGCGTCAAAATCAGGCTCGCCATGTAAGGAATTTCAATGGCATATTCGGTTTTTTCTTTTTCCATATTAGGAATACCGAAAAGGATCAGCGGGGTGGCTTCGCCAGGTTTATTTTCCCAGTGACCTTCCATTGCCGCGACTTTAACAGGCTAATATTTTAGGGTATTTAACCCGTGAGCATCGCCGATGAAAGCTTGGACTGGCGCTAAAATCAGGATCAACCACAAGGACATGGAGAACATTTTCTTCATGGCAGAGGATTTATTGCCTTTGAGTAAATGCCACGCGCCGGATGCACCAATGAAAAACGCCGCTGCCAAGAATGCCGCAGTGGTCATGTGGAGTAAGCGGTATGGGAATGAGGGGTTAAAGATCACCGCTAACCAATCAACAGGGACAATTCGCCCATTGATAATTTCAAAACCTTGAGGTGTTTGCATAAAGCTATTGGATGCAAGGATCCAGAAGGTTGAAATGATGGTGCCGAGTGCAACCATGCACGTCGCAAAGTAGTGAAGCTTTTCGCCCACGCGGTTCATACCAAATAGCATGACACCGAGGAAGCCAGCCTCTAAGAAAAAGGCGGTGAGCACTTCATAGGTTAAGAGTGGGCCGGTGATGCCACCTGCAAAATCCGAGAAGAAACTCCAGTTAGTCCCAAATTGGTATGCCATCACCAATCCAGAAACGACACCCATACCGAAATTGACGGCAAACACTTTTGACCAAAAATGGAACAATTTTATATAGTCAGTATCGCGGGTTTTGAGCCATAAACCTTCGAGAACTGCCAAAAAACTGGCAAGCCCGATGGTGATGGCAGGGAAGATAATATGGAACGATACCGTAAACGCGAATTGAATACGGGCAAGCTCCAGCGCAGTTAGTCCAAACATATTGACCCCTGAATGGAATTGATTTCGACACGCCACATTTCCAGCCATTGCGAAGCAATTGTGGGCTGTTCCTTAGCAATAAATAATTGATTTCACTGGATTGTTAACACTCATAAATCCAACTAAAAATGTTTTGTGGTTATAGTTAAAAAAAGTCAGGTGAATGTGTGGATAAGTAGAACATGAGACGATAAACTATAATAGTAACAATTTTTAGCAAATCACCTATAACAGTGAGGCGGGAATGACGAGATACGAACAGTTAGCAGCACAAATTCGTCAACAGATTGAAGATAATATTTGGCAAGTAGGTGACAGGCTACCTTCACTCAGAGAGAGCGTTAAGCAATCGGGTTTAAGCTTAATGACAGTGGTGCAAGCTTATCAGTTACTGGAAAGTCAGGGGTGGGTCGCTGCGCGCCCGCAATCTGGCTATTATGTTGCAAATCGCAATAACGCATTTGCCGCCGCAAAAGGGGGAAAAGGGCTCCATTTAAATGAAAATGTGGAGATAAACGCCTCGATTTTCGGTGTTCTACAAGCTTGCAAAGACCCCGATATTATCCCATTTGGCTCTGCTTTCCCAGAACCCGCTTTACTGGATGACCCAAAATTAGCCAAGTCTCTCGCTTCGGTGGCGCGTCGTTTATCGAAAACCAATACCACCACCAATTTACCACCGGGAAATGAACAGCTGCGCCGCAATATTGCCCAGCGCTATGCAACGCAAGGGATCCACGTCGCCCCCGATGAAATTGTGATCACGGCAGGGGCAATGGAATCCTTAGTGCTGAGCTTGCAAGCCGTCACTCAACCGGGGGATTGGGTAGTGATTGAATCCCCTGCATTTTATGGTTCCTTGCAGGCAATAGAGCGCTTAAAACTTAAAGCGATTGCTATCAAAACTGACCCATTATTTGGGATTGATCTCGATGCATTAGAGGACATTGCGGATAAATATCCGATCAAAGCCTGTTGGTTGATGACGCACTATCAAAACCCGTTAGGCGGCACGATGCCTCCTGCCAATAAAAAGCGGTTAGTGAATATTTTGAACAGTCACAAAATTGTGTTGATCGAAGATGATGTGTATGGCGAGCTTTACTTTGGTAATCAGCAACCTATTCCTGCAAAATCACTCGATTCACAAGGAAACTTTTTCCACTGTTCATCATTTTCGAAATGTTTAGCACCAGGGTACCGTGTTGGGTGGGTGGCAGCAGGTCATCATGCGAGCAAAATTCAGCATCTACAAATGATGAGCACCGTTTCTGCCAGCGTGCCAACTCAGTTGGCGATTGCGGAATACTTGTCTCAAGGGGGGTATGATAACCATCTGCGCAAACTGCGCCAAACCATGGAGCAGCGGCAACATATCATGCTGAGCGCAATCGCGAAATATATGCCGTCCACCGTTAAAGTGAACACCCCAAAAGGGGGCTATTTTTTATGGTTGGAATTTGAACCGCCATTTAACGCCATCCAGCTGTATCAATTGGCGTTGAAAGAAGGCATTAGCATCGCGCCGGGGAGCATGTTCTCTACCAGCGATCAATTCAATCATGCATTTCGACTAAATGCGTCATTTGCATGGAATGACAGGCTCGAACAGGCGATGCAAATTTTAGGCCGTTTATGCCATCGATTAACGGGGCTTAAATAGGGAAAATGGGGTGAGGGTGAAAGTCGCGTTCACCCTTGAGAGTTGATTAGCTGCTTGCAAGTCCGATGGCAGCAAAGGTTAACATTCCGCCAGCAACACCTTCTGTAATGCGACGTTTTTTATCGCTATATTGTTGGCGATTATGCATTGATGCGAATATCATGCCGATAGCACCGTAAATAATGATGCATGATGTGATAAAAGTCGCTGATAAGATTAAAGATTGTATTGCAACGCTTTCGGAAACATGGATAAAATTAGGCAAAATTGCGAAATAAACTAGCAACCCCTTAGGGTTAAGGAAGCTAGTGAGAAACGCTTTGCCAATCACAGCTTGCGTGGAAACGACGTTAATCTGGAACTTTCTCGATTTCATGGCCGATAACAGCATACGAACGGCTAAGTAAGCGACGTAGGCGACTCCCACCCATTTGATGGTTTGGAAGATAATCGGTGAAGTTGCAACAATAGCTGCGAGGCCAAGTGCCGCTAAAATGGCATGGGTCACATAGCCGAGGATAATACCCAAATTGGCTTTCCATGCAGCCGCGATACCGCCTGATAACCCTTGCGATGAGATAAATAAAATATCGGGACCTGGTGTGCAAATTAAAGGAATGACAGTTGCACTAAACAGCAATAACGTTTGTAGATCCATCCAAACACCTCTATTTATTATTATTTTCTTATGAAGAGAAAAAGTTTGGTTATTATAGCTATTTTCCGTTGGAATTTGGTTGTTTTGTTGCTTGTCATGGATGTTTATTTGACATTTAATATCAAAAAATAAAAGCAAAAGAGGTTCGCATGCCAAAGACTACTGGCTCGCATTATGCAGAAAAACATGAGCTGGAACACAGTAGCTCATCCGCAATCAAATTAGATGCGATTGATAAACATATTTTGCAGGTGCTGCAACGTGATGGAAAAATTCAAAACGTTGAACTGGCAAAAGAAGTCGGCTTATCCCCGTCACCTTGCTTAAGACGCGTTAAGTTGCTGGAAGATGCTGGCGTAATTAAACGTTATGTTGCGGTGTTGGATGGTGCAAAGATTGGCGCAGGTTTGTCCCTGTTTGCACGTATTTGGTTTAAAACTCAAGATGCGCAAACCATTAACCAATTTGTTGCCGATATTCAGCAAATGCCAGAAGTGGTGGAGTGCCATTTAATGGCAGGTGAGTGTGATGCACTGATCCGTATTGTGACGGAAGATATGGCTTCCTATCGCCGTTTTCATGCCGATTATTTGACGCAAATAAGCAGTGTGCAGAGTATCAAAACGGAAGTGCCGATGGAGACCGTCAAAGTGACGTATGCACTTCCTTTATAAGTTTTATAAGCTTATGAAATCCACTTATTTACCCTTCTAGACTGCTCAATAATCATAATGGATATTATTGAGCAGCTTGCCAATTTGTATTGACTACTTATTAATGGGCGGATATAGCGCCAGAGATATTATTCTGGGCGCTCAGGAATTTCAGCAAGGTGCTCATAAATATTGTCAACAACGGTATTTGGCACACAGACAATCTTTGTCAGTTGCTTATCTTTGTTATAAACCACAACCCCTGATTCTATTTTAGAGCCTGAATGAGTTGTAAAAATGGTATAGGTATAAGTGCCGTTTTTAAAATCGATTTCTTGGGACGCTGCATAACCAGTATCTGTATCCGCATAGCGGGTTTGGAAAAAGCCCTGCGTAAGTTGTTTAGGGCTACGGGTAATTTCAATATCAGGCTGTTGATTTAATTTTCCAAACTGGTACTGATACTGACCATTAATCAACGTCACTTTGACCTGACGGTCATTTTAGCATTTAAAATTAAGCTAAATGTATTAAGGGTGAAAAAGCAGACTATTCCACATTCCTCAGTTTGATATGACCAGTCCTCGAATTAACTAACGTTACGTTTTCCAGTGTGCGGATCCGCTACTCTTCACTTTGCTTGACTAGAACCGCCATAGTTAGTTTGGTGTGTTATCAATTTTAGGCGAAATGCACGAATGTGGCAGGTAAAGGGAAAAAATTTCTCAGATTTTCGGCAAGGATTAGATTATTACTATGACGTTTGTTAAATTAAGGGGAGTCATTTTAAAGTACACGAATGCTAATCAAATAATGATAACATAGGGTAGAATATGTGTAATGGAACTCTCGCTATGCAGGTAAAAAATCGGCCTTTACCGAATTGGCAAACATTAAAATTAATATTGAGTTCTTTAATTGTCTTTAATTTTTATTTAAATGTTAATCCAGCTGTGAAATCCGATTATTCAATATTGATTGAAGTCTTTGATTGGGTATTAATCCCGATGTTTGTTTTTATCGCTGCATATTTAAGTAAAGGGATTTTATGGCAAGGTTGGCGAGCCCATTTAATCCCACCTTTAATTATCTATTTCACGTTTCAAACGATAGATGCGATCCCGCTTTATTTTACAAATCGATTAAGTGTCGAAGAATATTTACTGTTCCCTCAAAATGGTGTTTGGTTTTTCTTAGCGGTACCGATATGGCAAGCCGTTTTTTTATTACTGCCTTCATTTATAAAGAATAATATTGGGGGAGTGTTTATCACCTTGCTGTTGTCTATCATTATTGCGTTTTTTTCTAAGGTTTACTTATCGGATATCACTAGTTTTTCAGCAATTTTTCAGTATTTCCCATTTTTTGTTATGGCGTACTTTTGTGATGATAGAAAAATAGCTTGGCTCAGACAAAATGGTTTTTTTATCGTACCAGCAGTAATAGCTTTGGTTGCGATATATATTTACATCCCTGCTGGGATTGAGTCTGAGTTAATAAAGCTTTTAGGTGAAAATCAACTTGCTTATCATTTTTTTGTACATGTTTTTGCATTTCTAATGGGCGTGTTAATTTCAATTGCGGTTATTTGTATTGCATTATCAACAGAACAATTTGTGAAAATAGCAAATAACGCATTGGGAGTGTATTTGATTCATCCGATCATCTGTTTCTTACTATTGACTGGGTTAAGTTCATTCCATATCAAAGCGGGTTTACCCCTCTTAATTTTGCTCACTCTTGTCACCATTATACTAGCGTTAATTCTTGCCAAAAATTCGATCATTCATTGGTTTTTAAACCCTGAAATAAAGGTAAGAAAATAATAGAGAATAGTAAGATTAGGGACGGAAGGGGTCTATAAAATAAGGCTTACCGAATAATCTCGGTAAGCCTTTATTTAAGAGCAAAATGGCTTATTTACGCAGGGCTTTAACTTGCTCAGGGGTAACATCACCGGCTTGTCCACCCCATTGAACGCGCAGGAAGTTAACCAAATCCGCGATTTGTTGGTCATTAAGCTTGTTGGCGAAACCCGGCATACTTTGCATATTTTGGTTATTTGGGAACGCTTGCTCCGGCAAACCATCTAATACAGCATTAATGAGATTGGTACTGTCCACATCACGCAGGGTCGAATTACCTTTCATCGCCACTGCTACATTAGGTTTACCGCTGCCATCATAGGAGTGGCAACCAGAGCAACTTTCCAGATAAACCTGCTTACCTGCTGCGTTACCATCACCCATTTTGAGTGGTAATGTGGCTGGTGGGTTATCACCCATTAGGTAGGTCGCAATGGCCCTATTATCTTCCGGGGTTAAATGTTGTGTGCTGAGGTAAATAACGGGATGCATATCGCTGTAGGCTGAACCTTGCGGTGCTAATCCAGTCATAAAGAACTGCTGGAGATCTTCTTTTGTCCAGCCACGGGCTGCGAGGGCGTCAGGGGTAATGTCAGGAGCAGTGAAACGGCCTAATGCACCGCCTTTCATATACTTATCTAGCTCCATTTCGCCGAGTGCGCCTCTTGGTGTGTGGCATTCAGAGCAGTGTTCAAGCACATTGACTAGATACTTTCCTCGTTCCCATTCTGGAGAACTGCCTTGGGAGCTATTCGGCAATGGTTTATCATTGAAAAATAATAGGTTCCATCCAATCATCGCCATGCGCTGGTTTAATGGGAAAGGCAGTGAGTTTTCTGGTGGTGCGACATCAACCGCTGGGCGGCTCATTAAATAGCTGTAGATAGCGTCAGAATCACTACGAGTTATCCCTTTATAGGAGGTATATGGCATCGCAGGGTAGAGGTTTTTGCTTGGTGGCGAAACGCCCTCAGTTAATGCTTTATGGAACTCTTCTTTTGTCCAGCGACCGATCCCATAATCAGCAGAAGGCGTTAAGTTACTACTATAAATAGTGCCAAAAGGCGTATCGAGAGGAAAACCACCCGCTAAAGGTGCGCCGTTTGCGCTGGTGTGACATGCGGCACAGTCACCTGCAAGCGTTAAGTAGCGACCACGCTCAATTTCCTCGGCACTCGCAGTGACTTTTTGCACAGGACCGTCCGGCTTGCGACTCTCATACCAATACAGAATCGCCCAGACGACAATAGCTATCGCTATCAACCATAAAATAATACGTTTGATCATTTTATCGTCTCCTTGATTAGCCCCGGAGTGCTCATCACAACATCTCGCACTGCTTCATAATAACGAACATAACCCGTACAGCGGCAAATATGATTATTTAAAGCCGTTTTGATGGCTTCTTCTAGCTCTTCTTCAGCAATTGGGTTGCGTTGCAATTCCTCAACAAAAATCGTTGCCGCATTGACAAAACCAGGGGTGCAGTAACCACATTGAAAACTAAAGTGGTCGATAAACGCTTCTTGTACAGGGGATAATTTAACGTCACCATTTTCTTCTTTGGTGGCAGCCCCTTCGATGGTACGAATGCTTTTATTGTTGAAAAAGTGTGCGCCTGTAATGCAGGTACGAACTTCTTCGCTTGTGCCCGATGGATTATCCAAAATAACCACACAAGCGTGGCAAATACCTTGGCCGCAGCCCAGTCGTGACCCTGTGAGGTCAACATACTCATGAAGAAAATCAATCATCATGAGACCTTCAGGAACATCCATCGGCCCATATTGTTGACCGTTAATGTTGATGGTAAGTGGTAGAAAATTTAGGCTCATGATAATACCTCTAGAATATCGTTAGGGCGAACAGGCAGACTCAAGAAATGGTGCCCTGTAGCATCAGCAATCGCATTGACGATGGAAGAAACGACAGGGATCATAACAACTTCAGCGACCCCTTTGGGTGGGTCGGTATCGGATAACCCCGGCAGGATTTCGCTAGTTTGTTTCCAAACCGCAACATCATTCGCGAGGGGTAAATGGTAACGGTTAAAGTTCCACGTTCCATTTCCGGGTCCATCTTCGTAGAGAGGTAAATATTCATGGAGCGCATGACCAATGCCCATCGCTAATCCACCTTGGATTTGCCCTGAAACCAATTGAGGTACAATTAAGTTTCCGCATTCAACCACGGTGTGGTGGTCGAGTAATTCGACATGACCAGTGGCTTTATCGATGGCAAGTTCAGATAAGGTAGCGACGGCGCTGTAATAGGTAACGCCAGCATTATTCCTTTGAGTATCAGGGTAATACGCTTTTTGGCGATGCCACACTTGGTAATCTTTGTTTGCAAAACGTAGAGAAAGACCATCAACAGGAAGGCGGCGGGTTTCATCATTAATTTTGAAATCAGCTTCAGCCCATTCCCAGCGGTTAAAGACATGGCAAACTGCGCCAGTTAAACCACCCATCTCAAATGTACGGTCGATTAAGCGCTGTAAGCTAAGCACTTCTAGCCCATCAGCGGTGAGACCATTGGCAACCCAACGTGCATCTTCACGACGAACCACGAGCGGAGCTGCTTGCCCACCACCAATGCCTTCTTGCCAAATTGACATCGCTGCAGGCCACAGACCATATTCGAAGACTAATCGAGCAGCTTCTTCCGTACTGTGGGTGAAATAATAAGCGGAGTTACTCGCGCTGGCTGGAGAGCAGTAATTTGGTGTCCAGAGCGGGTTAGTGGCGAGGCGATCTTGTTCATCTTGTGCCATGGCAAATGGGTTTCCTGTCGAAATCATCGGCAGAACTGACCAATCCACAACCGAGAAATGGGCTTCTTCCGCAGGTTTACCTAACCACTTGGCACAAACTACGGCTTGGGATGTGGACATCCCCGTACCAATCTCTGCACCACTATGATAAATGGCTATTTTTCCTTCAGGGGTGAGTTCAACGCGCGCAAAGGAGGATTCAGCACCTGTACCGAAGTCTTTTTGAACGCAAGAAATACCAGTACCAAATAATTTGCCTGCATTTTTAGCTTCAAAGTCGGCTTTACGTTTCGCTCTTTCTTTCCACATTGGGTGCTCAGCACAACGGGTTAACACTTCATCCGCGCGAATTGCACCACCCGGGATCGCTCCTTGAGTATTTTTCATTCCTGACTTGATGATGTTATTCAGGCGAAACTCAATAGGGTCGGCCTTGAGTAATTTGGCTGCTTCTTCCATTATCATGTCAGTGGCTGCCATGGCCTGTAACGTACCATAACCACGAGCAGATCCCGCATCAACTGCACGAGAAGCGGTACCCACCGCCGATAAATCACTGCGAGGAATGTAGTAAATGGCTTGGGCGCCAGTGGCAGCAACCATCACAACGGAAGGCGTAAAGTTACATCGGCCGCCTCCATCCCCAATAAATGAGGCGGAAAGTGCTTCAATTTTATGGGTTTTCTTATTGACTGCGAGGGTGTAGTCCATGTCAAACGCATGGCGTTTGATGGTAGATTGAAACTGTTCATAACGGTCGTTGGCTAAGCGGATCGGAACGCCATCACCATACAGGGTTGCCATCGCACCATAATAAGGGAATGGAGTGTGATCTTTCGAGCCATAACCCACCGTAAAGCAAGGATGTAAGAATATTTGCTTAATCGGGAATTTGGATTTTGCGAGCATTTCAGGCAGTGATGCAGCCACTTCTTGCGGAGACTGGGTTGGGATCACTAAATGGAAAGATTGTGTTTTTGCATCATACCAGCCATTGGCGTTATCGGGTTCTAATGCAGAGGTATCAATAGATTGCGAAAAATATTTACGCTTGATAATCAGCCAATCTTCCGGCGGATTTTCTAACTGTTTGGCGAGTTCATCCGCATAATACATGCCTTCTTGATCTAGCTTTCCACCTTCACGGCCTTCAGGCCAGATAGGGAGATGCTTTTTCATACCAATCGGGGAGATAGGCATATCTTTCATGCTGGAGTATATATCAGGCGAGAATGGTGTTTCTCCGCCGATACGAACCCCGCGATAAGTTCCCCAAGGATCTCGCTGTAATGGTCCTGTGTAAGCACCATATTGGATGACATCGTCGTGGAATTTGAGTGTCTCTTTGGCGAAGCTAAACTTGGCAAAATCATGATAAATCAGTAACGCGACAGCTTGCCCTAAGTAAGCAGGGGTTTTTCCTGTCGGTAACAGTAAATCTTCACCATAGAATTCAGGGAAGGCGACGCCATCTTTTTCTAAATCACTGGCTGTAACAATACGGTCAGGCATTAAGCCATCATTAAGTCGTTCGAGGTTAAAACCTTCGTAGATTTTATCGGCTTGGGTGACACGTAGGAGAAAGGCGTGCCCTTGTTGTTTGGGCCAGTGAGGGATATCGCGGGCTCGAATATCTCTTGCAAAGACTTTTTCACCTTGCACTTTGGCATAGCCATCAATTCGGAATTTGATTTTTTTATCGACAGGGTTCCAGTCGGGAGCCTGAAGAATTTTTTCCTCGAATAGCACATCAAAAGCTCGGCTATACAAAGGGGCGATATAACAAGAGATCCCCGCAACAACAGCACATTTGATAAAGTGTCTGCGGGATAGTCCGACATGGTTATTGCTCATAATATACCCTTACACTTATTTTCATTGCTTCAATTATTATTTTTTATTTCATTGCTAGTTTCGTAATATAAATATTTATACATCCAATAATTTCCCATCGAAATATGAGTAGAATTGGATGAATAATAAAAATAGCGATTGCCAGCATGATCTGCATATTATTATTTATAATATAAACAATAAAATTAATTATGTATAATGTAAACCATGAATATAGGTATATTAATATTAGCAGCAGGAAAAAGTGAGCGTTTTCAACGTGCTGGCGGTGAAGGAAGTAAATTAAATTATCGAATTGACCAACAAACTGTGTTCGAAAAAACGCTTGTAAATTCAATGAATAGTGAACTGCCTATTCATGTGGTCACTCGCGCTGATAATGTGGGTGTCATTAACAATTGTTTACATTTTAATATTCCATTTTCCGTATTAAATAGCGATGGGCTAGGGGAATCGATTGCGTTAGGCGTAAAAAATACCTCTAATTGGTGTGGCTGGTTAATTCAATTGGGGGATATGCCATATATTTCTCACGAAATATTTATTCAAGTTGCGAACGAATTAAAAAATTATTCATTAGTGCGACCTGTATATAAAAACATCCCGGGGCATCCTGTCGGAATATCAGAAAAATATCGACAAAGTTTGCTTAATTTATCGGGTGATGATGGCGCAAAATCAATATTACGTCATCAATTGGTTTACGAAATGCAGATAAATGATGAGAATGTCATTAAAGATATTGATTATCTTCCAAATAAAAACTAAGAATAAAAATCAATAGGGACTGAATATGCTACGCGAAGATGTTTCCGTGATTTCTCAAGCAATAAAGTGGGCAACGGATGAGCCAGTCTGGTTATGCACTGTGCTGCATACTTATGGTTCTTCGCCGCGAAGCCCCGGCTCTTTATTGGTCGCTAAAGGGGATGGGATGTATGTAGGTTCTCTCTCTGGCGGCTGCATTGAAGAAGATTTTCTGCAACGAATTCAGCAAGGCCATTATTTAAAAGATAGCCAAGTTGTTCGCTATGGCCAAGGCGGTGTGGAAGCCAAAGTCAATTTACCTTGTGAAGGGAGTTTAGATGTTCTGATCGAATATTTACCCTGTAATCCGTATTCTCATCAATACCTCTCACAGATTCACACAGCACTGCTCGGTTATACCGCCATCATCAAAAAATTGACGTTACCCCAGAGAAGTGAAATCACGACGGTGCCAAACTCACAACATCCCACCCATATTGAACGTAATGGCGATGAGATCCAGTTTTATATCATGGCGCCACCCAAGCTGATAATTGCGGGTATCTCTAATGTCGGCGTTTACTGCGCTAATTTTGCGGTTACATTAGGTTTTGAAGTGATTCTTTGTGAGCATCGCGATGATGAATTGTTACGCTTTGCTGGGCAAATTGCGGAACAAGTTGAGATTAAAAAAATATTCCCTGCACGCTTTTTAGAAGAGAATCCAAGCGCATCCAATACCGCCATTGTGTCTTTGACTCATGACCCTCGCATTGATGATTTAACATTAATGGAAGCTGTGAATACATCTGCATTTTATATTGGCGCAATGGGTTCAACCCGAACCAGTGCCAAGCGCCGAGAGCGTTTATTAAACTCAGGGGGATTAACGCTTGAAATGCTAGACCAGATCCATGCGCCTATCGGTATTCCAATTGGCAGTAAAACGCCACCAGAGATTGCGTTAGCAATTATGGCTGACATAGTGGCGCATAAGAATGGGCGGGGTTAGTATTGTTATGGGCGAATATTGCCCATTTCGAGTTGGGAAAATAAATAGTGGGTGGGAAAGGTATGGCTATTTTAAAACATGGAAGGATTCATAATGCCTTCTAAGCTCATTCACCAATGGAAGTACAAAAGAAGAGCTAGGCTGTCTTTCTTAGGGGCAGAGATCCTTTGGTCGGTAGTTTTAGGCATCATTCAGACATTAATCTATCAATGGTATTTGAGTGCTCATCCAGAGGATGCTGGTTTAGTTTTGAAAAGTAATTTCTATTACCAATTTTCTTTTAGTCTGTTTGGTTTGATGGAAGCGGTATTTGCTATTATCCAAATCTACATATTTACACTTCTTCTGACGCAACGAGTTAGGGATATTGGCATTAAATATCCATTTATGATTTCGCTTGTTTTTACATCAGCATCATTATTTTTAGCACCATTCAGTATGTTTAATTCATCAACTCTTTCGGTAATATTTATGTTTATTCTGCTGATTGGGGCGTTGATTGCGCTATTTACACCGTCAGCGCAAGAAAAAGTATCAGTATAAAAGGTGATGAATTGAACAATATAGTGGTTATTTGAAGTGAAGAATTGTGAGCTTAAATTAAAAAAGCAGCCTAAAACCAAATCAGTTTTATGCTGCTTTTCTCTTTAATAACGACTTTCTAATAAGAAGATATAGGCTTACACATTAAACCCTAACTTAGGGTATATTTATTTGATTTTTATTGATTTAATTTTGTGTTATTGATTTTGTACTCAGCGGTGTACTCATTTAGAACAAGGTGTCTGATAAAATAGCGTATTATTGTTAAAATTAAACAATTCCATACAATAAATTTACTTCGCAATGACTATTATAAAGTGGCATAAAGTTATATTTTCCTTTTTTGATAATATGCTAAAGAGCGTTATAGGTAAAGTTAACTTGATTAGCTTGCTATCTATTGATACGGATATTACCAGTCAATGCTTTTCGTCTGACGCTTTGGATAGGATGCCGAACTGGTGAAGTGTGCGCAATGGCTTGGGATGATGTGGATCTTGAAAAAGGAACTATTCATTTGAAAGAAACCAAGACAGGAATTGAACGATACGTGCAATTACCCGAGCAAGCAGTCACCTACTTGAAATCAATGCGCATGAACTCCGATAAATATCTTTTCCCATCTCAAGTAACCAAGTTGCCGATTCAACAAAAATATCTAACAGAATGTGCGTGGCGTTTACGCAAAGAAGGCAAGATGCTAGATATCCCTGATTGGTCACCTCATGATTTACGTCGAACAGTACGTACTGGGCTAGCTAAACTAGGTTGCCCCAATGAAGTGGGGGAGGCGATACTTGGGCATTCACGTAGTGGTATCGAAGGAACGTATGATTTATATGGTTATGAGAGTGAATGCAAAGTGTGGTTGCAGAAGTGGGCGGATCATATGGGGAGTTTGGTATGATATATTAAACTGTGAATTAATAATAATAGTAAGCGGCTGTATTTCTGTGGACACCAATCAACTATGCGGCAATACGAGCAGTGGCGCCTGCAATAAACAGTTCAAGTAACCGTTCTTGTTTGTATTGACTGAGTCTACTTTTTCTCATGGAACTATCCTCGATGATCTTAGTTATCTAGGACAGCTCTAATTATATCTAATATTCATAATTTGAAAGCAATGTTGAAGTATTAAATATGACATTTACTGATAATCCACCCTTTTGATAACTATCGCAAGTTATCAGCCTGTTTTATTAGATTTCTGGCTATAAATCAGTAACAATAGTTCCATTATTTTTACTGATGTAAGTAATGGAACAATGGCTAAAAAACCGAAAGAAACCAAATCTGAACCGTTAGAAGTTATCCTGTGGAAAGCCGCTGATAAATTGCGTAAGAATATTGATGCAGCAGAATACAAGCATGTTGTGCTGGGATTAATATTCTTAAAGTATATTTCTGATTCGTTTGAGTCTCACTATGAAAAGCTTAAAGCGGGTCAAGGCGAGTTTGCAGGGGCAGATCCCGAAGATAGTGATGAGTATCTTGCTTACAATGTGTTCTTTGTGCCTGAAAAAGCACGTTGGACGAATTTACTCAATAATGCAAAACAGCCCAATATCGGTAAATTAGTCGATGATGCTATGGAAGCCATCGAAGAAGATAACCCGCAATTAAAAGGGGTATTACCGAAGGTTTATGCACGTCAAAACCTTGATGCAACGGTACTTGGCGAATTAATTGACCTTGTGGGAGATATTGCACTAGGTGATGCAAAATTACGTTCTGCGGATGTACTAGGTCATGTTTTTGAATATTTCTTAGGTGAATTTGCGTTAGCGGAGGGTAAACAGGGCGGTCAGTTCTATACGCCGAAGTCAATTGTTTCCTTACTGGTTCACATGCTAGAGCCTTATGAAGGGCGTATTTTTGACCCGTGCTGTGGTTCTGGCGGTATGTTTGTTCAATCAGAAAAATTTGTTGAATCCCACTAAGGGAATATTGATAACATTTCCATTTATGGTCAAGAGTCTAACCAAACCACATGGCGTTTGGCGAAAATGAACTTGGCTATCCGCGGTATTAACTCTGAGCAAGTAAAATGGAACAATGAAGGCTCGTTTTTAAACGATGCTCATAAAGACTTACGTGCAGATTTTATTATTGCGAACCCGCCGTTCAACGTTTCTGATTGGTCAGGTGAACAATTACGTAAAGATGCCCGTTGGCAAAATGGCATCCCACCAGCAGGCAATGCAAACTTTGCGTGGATGCAGCACTTCTTATATCACTTGTCACCGAAAGGGCAAGCGGGTGTGGTACTGGCTAAAGGGGCGCTAACTTCGAAAACGTCGGGTGAAGGTGATATCCGAGCCGCATTAGTAAAAGATGCGAATGTGATTGATTGTATTGTTAACCTGCCTGCTAAATTATTCTTAAATACGCAAATTCCTGCTGCGCTATGGTTTATGCGCCGTGATCGTAATAACTCATCGGTGTATCAAGATCGTAGTGATGAAATTCTATTTATTGATGCGCGAAATCTTGGTCATTTAATTAATCGCCGAACTAAAGTGTTATCGGATGAAGATATTAAGCTGATTTCAGATACCTACCATAATTGGCGTAATAAAGATGGCGAATATGAAGATGTAGCGGGTTTTTGTGCATCTGTCGCTATCGATAAAGTGGCTGAATTGGATTATGTGCTAACACCAGGTCGCTATGTGGGTCTTGCTGATGAAGAGGATGATTTTGATTTTAAAGAGCGTTTTACCGCACTAAAAGCCGAATTTGAAGCACAATTAGAAGAAGAAACAAAACTTAATCAAGCAATTGCTGAGAATTTGGCAAAGGTGATGATATGAGACAGCAAACTGAATTTGGGGAAATTCCTGTTGATTGGCAAGTCAAAAAAATTATAGATATTAAATCTGATGATAAACGTGCAATAGCAATGGGGCCTTTTGGCTCAAATATTAAAGCTGATAACTTTGTACCGTCAGGAGTACCAGTTATACGCGGTACTAATATGAATTATGCGAAATATGTTGATGGTAACTTTGTTTATCTTACTGATGAAAAAGCAGATGAATTAATCGGTAGTAACTGTAAACCTAATGATCTTGTTTTTACGCATAGGGGAACTATTGGGCAAGTAGCATTGATCCCTCATAATAAATACTCTCGCTATGTTATCTCTCAGTCAGGAATGAAGTTGACTGTTAATCAGTCGATTGTTAATTCAGAGTTCTTATTCTACTTTTTTAAGAACCTATCCCAAAAGGAATTATCGTATAATATAATGAATTACGATAATTTCTGAGGGCAACGTATGGCAGGTAACAAGTGGCAAATCAGTGATGAACTCTGGGAGAAAATGGCTCCTCTCATCCCGGAGCATAGAACTCAACACCCGCTGGGTACGCACCGCAAGCGGGTTGATAATCGCGCTGCAATGAACGCCATTTTCTTCGTACTCAGGACGGGTTGCCAGTGGAATGCGCTAAATGCCACCGGTATATGCTCGTCAAGCTCTGCTCATCGCCGATTTCAGGAGTGGCGGGATGCTGGCGTATTTGAACGCTTCTGGCAAAACGGGTTGCTTGCTTGCGAACAGTTGGACGCTATTGACTGGTCGTGGCTGTCGATGGATGGTTGTATGACTAAATCACCGCTGGCAGGCTCAAAAAAACAGGCAGGAACCCAACAGACCGAGGGAAACGGAGCGTAAAGCGCAGTCTGATGACCGATGCGAACGGATTGCCCCTCTCTGTGGTGGTAGCGGGAGCAAATACACACGACATAAAGCTGGTTGCGGATACGCTCGATGCCCTCCTGACGGGCAGACCGGGCAAGAGGCTCCGGTTGTGCATGGACAAAGGGTATGAAGCGGAATGGTTGGGATCGTATCTGAAAAGTCGTCGCTATGAGCCTCATATCCAGTCACGGAAGGATGAATCAGAAGCCATCAAAAACACGGATTTTAAAGCCCACCGCTGGGTTGTAGAGAGAACATACAGTTGGATGAATCGCTACCGTCGTGTCCTGACTCGTTGGGAGAAGAAGGTCGAAAATTACGAGGCAATGCTGCATCTTGCCTGTG
>NZ_WLTU01000019.1:0-44066 GCF_009706275.1 Providencia sp. wls1943
TGAAAATAGCAATCGCAGGTACCGGCTACGTCGGTCTATCTAACGCCATGTTACTGTCCCAACACCACGAAGTGGTGGCGGTCGATATCATCCCTGAAAAAGTGGCGATGCTTAACAATAAGCAATCCCCGATTATCGACACTGAAATCGAACAGTTTCTAACGGAAAAGCAACTCAATTTCCGTGCGACCGAAGATAAAGTCGAAGCCTATATGGGCGCACAATACGTGATTGTGGCGACCCCGACAGACTACGACCCAAAAACTAACTACTTCAACACCAATTCAGTGGAATCCGTTATTCATGATGTGAACAAACTGAACCCGGAAGCGACCATTATCGTCAAATCTACCATTCCAGTGGGCTTTACGGAGCGTCTGCGTGAAGAGTTTGGTTACACCAACGTGATTTTCTCCCCAGAATTCTTACGTGAAGGACGCGCGCTGTGGGATAACCTGTACCCGTCCCGTATCGTGGTGGGAGAACGTTCTGAACGTGCACAGATTTTCGCTGACTTACTGTTAGAAGGTGCGATTAAGAAAGATGTACCGGTGCTGTTCACTGACGGGACTGAAGCCGAAGCGGTTAAACTGTTCGCAAACACCTTCTTAGCGATGCGTGTCGCATACTTCAACGAATTAGATACTTACGCAGAAAGCCGTGGCTTAAATGCGCGTCAAATCATTGAAGGGGTTTCTTTAGACCCGCGTATCGGCAGCCACTACAATAACCCATCATTCGGTTATGGTGGCTACTGCTTACCGAAAGACACCAAGCAGTTACTGGCGAACTACGATGATGTGCCGAATAACCTGATTAACGCGATTGTCGAATCAAACCGCACCCGTAAAGACTTTATCTCGGATGCGATTATCGCTAAAGCACCACGTAAAGTCGGTGTGTATCGCTTAGTGATGAAAGCGGGCTCCGATAACTTCCGCGCCTCAGCAGTGCAAGGCGTGATGAAGCGTATCAAAGCCAAAGGGATTGAAGTGGTGGTTTACGAACCAGTACTGAAAGAAGACGAGTTCTTCCGCTCGAAAGTTATCCGTGATTTAGAAACGTTCAAAGCGGAAAGCGACATTATTCTGGCAAACCGTATGGTGCCTGAGCTGGATGATGTGGCGGACAAAGTGTATACCCGTGACCTGTTTGGTAATGATTGATATGCCTGATCCTATAAAAAAAGAATTAGTTTCGGTAATTATGCCCTGCTATAACTCTGCAGAGTATATTTATGAATCTATTAATTCAGTTCTAAATCAAACTTATCAGAATTTAGAGTTAATTATTATTGATGATGCATCAACTGATGAATCAATTAATATAATTAAATCAGTAATTGACTCCCGAATAAAGCTCATTCAATTGCCATCAAACAGTGGTGCTGGAGTTTCTCGTAATAGAGGGATTGAAGAAGCGGCGGGACGTTTCATTGCTTTTCTTGATAGTGATGATCTTTGGCTACCAAACAAGTTAGAAGTCCAAATTAAAGATATGCAAGAAAATAATCATGTCTTGTCATATACCCACTATCAAAAATTTTCTAAGGAAGGAAAAGGAAAAGTTGTCACATCGCCAGCTACCGTAACATACAATGAATTACTCTACTGTAATGTTATTGGCTGCTTAACTGCTGTATATGATGCGCAGACATTAGGCAAACAATTTATGCCTCTCATTCGGAAACGACAAGATATGGGGCTATGGTTAAAAATTCTATTGATGTGCGATAAAGCTCATTGTTGCCCTCAAATCCTTGCAGAATATAGAACTGACTCAGGTATGACCCAAAACAAGGTTAATGCAGCAAAGCACCAATGGAAATTCTATCGTGAAGAACTAAATTTCAATTTTTTCAAATCACTTCAATATTTTATTGGTTATGCCATTAAAGGCGTCATCAGAAAGTAAAAATTAGGACTAATCATGCTAACTATCATCGGTGGTTCCGGTTTTATCGGAACACGTCTGTCAAACCAATTAAAATCTAAAAATATCGATTTCAAAATCGTTGATATTGAAAAAAGTGAAGCCCATCCTGAAAAGTGGGAATTTGGTGATGTCACCAAGCCTGAAACGCTTATCGAACCACTGAAAGGTAGCGATGTCATTATTAACCTATCAGCAAAACATAAAGATAACGTTCATCCTATTAGCCTTTACTATGAAGTAAACGTTGATGGTGCCAAAAACGTCTGTGATGTCGCTGAACAGTTGGGTATCAAACATATTGTTTTCACTTCATCGGTTGCTGTTTATGGCTTCGTTGAAAAAGAAACCGGGGAAGATGGCGAATATCATCCATTTAACCACTACGGTAAATCTAAGTTAGAAGCTGAATACGTTTACGATGCATGGCAGGCAAAATCTGCGAACAACGTCTTAGTCACGATTCGTCCAACCGTTGTATTTGGTGAAAATAACCGTGGTAACGTTTATAACCTATTCCGTCAAATTGCGTCTGGTCGGTTCTTAATGATCGGTTCGGGTAATAACCAAAAATCTATGGCTTACGTGGAAAATATTGCGGCGTTTATTACGTTCGCAACCACCTTCACGGAAGGAAAGCATGTATTCAATTACATCGATAAGCCTGATTTTACAATGAACGAATTAACAACGGTCATTTGCGGTGCCCTTAATAAGCCAAAATCTAATATCCGCATTCCATATCCAGTTGGAATTTTAGGTGGCTACTGTTTCGACGTGCTTTCTAAACTGACGGGCAAAGAGTTCCCAGTGAGTAGCATTCGCGTGAAAAAATTCTGTGCTCGTACACAATTTAAATCCAATTACATTGGAAATACCTCTTTTGTTCCACCAGTTACTTTGGAACAAGGTATCGCCAATACTGTGCAATATGAGTTTAAATAGAGCAGAGTTTTTGAACACAGTACTGTTCTAATTAATTTTACATATTGAAAACTGATAGGTATGGCTATTCCTGCCATACCTATTTTAAATAGTAAAAGCTCATAAAATACATCATTTTTAAATTAGTACTACTTTATAGCTTAATTCATTAGATTAGCTTTATTGAGAATAATGTATAATTAATATACATATTTTGGCCATAAACACCCTAGGATAGTGAAGATTACTGTGAAAGAACGAGATACCAATATTGATTTACTCAAATTATGTATGGCCTTCCTTGTTGTTTTAGTACACTACCATCCAACATTTGATTCTTTTTTTTTATCATATATTTTGAATGATATATATAGAGTTGCTGTCCCTGTATTTTTCATGCTTAGTGGTTTTTACTTAAAAAAAATTTCAGACGCATCACAAACACAAAGATGGATTTCCAAAATAATCACAATCTATATTATTTGGATGACTATCTACTTTATGTATTACTATTTTTTAAAAGGAGATAAGGAGCACGCTTATTATTTACTCACTAAAATATCTGATGGATGGTACCATTTATGGTATTTCCCTGCATTAATAATGGCATATTCTGTAGCATATATAATAAAGGATAAATCTACATTAAAAATAATTATTATTCTTTCTTTGCTTTTATCCGCTCTGTATTACTTACAGATTATCACAGTAAAAGAAGTAAAGCTTGGTGGTTATAGAAACTTTATTTTTATGGCATTACCATGTATTATAATTGGCATGCTTATATTTAGATTTAAAAAATTCATCACAAAGAATTTTTTTTATTAGCTATATTATTACCAATGCCATTAGTTATATTCTATATATTTATTTCATATGATAAAAAACTAATTTTAGAACTACCGTTAACGTCTCTTTACTTAGCTACGACCATTATGCTGTTTACATCAATGTATAAAATTAACTTAAAGCAAAATAAAATTGACTTAGCTAAATTATCAATAGCTATTTATTTGCTACACCCTATTTTCATTAATATGGTTGGAAGTCCAGACAAGGGAATTTATTTATTAAAGTATATTGCTATTATAATTTCATGCATTTTCTCATACTTTATTTTAAAAAAATTAAAGCTAAATAGATTATTTTAAATATATTCCTATTTAATTTTTATTGAGTGGGTGTGTCACAAAGCCAAATATACCATTCAGGATATGACCGATGATGTATGGCGCTGGCAATCTATGAACCCCAACGGCTATCAACGCTAAATCATCCTTGATATAGCATCAATTAGGCGAGCCTCTAGCTCGCCTTTTTATTTTTCATTTTTTATTCCCTCAAACTCTATTCTCACCACACTATTAACCTACTTACTCCCTGACTCGCGCTTTACCTCCCCCTATAGCCTTACCTTCTCTTATTCACAAAATATCCACCTCATCAATATCATTTTTTGTTTTATTATATTTTTATATAACATCGATTTTTGGATGAATTATTTGGTTTTTTATTTAAAACTGAACTATTATCCCGAGCTAACTTTATGTCGTGTAACTTCGAACACTAAAAATTACCGTTATTCATCCTAATTAGGGCTATTATCATGTTCAGTAAATTTCTCATGGCTATCACAGTGAGTATCCTAATTTCTGGGTGTCATCTCACGCCGGGAACCTATATTTCCACATCAGGAAAGAGGGTTATTGATACTGGTAAGCAAGATATCAACCAACTTGTGGATATTTACCCTATCTCCCCTAAGCTGCTAAATGGAATGCAAGTTGCCCCCGTGATTGCCAAATCTAATCCCCAGCTTGAAGCGCAGCTAGCCGGTTATGACTATCGTGTTGGCGTGGGAGATGTACTGGCAATTACCGTATGGAATCACCCTGAGCTCACTATCCCCGCAGGCTCCTATCGCAGCGCTGCGGACTCAGGAAACTGGGTTCACGCGGATGGCACCATTTATTATCCCTATATTGGAAAAGTCACGGTTCTCGGTAAAACGATCAGTGAAATCAGGAAACTGGTCAGCACCCGATTGGCCGCCTACCTTGAAGCACCGCAAATCGATGTCAGCATTGCCGCCTTTCGCTCACAAAAAATCTATGTGTCTGGTGAAGTAACCAAACCGGGTTCCTTACCTATCACCAATGTCCCTCTCACTATTTTGGAAGCTTTTAATACCGCAGGCGGGTTAACCGAAAAGGCGGACTGGGACAATGTGATCCTCACCCGCGGAGGGAAAGAGATAAAAATCTCGCTGCAATCGTTAATCCAATATGGTGATTTAACCCAAAACTATTTAATGCTATCCGGCGATGTTCTCTATGTTCCCCGTAATGATGCGCAAAAGGTCTTTGTGATGGGAGAAGTGGGGCAACCATCAACGTTGACTATCGACCGTGCAGGGATGAGCATCACTGAAGCGCTAAGTAAAGCTAATGGACTCAGCCAAACTACCGCGAGTGCGACAGGGATTTTTGTCATCCGGTCAACGCATAAAACCGCACCAACGGCGGGTTCTGAAGACGAACAATCCCTTACCAAAATGGCAGCAATTTATCAGCTCGACCTCTCCGATGCGACGTCACTCGTGATGGGAACGGAATTTAAATTACAACCTTATGACCTTGTTTATGTGACAGCGGCGCCCATTGTTCAGTGGAACCGTTTAATCACCCAATTACTGCCAACCATCGCCTCATACAACCAGCTTGCCGAAGGGACTAAGCGTATTTATGCATGGTAATTTTATTTTTAATCAAACACTTATGTTCAATAACATTCTTATCGTGTGCATGGGTAACATCTGCCGATCACCCACTGCGGAGCGTTTAATGCAGGGGCTTTTCCCCCAAAAAAGGATCCACTCTGCAGGTCTGATTGCGCTGGAAAATCAACCTGCCGATACTCAAGCTCGCCATATAGCAAAAAGCCATCACCTCTCTTTGGAGGCGAATCGTTCTCGTCGTTTGACCCGGCATTTATGCCAGGTGGCGGATTTGATCCTCGTAATGGAAAACGCTCATACCCAAAAACTTTATCGGCAATTTCCGCAAACCCGAGGCAAAGTCATGCTATTTGGTGAATGGCTGAATAAAACCGAAATCCCCGATCCTTATAAACATAGCGAGGAGATGTTTGAGCATGTTTATCAGCTTATGGAAAAAGCAGCTGGTTCGTGGCAAGGAAAGATTTAGCCTCTATTTAAACTTATTTAAAAACTAACCCTATGAACCATTATTTATATGAATAATACAGAAAAAAAATATTCACCGAACACCGATGAAATCGACTTACTCGCTATATTAAAAACCCTGAAATCTAACACGCTAACGATAGCGGCGTTTACTATTGTCGCCATTTTAAGTGCCGGAGTGTATTGCTGGTTCGCTTCTCCTATTTACCAAGCAAATGCCACATTGCAGTACGATAAGGTCAACCAAGCATCACTATTAGAAAAAATGAATGATGGGATGCTTTTTGGCGGCAATAATGGGCAAATCGATTCAGAAATTGAAGTCATTAAATCCAGAATGGTGCTAGGCAAAACTGTGTCAGATTTGAATCTCGATATTCAGATTTTGCCTTCAAAGATATTCTCCAAATTTCTGAGTGATGCGGCTATTGTTCATATTGCAGAGTATCAACTCCCCCCAGATTTAATCGGTCAACCCGCCACGTTAACCTTTTTAAATGATCGCCAATATACGTTGGCTTTTGCCGACCAAATTTATCATGGGCAAATTGGCACCATGTTAAAGCAAGGGGAAATTCACTTATTGATTGATTCATATATCGCTCAAGGTGGGGAAAAACTGACCTTAATAAAAAAAGATCGTTATTCTGCTATCGAGAATTTGCGACGCCGTCTCAGTATGAATGAAGCCAGTAAAGGCTCTGGCATCATTAACTTAACAATTAAAGGGACAAATCAGCGAGAAAATATCGAGATTTTGGATAATGTTATTCAAAATTATATTAACCAGAATAGAGCGCATAGAAAGCAAGCTACAAACAACACATTGATTTTTTTAGATAACTACATACCAAAAGTAAAAAACAAGCTCGACCATTATGAGAATGAGTTAAATTCGTTTCGTAAACAAAATGAGTCTATTGACCTAACGCTAGAGGCCAAATCCGCACTTGAGAGTGCACTGCATATAGAAGAAAAGCTAAATGAGCTTACTTTTAAAGAAGTGGAGCTTCAACAACGATATACCCGCAGCCACCCGACTTATCAATCCTTACTCGATCAACGTCAAAAATTGTTACTCGAGAAAGAAAAAGCCAGCAAAAACATTCAACAACTGCCAAATACCCAGCAACAAATTATTCGTTTAACTCGCGATGTGGAATCCGAACAAGCTATTTATAATCAGTTGGTGACCAAACAGCGCGAGCTCAGCGTACTAAATTCAGGGATCACTGCTGATGTGCGAATTATTGACTCTGCAGAGTCTTATCCCTTGGCCATCGCTCCCAAGAAAAGCTTAATCATGGCCCTGGCCTCCTTATTGGGTCTCATGATAGGTTGCGCCTATGTGGTCGCGAAAGAGCTCCTCAATAATAAAATTAAGAACACGGAAGATCTCGAGGCGCTGGACCTCCGTGTTTATGCCACTATTCCATTCTCATTGGATGAAAAAAAATCACGGTATCGCGAGAGTAAAAAGCCTCTATCCATTGAAAATCCAGCGGATATGGCAATAGAATCCATTCGTTCATTAAGAACAAGCGTCTATTTCTCCGTTATGAATCAAGACAATAATATTGTGATGGTGACAAGTGCATCCCCAAATGTAGGAAAAAGTTTTATTACTGCAAATATGGCTGTCGTCCTCGCCAATGCAGGTAAAAAAATTCTGCTTATCGATACCGATTTACGCAAAGGACATATCCATAAAACATTTGGGTTAGACAATAAATCTGGGCTTTCAGAATTCCTATCTCAACACGGCGGAGACCCAATCTCAACACATCAACAAGTTATTGAAAATTTGGATATTATTAGTCGAGGAAAAAGTACCACACACTCTTCAGAACTGCTTATGAGCGAGAAATTTAAGCATCTATTAGACTCAGTTAAACATCAATATGACATGGTTCTGCTGGATACTGCGCCCATTTTTGCGATTACAGATCCGGCTATCATCGGAAAATATGCTGGTACATCACTTTTAGTTGCCTATTATGGCGTGAATACCGTAAAAGAAATTGAGCGCGCACTTAAACATTTCAAGCAAAATAATATTGAAATTACTGGCGCCATTCTTAATGGCATTGATGAAAAATCTGATGACTATAGCTATGTTTATCCGTATTAATGGAATGGCGAGCCACCCGCTCGCCTTTCACTCCCACTGCCACACAACTAATGCATCTTTCCAAATTTGCGCGTAAACTCTGCATCATCTTTTTTCATCCCGACCAATAGCCGTTAACGTTATGCCACATATTGTTTTATTCGAACCTGAAATCCCACCCAATACTGGGAATATCATCCGCTTATGCGCTAATACAGGCTTTAGCCTGCACCTGATCCATCCCCTCGGTTTTACTTGGGATGACAAACGCTTACGCCGTGCAGGGCTAGATTACAGCGAGTTTGCGGATATCAAACATCATCATGACTATTACGCATTCTTAGAAAGTGAAGGGTTAAATCCTGATAATAATCAGTCGCCAACAGGCGCTCGTGTGTTTGCGTTAACCACCAAAGGCAAACCAAGCCACAGCAATGTTAGCTATCGGGAAGATGATTATTTGATGTTTGGACCAGAAACCCGTGGCTTACCGCCTTATGTTCTCGATAATATGCCAATCGAGCAGAAAATTCGTATCCCAATGCTGGCAGAAAGCCGCAGTATGAACCTGTCTAACTCGGTCGCCGTTGTGGTTTTCGAAACTTGGCGCCAACTTGGGTATCCGGGTGCGCTGCTGAAAGACTAAAACAACAAAGGAGCCAGTAAAGCTCCTTTGGTTTCATTAGAAAAAGTTTTCCGCTCCAATGAGAGGAATTAGCCTTGCTAGAACATCCTCAAATACCCCATCTTCTGCAACGGCCGCAAACTTAACATTTCGGTCTTTCAAAGAGAGAGTCTGAATTAAATTTGATGCAACTACACAAGGGGTATCAAGATTTCTTACTGGAACCTCAGTTATTGCCCCCCGAATACTTGTGCTTACTGGGCAACAAATAACTAACCCCGTTTTTTGGCTATATTCCACACTAGATAAAACCAAAGCAGGGCGGTATTTACCAATTTCTTTGCCCTTTGTCGGTTCAAAATCTAACCAAACAATATCATTACGGCTTGGTACATATATTGTTTTCATTCACCAGTTTCCATACCCTGAACGTGAGCTAATTCATCAGAATGGCTATTATGCTCATCCAGATTTTTCAATAAGTAAGCTTCAGAAAAAAGAACTTTCTTCTTTTTTGGTGATAATACTAATGTTCCATTTTCCACAACGAGATCAAGCTGTTGCCCAACTTCAATACCTAATTGCTTTAAGATAGCTAATGGGATAACTATGCCTTGGCTGTTTCCCCACTTTTTGATAGCGATATTCATCTTTATCCACCCCACTTTATTGAGTATATTATGAACACCAAAGTATATACACTGTATAACTTTAATTTACCCTAAGCAACTCATCCTTCATTCTTTATGTAAGTGAGGTCATTTATGGAAGTAATTAATATCAACGAAGCTGAGGAAAATTTTGATGCTCTATTTGACCAGATAATCAAAGAGATCGATATGAAGATCATACAACGTAATGACAAACCAGCAGCAATCATGATGCCATTAAGTATTTATGATGACTTAATAGAAACATTGAATGCACTACAGATAGGTTACTAATAAATTTAAATCCCATCCCCGCCTTCAAAACCATCAACGTTACCATTAAAGTTTTGATCCATCTCCAGCGATGGCTTATCGCTTGTTGGCTTACCGACAATACGTGCAGGAACTCCCGCCACTGTCGTATGAGGAGGAACTGGGTGCAACACCACGGAGCCCGCACCAATTTTTGCGCCGCGACCAATTTCAATATTGCCCAGAATTTTAGCGCCAGCGCCAATCATGACCCCTTCACGTACTTTAGGATGACGGTCGCCACAGGTTTTACCGGTACCGCCTAGTGTAACAGACTGAAGAATAGACACATCATTTTCGACAATCGCCGTCTCACCAATCACAATCCCAGTCGCGTGGTCGAGCATAATCCCACAACCAATACGAGCAGCAGGGTGAATATCAACCCCAAAAGAGACCGAAATTTGGTTTTGCAGATAAACGGCCAACGCTTTACGCCCTTCACCCCATAACCAATGCCCAATACGATAGGCTTGTAGAGCGTGAAAACCTTTCAAATACAGCAGTGGCGTAGAATATTTATCAACCGCAGGGTCACGTAAACGGACAGCAGAGAGATCCATCGCCGCAGAGAAAATCATCTGCTCATCATTACGATAGGCTTCTTCCACAATTTCGCGGACTTCCATTGCGGGCATAATTGGCGAACTCAACTTGTTCGCCAACATATAGCTAAGTGCACTACCGAGGTTGTCATGCTTCAGTAATGTCGCGTTAAAAAAACTGGCAAGTAAAGGCTCACAGTCAGCAAGCGCCTTGGCTTCTTCCTTAATGTAACCCCAAATTCTATCCAGTTCTTCACGCGACATAATGGCTCTCTTCTATATTATTATTAGCTTGGTAATTTAGGCATATCTGCAATTTCGTCTTTAGTTGCGCGCCCGAGCAAGGCTTGGGAGGCTTCTAACACATTTTTATTGCAGTAGAGAATTTGATAAATCTGTTCCGTGATTGGCATTTCAACACCGGCACGCTCCGCAAGGGCTTTCACTTCTTTGGTATTGCGATAACCTTCAACCACTTGTCCAATCTCTTTTTCCGCCTCTTCCACACTGACACCATTTCCCAGCATCATACCGAAACGGCGGTTACGGGATTGATTGTCGGTGCAGGTTAACACTAGGTCACCGAGTCCTGCCATACCCATAAATGTGGATGGATCAGCGCCCAGTGATACACCTAAGCGGCTCATTTCAGCTAAGCCTCGGGTGATCAACGCTGTACGCGCGTTTGCGCCAAAGCCCATACCATCAGAGATCCCAGCGCCAATCGCGATAACGTTTTTCACTGCGCCACCAAGTTGCACACCAATCATGTCAGGGTTTTTATAGACACGGAAACTTTTGCCGCAATGGAATAATTTTTGTAAATCATCACCAAATTGGCTGTCGGATGCGGCGACTGAAATAGCAGTAGGAAGACCTGCCGCAAGCTCTTTTGCGAAAGTAGGCCCTGAAAGCACCGCCAGAGGAATTTCGTTTCCTAATACCTCACGCGCTACATCTTGCAACAAACGCCCAGTATCTCTCTCTAACCCTTTGGTTGCCCAAATAATGCGGGAGCCCGCTTTTAGATACGGTTTGATTTGTTTGAGTACATCACCAAATACATGGCTAGGTACCACAATCAAGATATTCAGGCTCGCTTCAACGGCGCTTTTTAAGTCCGTTTCGAGAGATAAACTATCAGGGAAAGAAACACCAGGTAAAAATGCCTGATTGCTACGTTCTTGGTTTAATTTACGGATGTGTGCTGGATCATGCCCCCACAACACCACCTGATGGCCATTACGTGCAAGGGTAATGGCTAAAGCGGTGCCGTACGAGCCGGCACCGATCACTGTCATTGAAGCAGTATTCATTAAGCGACCTTATTGAACTTCAGGGTTCTGCGCTTGTTCACCTTGTTGCTGCTGTAAGTAATTCATGAACAGTGCATCAAAGTTAACTGGCGCTAAGTTCAATTGTGGGAAAGTACCACGGCCCACCATGTTCGTGATAGTTTCACGCGCATATGGGAACAGGATGTTCGGGCAGTATGCTCCTAAGCAATGTGCCATTTGAGTACCTTCGATACCATCAATGGAGAACACACCCGCTTGTTGAACTTCACACAGAAATGCAGTTTCTTCGCCCAGAGTTGCGGTAGTTGTCACACGCAGAACAACCTCATACACGCCTTCAGCTAGCTGAGTTGAAGAAGTATCTAAATCTAATTTGATCTCTGGCTGCCACTCTTTTTGAAAGATTTGAGGTGCATTAGGTGCTTCAAATGAAACGTCTTTTGCATAGATACGTTGAATTTGAAATACCATTTCTGAGTTGTTTTGTTCTGACATAATAATTACCTTACTTCCATATTAGAGTTTCGAGATATATTCAGTTGCCGGCACATCTTTTCAGTGCCGGATAATTACTTCTTACCACGAGCCAGTGGTAGGTTTTCACCCGCCCAACCAGCGATCCCTTCTTTCAGGACAAAGACTTTTTCAAAGCCATGATGAGCAAGCTGTTCAGCAGGTTTAGTTGCTTCCATTCCACTTGCAGAAACCATAATCACAGATTTCTGTTTATGTTTTTCCAGCTCACCCAAATTATTATCTTTAATTTCAGATGGTGTTAAGTTAATAGAATCAATAATATGCCCTTTGCGGAACTCTTCGCGAGTACGTAAGTCCACAACGACTGCTTCTTCTTTATTGATCATTGTAATCGCTTGAGTGCGCGCAATGACTTTAGTTTTAGAGAATAGGCTTCTGAAGGTCATCACGACCACGGCAACAAATAACACTATCCAAGTCAGACTAACAAACGTGTTACGACCGACAAATTGCATGATTTCTTGGATCATGGGGGGCAATTACTCCCGTTAGTTAAAAACGAATATCAAAGGGTTCAGAGTATACCTTTGTGCTGAGCTAATTACAGCCAGTTAGCGCAAACTAGAAGGTCTTTTTTGCGAAAACACTCGCAGAATTAACACCTTTTTTCTGAAAAAAAGAATTTTTTCTCAAAGCTGTACGCAGGCATTTTAACATAAACATGCTCAGACTCGACTTTGACGCTAAATTAATTCCCATCTAAATAGAAAAAAGTCCCCTAACTCTAGCTATACAGTAAAATTCAGCGATAATACGCCTATAATTTGACTTAGTATCAAATGGCATAATAGCAATATTCTTAATTTTTAAGCGTTTTTATGACTATTTTTAAGAGAACACTGGAAAGCACGACTTGCAGATGAAATAATCAGTTATTGCATTTAATTGAGGTGATCTATCACAATGGCCCATACATCCCATCGAATAAAGACATTTTTTGTTCGTCAGGCAATGATCCCTGCCCTGCTTGGTTTGGGGTTATTCACTTTGGCGCCTTCTCACGTCGCGCTCGCGAATCAGATCACCGAAAATAAAGGTCAATTAAATGACCTGCTAAAAAGTATTGCTGAAAAAGAAAAAAGCGTTAAAGAACAGCAAACTAAAAAAAGTAATCTCCTTTTGCAACTCAAAGAGCAAGAACAAAGTATTTCTGCAGCAAGCCGTAATTTGCACCTAACACAAAACCAATTAAAACAGCTAGATAAAGAGATATCCGCCTTATCGAGCAATATCAGTCGACTGCAAAAGAAAAAAAATGAACAAGAAAAATTGCTTGCTGAGCAGTTAGATGCCGCATTCCGACTTGGTAAACACCAAGGTTTATCGCTACTCTTAAAGGGTGAAGAAGGTCAACGGGAAGAGCGAATTCTTGCTTACTATGGCTACCTCAACCAAGCCCGTGAAAAAAACATTCTTGATCTGGAAGAAACCACCAAAGAGCTGCACGAGCAGAAAAAATTAGAACAAAAAAAGCAAGCTGAGCAAAAAACAACGCTCACACGCCAACAACAAGAAAAGCAAAAGCTCGATAATGCGCAAGCGTCACGGCAAAAAACCTTAACCGTATTAGAAAGCGCATTAAAAGAAGATCAAAAAAACCTCGCGGTCTTAAAACAGAACGAAGCCAGATTACGCGACAAAATTGCTAAAGCAGAACGTGAAGCTAAAGCGCGCGCCGAGCGTGAAGCGCGTGAAGCCGCGCGAATTCGTGCTCAAGTTGCTGAAAAAGAAAGAAAAGCCAAACAGAAAGGCGCCACGTATAAGCCATCTGAAAGTGAGCAATCACTGATGTCTCGAACAGGTGGTTTAGGTCGTCCAGCCGGTCAAGCTATTTGGCCAGTACGCGGTTCAACGCTACACAATTACGGTGATGTCATCTCCAGTGAATTACGCTGGAAAGGAATGGTTATTGCGGCGAATGAAGGCACCCAAGTTAAGGCTATTGCGGATGGTCGCGTATTACTCGCTGACTGGCTTCAAGGCTATGGTTTAGTTGTTGTCGTTGAGCATGGTAAAGGGGATATGAGCCTATACGGCTATAACCAAAGTGCGCTGGTAAATGTGGGACAAGAAGTCCGCGCAGGCCAACCAATTGCGTTAGTGGGCAGTAGTGGCGGTCAAGAACGCCCTGCACTTTACTTTGAAATTCGCCGACAAGGTAAGACCGTCAACCCTCGCCCGTGGCTAGGAAGGTAACGCAATCTCCTTTCACACTACCTATAAAATGCTAGGCTATAAAAAGTTAGGAAAATAATTATGTTGAAACACTCGCCGATGAAATTACTGATTAGCCTACTCCTTATTATGGTCGGCGCTCAGGCGAGTGCCGCTAAGCTCGCCATTGTCATTGATGATTTTGGTTACCGAGCCAAAGAAGATAATCAAATCCTAGCGTTACCGGCCACCATCAGCATTGCGATTTTACCTAACTCACCTCATGGCGCTGAAGTCGCGGCCACGGCCTATCAACAAGGGCGGGATATTTTAATCCATATGCCCATGAAACCATTGAGTAAACAACCTCTTGAGAAAGACACTTTGGCCCCCTCGATGAGTGCTGAAGAAGTTGATCGCATCATCAAAAATGCCATTAATCGAGTTCCTCATGCCAAAGGAATGAATAACCATATGGGCAGCGAGATGACCTCCAGTCTGTCAGGGATGCGCAATGTGATGCGCTCGCTGTCGCAATCGAACCTCTTTTTCTTAGATAGCGTCACGATTGGCAATACACAGGCATTGAATGCCGCTAAAGAATTCGGCGTTCCCTCAACGAAGCGCAATATTTTTATCGATAATCACCAATCTGAAGAAGAAACTCGTACACAGTTGAATAAAGCCATTGCTTACGCGCGTAAACATGGCAGCGCGGTGGCTATTGGTCACCCGCATCCATCAACTGTACGCGCCTTACAAAAATTTATTCCATTAGTTCCTGCGGATATTGAGCTTGTTCCTGTCAGTACACTGGTCGGCTATCAGCTAGCAACTGGCGAACCACGCAAAACTCTCAGAATGCAGCCTGAAGGCGTTAATCCTACTCTGCCAGTGATAAAGCCCGAGACCAAAACGCCAAGCAAATCAGAGGTAAAACCTCATGAAGTGGCTAAAACGACGGCAGATTCTGATGATGCTACGCCAACTCTTGCAGAGCCAGAACTGACCAACGACGCTACGGAACAACCTGAGAAAACAGTCAGTCCCGCAGAGTTAGGTATATGCGATATCGAACTGCCATCAACCCGCCTGCAAGGCATTGAGCTACTCATGTTTGTGGTCGAGGCAATTTATCAAGATAAAACCCTACAGCCCCTAATTACAGAAAAGAAAATGCCATAGCGGGTAAGGCTAAACGTAAAAAGGGTTTAAAGGCACTTGCCCATAAACCCTTTAAGCTCATAAATTAATTCTGCATTAATCCCAGTTTAAAATCACTTTTCCTGACTGCCCTGAGCACATCACATCAAAGCCTTTCTGGAAATCATCAATAGAAAACTCATGCGTAATGATGGGCGATAAATCGAGGCCTGATTGCACGAGCGTCGCCATCTTATACCAAGTTTCAAACATTTCACGCCCATAAATTCCCTTGATAAACAGACCTTTAAATATAACTTGGCTCCAGTCTGTTGCCATTGAAGCTGGCGGAATACCTAATAGCGCAATTCTGCCACCATGGTTCATGGTGTCTAGCATGGTCTGGAAAGCGGCGGGCGCTCCTGAAACTTCTAACGCCACATCAAAACCTTCTTTCATACCCAGTTCATTCATGACGTCTTTAAGATTTTCACGACTCACGTTTACCGCGCGGGTTACACCCATTTTTTTCGCTAATTCAAGGCGATAATCATTCACGTCCGTGATCACCACATGGCGAGCACCAACATGTCGGCAAACCGCTGCAGCCATAATACCGATAGGGCCTGCGCCTGAAACCAACACGTCTTCACCCACTAAATCAAACGATAATGCCGTATGTACCGCATTACCAAATGGATCGAAAATTGCTGCAATTTCATCGGGAATATTGTCTGGAATTTTAAAGGCGTTAAACGCGGGGATCACTAGATATTCAGCAAAGCATCCTGGGCGATTTACGCCAACGCCAATGGTATTACGGCATAGATGAGTGCGCCCACCTCGGCAATTACGACAATGACCGCAGGTAATATGCCCTTCACCAGAAACACGGTCACCAATTTTAAACCCTTTAACTTCCTGTCCAATCTCAACAATTTCCCCTATATATTCATGACCCACCACCATCGGAACGGGAATAGTTTTTTGCGACCATTCATCCCAGTTGTAGATGTGAACATCCGTTCCGCAAATAGCGGTTTTACGGATTTTAATCATCACATCATTGTGTCCCAGTTCCGGTTTCGGAACGTCTGTCATCCATATACCTGGTTCTGCTTTTAATTTGGACAGTGCTTTCATAGGCGACCTTTTATTTATGATTACATTAATTTCATGACCACTTTAATTTCATAACTGTATTAATTTGATAAGAAAATCAACTTGATAACTAAATTAATTGAAGCTTTTTGCCAATACGGGTGAATGCATCAACTGCGTGTAAAATATCGGCTTCACTGTGTGCAGCGGACATTTGCGTGCGAATTCGCGCTTGCCCTTGCGGAACCACTGGATAGAAAAATCCAGTGACATAAATACCCTCTTTTAATAGCTCTGAAGCGAATTGCTGAGCAACCTTGGCATCCCCTAACATCACAGGAATGATGGCGTGGTCGGCGCCTGCTAATGTAAATCCTGCTGCAGACATTTTTTCTCTAAATAACTTCGCATTAGCCCACAATTTTTCACGACGCTCTTGCCCTTCGGTCATCATATCGATCACCTTAATGGACGCAGCAACAATGGCGGGAGCCAAAGAGTTAGAGAATAGGTATGGACGTGAGCGTTGGCGTAACCACTCGACAACCTCTTTTTTGGCGGCAGTATAACCACCAGATGCACCACCTAAAGCTTTTCCTAATGTGCCAGTAATAATGTCTACTCGCCCCATCACTTTACAATACTCATGGCTACCACGACCGTTTTCACCCACAAAACCAACAGCATGGGAGTCATCCACCATAACCAATGCGTGATATTCATCCGCAAGGTCGCAAACAGTTTTCAGATCAGCAATCACGCCATCCATCGAAAAAACACCGTCAGTCGCAATCAGAATATGGCGCGCACCCGCAGCTTTAGCTTCTTCAAGGCGCTGTTTTAATTCCACCATATTGTTATTGCTGTAGCGATATCGTTGGGCTTTACACAAGCGAACACCATCAATGATGGATGCGTGGTTTAATGCATCTGAAATAATGGCGTCTTCAGGGCCTAATAGGGTTTCAAAAAGTCCACCATTGGCGTCAAAGCAAGAGGAATAGAGGATCGCATCTTCCATTCCTAGGAAATCTGCGATTTTCTTTTCAAGAACTTTATGGCTGTCTTGGGTGCCGCAAATAAAGCGAACGGATGCCATACCAAAGCCATGGCTATCCATACCCTGTTTTGCCGCTTCAATCAGCGCGGGGTGATTGGCTAGGCCTAAGTAATTATTTGCACAGAAGTTAATAACGCGCTGTCCACCTTGGATTTCAATATCCGCGTCTTGAGAGGTCGTAATAATGCGCTCATGTTTAAACAAGCCTTCAGCTTCTATTTGCACCAATTGTTGTTTAATCTGCTGGTAAAATTGTTCTGACATGATTTGTTCCTGTAAAGAAATTGTTTACAGAGTTTAATAATAGTCTCTGGAACTAGCGATATCTGCGGAGCAAATAAGTTAAGTTTGTAGGCAAGATCACGATAATGCCCTTTGAAGAGGTATGACAACTAGGACAATTATCTGGTCGATATACTGTTGTCTGTACAAAGAGGTGTTATTATAGACCCCAATTTTATATCCATTTATTCTTAACCCACTTGAGGTATTCACGATGATCGTAGTCACTGGCGGAGCTGGTTTTATTGGCAGCAATATTATTAAAGCCCTGAACGAAATGGGTCGCACCGATATTCTGGTGGTGGATAACCTGAAAGATGGTACTAAGTTTGCCAACCTTGTTGACCTCGATATCGCCGATTACATGGATAAAGAAGACTTTATCGTGAGCGTGATTGCGGGTGATGATTTTGGTGATATTGATGCTGTTTTCCATGAAGGTGCTTGCTCATCCACAACTGAGTGGGACGGTAAGTACATGATGGATAATAACTATCAGTTTTCTAAAGAGCTGCTGCATTACTGTTTAGAACGTGAAATTCCTTTCCTGTATGCCTCTTCCGCGGCGACATACGGCGGACGTAGCGATAATTTCATCGAAGAACGTGAATTTGAAAAACCACTGAACGTGTATGGCTACTCTAAGTTCCAATTTGACCAATATGTTCGCAACATCATGCCTGAAGCTCAGTCTCAAGTGTGTGGCTTCCGCTATTTCAACGTTTATGGACCAAATGAAAACCATAAAGGCAGCATGGCGAGCGTGGCTTACCACTTAAACAAACAGATTAATGAAGGGCAAACTCCGAAACTGTTTGAAGGCAGCGACACTTTCCGCCGTGACTTCATTTACGTTGGCGATGTAGCTGCCGTAAATTTATGGTTCTGGGAAAATAACGTTTCTGGCATTTTCAACTGTGGTACAGGTCGTGCAGAATCATTCCAAGCGGTTGCCGATGCGGTCACTGAATTCCATAAAGATAAAAATGTCTCTATCGAATACATTGAATTCCCTGAGAAATTAAAAGGTCGCTACCAGAGCTTCACTCAGGCGGATCTGACTAAATTACGTGCCGCAGGTTACACAGCACCGTTTAAAACCGTTGCTGAAGGCGTGACCGAATATATGCAATGGCTGAATAAAGACGCGTAATTGTCTTTTATGAAAACAGTGCCAATGAAAACCGTACCTATGAAAACTGAGCCTATGAAAATATTAGTGATTGGCCCCTCATGGGTAGGGGATATGATGATGTCTCAGAGCCTTTATCGCACGATCAAGGCGCTGCATCCTCATGCTCAGATTGATGTGATGGCACCCGATTGGTGCCGTCCGTTATTAGCGAAAATGCCCGAAGTGTCTGAAGCGATTTCTATGCCATTAGGGCATGGAAAGCTAGAAATTAGCGAACGTCGTCAATTAGGCATCAATTTGCGGAAAAATGGGTACGATCAGGCGATTGTTTTGCCTAACTCCTTGAAATCTGCACTGGTGCCGTTCTTTGCTAAAATCGCCAAAAGAACGGGATGGCGCGGTGAAATGCGTTATGGGCTACTCAATGATTTACGCCCATTGGATAAACAAGCATTTCCGCTGATGGTGCAACGCTACGTCGCATTGGCGTATGACAAACAGCGCATCAAATCTGCCGATGATATTCCCGCCCCGATTTTATGGCCTAAATTAGTCACTGATAAACAGCATGTTAGCGATACTGTGAGTCAATTTAATATTGATTTTTCTCGCCCAATTATGGGTTTTTGCCCAGGCGCTGAATTTGGTCCTGCAAAGCGTTGGCCACACTATCACTATGCGGCGCTCGCCCAGAAATTAATTAGCGAGCAAGGCTACCAAGTTCTGTTATTTGGCTCTCAAAAAGACCATGAAGCGGGTGAAGAAATCCGCCAAAGTTTGACTGATGATGCTCGCAATTACTGCCTCAATTTCGCAGGAAAAACATCGTTAGAACAAGCCGTTAATCTTATTGACGCTTGCCAAGCCGTTGTGAGTAATGATTCTGGCTTAATGCATGTGGCTGCAGCTCTCGATAAGCCGTTAGTCGCACTATATGGCCCAAGCAGCCCTGACTTTACCCCACCACTGTCCGATAAAGCAGAGGTGATCCGACTGATAACGGGTTACCACAAGGTGCGTAAAGGTGACGGCGAAAGCGGCTATCACCAAAGTCTGATTGATATTCAACCGCAAATGGTACTGGATGCCCTCACGCGTTTAAATATAGGTATTAAATAATGAGAGTGTTATTAGTAAAAACATCATCTATGGGAGATGTTTTGCACTCTCTACCTGCATTAACCGATGCGCAGGCGGCAATACCGAATATTCAATTTGATTGGGTGGTTGAAGAGGGATTCGCTCAAATCCCCACATGGCATAGTGCGGTGAATAAAGTGATCCCTGTGGCAATCCGTCGCTGGCGAAAAAATTGGTTTTCTACACCAATTCGTGCCGAACGTGCAGAGTTTCGTCGCCAATTGCAGGAAACCCACTACGATGCGGTTATCGATGCGCAAGGGTTACTTAAGAGTGCGTTGCTAGTCACTCGTCTCGCTCACGGTTCTAAACATGGTTATGACCGCCATAGTATCCGCGAACCGATTGCCAGCTTCTTTTACGATCATCGTTATTCCATTAGTAAACAGCAACATGCCGTGGAGCGTATCCGCCAATTATTTGCTAAAAGCCTCGGATACACTTGCCCTAGGACCCAAGGCGATTACGCGATTGCTCGCCATTTCTTGCAGTCAACCAACGAAACCGAAGCGCCCTATGTGCTGTTTTTGCACTCCACAACCCGCGACGATAAGCATTGGCCTGAATCTCATTGGCGTGAACTGATTCAGTTAATGAAGGAAACTGGGCTGAGAGTGAAACTCCCTTGGGGTGCAGAGCATGAGCATCAGCGGGCAATAAGATTAGCCGAGGGTTTTGATTTTGTTGAAGTCTTACCAAAATTAACGCTGGCACAAGTCGCGCAACAAATTGCGGATGCAAAGGCGGTGGTTTCTGTCGATACCGGCTTAAGCCATTTAACCGCTGCGCTGGATAAACCGAATTTCACGCTGTTTGGTCCAACAAACCCTGGTTTAATTGGTGGTTATGGAAAAGGCCAAAATGAGATAAAAAGCGCAGATAATAGAATGGATAGCATTAAAGCTGATACTGTATTCCAACAACTTCGCACCGAGTTATAGTTCTATATCAGACATTTTCTAAAAACTCTCAGCCATAGAAATTAAACAACCATAATAATTAAGCGGTCATTTGACCGCTTAATTATTTTTCACTTCGCAAAAGATTTATTTTCTCTCTGGGGCAATAAACCCAAAACACATGGTTTTCGGCTCAGCATCCGGTTCAGAGCGATAAATCACATCTTCTTTTTCAATTTTAAATTGTGGCCAGAATTTGCGTACTTTGGCGAAACCTTCATGGGCGCAATCATCGTATTTACGCCCTAATAAAATAGCACCGTGCTCACGAATTTCTGCTTCAGTAATATCACGGTTGTACACATTCGGCGGCATATGGTTTTCTAGCGTCCAAGGCTGGATAACATGTGGCCTATCTTGAGCGTAGATAATAAACCATTGATGTAGGTTATCTTCGCCGCCAACATATTTGACTGGCGTTCCGTAACGTTGATACCAACGTTGTTCACCTTCTGCGATTAAGGTTTTCACGCCAATAAATTTCTGACCCGCTCCGCGAATATTTCCTGCTTGAACAATCAGATAGCCGGATACCATTAAGACACCAACTACGGCTAAACCAATTAATGGTTTTTTCAGTGACTTTTTCGGCATTACGGTGATTGAGCCAACAAACAAAGGCGCACATACCATCATAAATGGCTGTAACCACTCCGTAATTCGCCCGCCATCATGGAACGAGAACCAACCGTAAATCACCGCGAGTGGAAATAAAATAATAAAGTTTGCCATGCGGTTCGATAAGGCTTTCGGCCAACCAATTTTTCCGCCACAGCAATATAAGATAATCGCTGCGATAATCAGCGGATAAAACACGCTCAGAACGGCTTCGGTGGTATGTAAGTTAAAGCCTGGGTCAATTTGTGAATCTACCCATTTAACAGCAGAAAAATCACTCGCCATCAACCAAAAGAAGTTTGGCAGAATCATCGAAAACCACAGCGCTATCGCCAGATAAAACACCGGATGTCGATAGCTTTGGCGCGCTTGTTTCACAAAAAGGGTAAGCAAGAAAACAGAGCCGACTAAGGCAAGTGTGGAATATTTCCCCATTGTTGCAAGACCAGCAACTAAAGCAAAAGGTAGCCACCACAGAGGGTTATCTTCGACAGCACGCAGGAAGAAATAAATCACCCAAGGCCAAAATGTCACTAAAATATAGTTATCATTATAAGGAATGATATCGAAATTAATGACACCGGATAAATTCATCATCAGCATCGCAAACCATGCAAGATCGCGACGACCGGTTAATCGGTAGGCAAGTTTCCATACCCCAAGTAACCCAAATCCAATACCGATAAAATGGCTCAAATACCAATAGAAACTATAAGAAATCCCCAAATGGATTGCAGGCCACATCATGGTACCGACAAACCACGGGTTTTTTGGCGATCCCCATTCACCATTCATTCCCCAGTTAACGGCTTCGACCGTATCGTAAGGAACAGTGGGGTCAAAAAAGAAACTCGCAAGGATCCAGGCAATGGCATAGCCAATGATCCAAAGATACACATACTTATTTGAAGTTGGTTGATTGGTTGTCGGCATTCTTTTTTCAGCGAAATTTATCAATAAAGTTAAAGGGAAATACGCATTATTTTACGTCGAGCTTATAGAGGGTTATCCCTCACTCGGCTGAGTATGCAAAAACGTGACTGGGTAGTTTACTATAGTTTAAACAAAATAATCAGAAATGAGAGAAATTGTCATTACTCATTGTAGTAATATTCAAGTTATCAATATTTTTGCTGAATATTACTGTTCTCTTGGAGGTAAATAAGGTTGCAATAACTTAAGTAAACGCTGTAATGCGCCTTGGTTTTCATGCAATACTTCCGCTGCATGACGACCATAATACAGCCGATAATCTTCATCAGACAGTAAACTCGTAACGGCTTGAGCCAACGATTCGCTATCTGTCACAGTGATCAACCCATCGGCTTGGGTTAACTTCGCGCAAATATCTTTAAAATTAAAGGTATGCGGCCCCATCAAAACAGGCAATGCATGCGCAGCTGCTTCAAGTGGATTATGACCGCCCGTTTCAACTAAGCTCCCGCCAACGAAAGCAATATCTGCAATTCCGTACAGCAACATCAACTCTCCCATCGTATCGCCAATAACCACTTGGGTTTCTAGAGATGGGATAACGCCGCTACTACGACGAATAAAGCTTAGCCCTGCTTTTTGTGTCAGTTCTTCTGCTTTTGCAAAACGTTCAGGATGCCTTGGGACTAAAATAAGTAATAAATTAGGAAATTTTTTCAACAACTGTTGGTGAGTTTGCAAAACAATGGCTTCTTCACCTTCGTGGGTACTTGTCGCAATCCATACTGGACGATGTGCGGCCCACTGCCTACGTAACGTAATCGCTTTAACGGCCAGTTCAGGGGTAACGGAAATATCAAATTTTAAGCTCCCCGTCACTTCTAACTGCTTACGTCTTAACCCTAATTGAATAAAACGTTCACCATCTTCTTGATGCTGAGCAGCCACCATCGTGACATTCTGTAGCATACGCTTCACAAAACTACCGAGCTTTTGATAACCCGCAGCGGAGCGTTCAGATAACCGAGCATTCGCAATAACTAATGGAATATTACGCTTATGCAGCTGGTTGATCATATTTGGCCAGAGTTCCGTTTCCATAATAATCACCAGTTTAGGATCAACTTGATTAAGGAAACGGCTCATGGAGCCGGGTAAATCATAAGGGAGATAAACATGACTAATATCGTCACCAAATGCCGACTGAACACGTTCTGACCCTGTTGGGGTCATAGTTGTCACCGTGATAGGGAGTGATGGGTAGTGATGGCGCAGCGCACGAACTAACGGTACCGCTGCAAGGGTTTCGCCCACAGAAACTGAGTGTAATAAAATGCCTTTAGGAACAACTTTTCCACTACAAAAACCATAGCGTTCCCCCCAGCGTTTGCGATACGCAGGGGCTTTACGGCTACGCAATAATAAGCGTATCCAAATTAATGGCTGGATGAGATAAAGAAGTATCTGATATACACGCAATAACATTCGATCTGATTCACTTACCAAAATTGGCGGTATCTTACCATAAACCATTACTGAAAGTGTGTAGAATCTGTGCCTAAAATGAGACTTAAAATAAATGCATACCTATCAGTGATTGTTGCAAGAGAGCGCAATTGCCGTTAATGTGGATTTCACCGTCACTTATTCCTATCGATATATTAGGATAAGCAATAATAAACAAAGAGATAGCAATATCATGACCCATAAAGCTATTTATCCGGGAACCTTTGACCCGATTACCTCTGGACACGTCGATATCGTCACTCGTGCTGCTGCGATGTTTGACCACGTATTACTCGCTATCGCAAACAGTCAACGCAAAAGCCCTATGTTTAATCTGGAAGAGCGTGTTGAGCTAGCAAAACAAGTTACCGCTCACTTAGGAAATGTTGAAGTGGTTGGTTTTTCTGAGTTAATGGCGAATTTTGCACAGAAAAATAATGCAAATATTTTAATTCGTGGCGTACGTTCAGTGGCAGATTTTGAATATGAATGGCAGCTGGCTAATATGAACCGCCATTTTGTTCCCGAGCTAGAAACGGTATTTTTACTTCCATCACAAAGCTTATCTTTCGTTTCATCCTCATTAATTAAGGATGTCGCGCTTCATGATGGAGATATTTCGTCGTTTTTACCGCCTGTTGTTGCGGATGCTATGTTGAAAAAACTCAACAAAATCTAGTAATTACTTCTGACATTGAGGGCAATAAAAGGTTGTCCTCTGTCCTTGTTTAATGCTTTCAATCGGGGTTCCGCACACTGAGCACGGCTCGCCTTTTTTTCCATACACAAACAGCTCTTGAGCAAAGTAACCCGGTTTTCCATCTGACTGTAAAAAATCCTTAAGAGTCGTTCCACCTTGTTCTATTGAACGTTGAAGCACTTTTTTAATCTGTGTGACGAGTTCGGTAATCTCATCAAGTGTCAGGGTGTTAGTTAGCTTTTCTGGGGAGATCCTTGATGCAAAAAGTGCTTCATTCGCATAGATATTCCCTACCCCAACAACGATTTTGTTGTCCATCAACCAAGGTTTGACCGCAACCTTACGTTTAGTTGCTAAATCAAAGAGATATTTAGGATTGAATTCATCACAGAGAGGTTCCGGGCCTAAATGAGCAAGAACGGAGCTGGACGCTAAATCATCGCACCAAAGCCATGCGCCAAAGCGTCGAGGGTCGGTGTAGCGTAGTACTTTACCATCACGCAAGATAAGGTCTACATGGTCATGTTTCCCTTCTGGTAACTCTTCCGTCAAAATTCGCACACTGCCAGACATTCCTAAATGGACAATAATCCATCCTTTTCGCAGTTCAATAAGCAGATATTTTGCCCGGCGTTGAACACTTATCACGGTTTCATCAGATAAACGCATGATTTGTTCACTTACTGGCCAGCGTAGCCGTTCATTACGCACAATGGCATAACTAATTGTATTTCCGACTAAATGTGGCTCAATACCTCGGCGACTGGTTTCAACTTCGGGCAATTCTGGCATGGTTCACTCTCAATTTGGCGAAAAACTTGGTTAATAATCACATATTACCCCTATAACATGGATAATTATTGTTATAACATAAATAAATGTAATCTAATAAGTGTGAATACAACTCAATATATTGATAAATAATTAATTTTTCATCATCCAGGTGTTTACACTTAAAGGCATTCACACAAACAGACTGACGTAATTAAAAAACTCAGATGGTAGCTCTGACAAGCAATAATGATTAGCAGACAAATATCAAATTAGACTTATCTGTTTTCACTAATAATATCAATATGTTGTGAATTTCTCATTCAGATATTTTTGCTCTAAGACTACTCATAATCTGAACACTTCAACCGTACTATACTAATGATCACGATGTAGGAATTTTTGTGAATAACATACGTAATGTCATAAACCAACTGCCCTTTTTACTACTCTTTATCATGACTCTTGGCATGTTCACAAATGACACCCAAGGAGTTTTAAACATATCAACTGCATTGCTTTTTGTATTTACTGTATATATTGCAATTGCAAAAAAAATCAACGTACTTAGTGGGCTAAGTCGACTCATTAAAGGTCGAAAATTTTTGTTCGTTTTTTTAGCTTGGTGCTTATTTTGTGCAGCCTTCTTTACATATTCCGGCTTTACTACAGATGCTCTCAAAGCTATATTTGATGATTGGCGTTATATTATTGTTATTACGTTATTTTTGATTGTATTTCAGAGTAAACAAAGTAAATCCCAGAAAGTCATTACATATGCCCTGATTTCTACCTTAGTCTTTATTCTTTTTATTACACCTGTTTTAAAAATTATAAAAGGTAGTGACATGCCAATGTATCTTCAACTGAGATATGGGTTTGCTCACTATATGACACTACTTTTTCCTTTTACCTTTAGCGCAATATTCCTTTTTAAGAAAAAAGTATTAAAAGTTGCAATGTTATTCCTCTCTGTTATGGCATTTTTATTTTTGCTCTACACAGGTAGCCGTGGTGGATTTCTTTCTGTTGTTATTGAATCTATTATTATTTTATTTTTACTTTCAAAAAACTATAAAAAATTTATATTAAGTTTTATTAGTTTCGCCACACTAGGCCTAACAATTATTGTGGCATCTTATTTTACAATGCCACAGGTTAAAGCTAAGATAGACAAAACCGTATCTGCACAAAATATCACCTCTACAAGAGACAAGATTGTCCTTTCACGCCTTCCTATTTTTACTCAAACACTACAAAACCGACTTGTTGGTATTGGTTATGGCTCTGTCGCTTATGACCAGTTTTTGAAAGACAACGATGCCCCTCAATTTAAAGGTGGTATGGGATTCTCGAAAAATAGAAATGAAAGTTTCTATAACAATGATGAGCCTTTCTTTCTTAATATACTTTATAATATTGGCTTAATTGGATTAATTCTATTTATCATTACATTCTTTATTAATATGAGAGATCTTATAAGAAGTATTCGAATAGAAAAAAATATTCTTAATATTGGTTTACTGGTATCATCCATAGGCTATTTTTTAGTCTATTGTCTATTTGAATTTATCTTCTTAGATATCTTTATTTTGTACAACATACTTACTGCGATCTTGATAAATAACGTTTTGGTGAAAAAATGACACAAAAAAGGCCATCAATACTGATGGCCTTTTTGATGTAATACTTAATGAGAGGCTTTTTTCATTAAGTATTGAATTGTCGTCACAATAAACTGAAGATATTTACCATTTCTTCTGAGATGCGATTTCTTACGAGATAGCTGCTTATAACCTTCCGGTTTTAATAACGGTATATTCTTCCATGGTGAGTTTTTACGAGCACGTTCTAAATAATCATACTCTTCATAAAAATTTGCCCACTCATGGAAAGGCTTGGTTAACCCCACAAAATGAATAAAAACTACGCTGTCTGGGATCTTAGCCAGATGCCCCTTGCTCGTAATATACCAATCAAGAGAAAACATATAGTTATAGTTTTCACTAATATTGATGAGCTTATCGTTGAGCAATACGTTTAGTGCATCTTGGTCCGGGTGTGAGAAATCATTTTTTTCAACTAACTCAATAACCTTGTTTGGAATATCGTTCTCAGCCAGATACTTGAGAGACATATATAAAAAACCTGAGTTAAAATACTTGCTCATATCGATCGATAACTGCTGTTTTTCACTACAGAATTTATCTTGCACTGCATAAACAAAAGTATTCTCATCAAATTGTAAAGTCTTTAACTCCGCCATATTGCCTTTACAAATGATGTCAGCATCGAGATATAACAGGTTATCAATGGTATCCGAAAGATATGAAATAATGAGCAATCTAAAATAGATTGCATGGCTCCACGCTTTAGATGGAAGCGGCAGCTGCTTAAATTTTTCGTTATCAATAAAGTAGATAGTTAACTTATGTGGTGTATTTTCGACTAATCCACGAAATAGTTTTTCATCAGGCAAATTATCGACAAAAAGGTGAAAATGAAAATTTGTTTCTTGATTATTGAGAAGAACCGATGCAATTGACGTACCGACACCGTATAAAAACTTCTCATCAACACCATAGCCAATGTGAAAATAACTATCTTCACTGCTTTGATTATCGTTTATTTTTATCAATGATTTAATCATATCATTGTTTATCATGTCGTTACCTTTTACCTAATCAATCACAATGTTTGAATAACTGTCTATGATGCTAATATTGAGTATCTTTTATAAACGATATTTTAAACTTCTTTGGCGAATTTTTTCTGCTCTTTGCTCAGAGATTCGCATTAATCGTTGCTCTTTCTTCAAAATCTCACGCAGCGGCATTTCAAAATAAACCTTCATAAATCGGAAAATATCTCGTTGAGTTAAACCGATTTCTAATGATGAAAAGTATAAACCAATTAAGTCCTTATTTCGCCAGCGGGTAGGAACTGATGACCGTAGCTGTGCGCGATGCAAATCGATGACTGAGATTTTTAAATCTTGCAGATTTTCCGTGAACGGTAGATGCAGTAAGAAATGGCAAATATAACAGTCGCGATGGTTAATACCGATGCGATGCATCTTACGTACCATCTCGGCAACTCGCCGGATCAACATTTGCTTAGTTTTGAATTTAGGCGGTTGAGTGGTCCAATTAGCGCAGTAATCTTCTAAACTTACCGTAGGAGTTAAATCTTCAGTGATAATAAATGAATGACGTCGAAGTGGGTTCCACCCTTTTTGCCCGAAAGCACGTCCGTTCATGGTATCAACACCCGCTTCGGTCAATCGATGAATGGCATTCCATTCCCGGTCAGCACCTAAAACAGGTAAACGGAATGAAAATAAATTCTTCAAAACCTCTTTTAGCGTCGTACCGTAGTGAATCTTAATAAAATAGCTTTTATCATCGAGCTGAAAACGCAGTGTTCTGCGCGTTTCTAATGCACGAAAAACTTCACCATCCAATTTATCTGTTTCAACAAATGGGTCTTTATCTTTCCACAATTCGTTAAAAGGCGCTTTTAACTCAACCATTAGAGCATCCTAAAATAATATCGGCCGCTTTTTCCGGTAAACTATACAGATCTTCTGTATCCGCATAGTATTTAGCATTGTTTACCCACTGAGCTCGTTTTTGTGTATCTTGCAGACTATCGCATAAAGCCTGATTTAAAACCGTCTGTTCAAACGGCTCATTGACCACCACGCCACATTGGGCTTTGTCGATAAACGACGCATAACCACACACTTCAGTGACGATAATCGGCAGTCCCGCAACAATCGCTTCAAGCAGGACAATTCCAGCCGCTTCTTGGTAAGCCGGATGCATCAAAATATCCGCAGCGGCCATTAGCTCCGCAATATCATTGCGCCCGCTAAAAAATGAAACCTGTTTAGCAATCCCCAACGTTTCTGCGAGTTTTTGATATTTAGCGGGTTTGTCTTGCCCTACCACCATTAATAATGTGTTAATCCTGATACTTTCAGGCAGTGCCGCCATCGCTTTGAGCGTTCTATCAACTCCCTTACGTTTAAAATCGGACCCAACTTGAAGCAGCAAAAATGCAGATTCGGGAATTTGATTCTTTTCTCGATAAATACGCTTAGCATCTGCAATCTGTTGGTCATATTTTCGGTCAACGGCTATACCCGGTGGCAGCATGTGAAAACGGCCACTTTCAGTTCCATAATGCTTTTCAAAATGAGCAATTTGATGGGGGGTAAGCATCATTAGCTGCGTTGCCTTTCCTTTCTGGAAGACCGCTTTTTCAAAAGCAGCATAATGTTTATAGCGCGGAGTCAGCTTATAGAAAAAACCTTTTTCTTCAGCCACTTTTTGCGCATAACAAACATCCGCCGCAAAATAAACATCGAGCTCTGGCATTTTATTAAAGCCAACAATTCTATCCGCAGGATATTGCTTCAGATGTGCCATTACCCATTCACAATATTGGGCATTTCGTCCATGGTTAGTGCCTGAACTGGTAGGAACAATGATAATTTCAAACTGTTCTGGGCGTTCACCTTTCCATGACTGGGTATAAACACGAATATGGTGTCCACGCGCTTGGCAAGCCGTCGCGATACGTAAAAAGTCGCGTTGTAACCCACCAAAGGGAAAATATTTATACAGACAAAATGCCAACACCATCTTAGTACCTTCCCATCATTGAGCGCATATTCATCGGTAGCATTTGCTCCGTAGCTTCAATCACATCACTCGCAGGGATCACGGAGAGATATTTTTTATTGCGGTCTAGTTCATCTCTAGGTGGCATATTTTCATAATCTCCTGCCCAGAATTTCACCACATTATCGCTCCATGGACGCCAGAAAATATGGTTTGTGGCGCCAAATAGGCACACGATGGGAGTTTTAACCGCGGCAGCAATATGCATCGGTGCAGAATCGACGCCAATAAACAGCGCGGCATGTGCAATTAATGCACCTAGTTCAGGGAAGGATGTTTTTCCTGCAAGCTCAGTCGTTGGCTTAGTTTGGCAATTCTCCGCAATTTCATTCACACACGCTAAGTCTTCTTTGCTGGGGCCCGATGTTAATACCACTTGATAGCCACGAGACTGCAATGCATCAATGACGGCTGAGAACTTTTCATTATCCCAACATTTAAAAATTTGTCGGGCGGTTGGCTGGATCACGACATAGCTACTGTGAACACCAAGATCTAACAGTCTTTGATCAATTTTTTTCCAATCATCTTCCGCATAAGACATGGTTAGGTCTGTTTTGAATTCTTGGATCCCTAACGGCTTTAATACAGAAAGATTGTTTAAAACAACATGTTCGCCTTCAGGGGGAGTGAGATGCGTAAAGCTATTTCGCCAAAATTTCGAATCACGATGACCGAAATCGTGCGAAATCTTAGTTTCTGCGGGAATGGAGCGAACGAGTAACGAAACCATCCATTGGTCAGCAAGATTAACGACCAAATCATATTGATTACGACGTAATTTAAACAGCAGACTTAAAAAGTTGCAGGCTTTGCTCAAACCACCACTTTTCTTGCCTTTCATACCATATAGTGTATGGATCTCTTGGTTTTCCGACAAAATGGGAATGGTGTCCTGATAAAGTAAAACATCAATCTGGGCATCAGGATAATTTTGCTTTAATGAGCTGATAACAGGCGTCGTCAGTAGCATGTCACCATGAAACCGCATCTTGATTACAAGAATTTTTTTATACTGTTTTTTCACCAGGAGCTCTTAATCAGGTCTAGTAGATAAATTGATATGGATATTTGACAATAAAATGCGTTATTAATTCCATGAATACTGAATATGTTACTACGTTCAGATTAATGGTTATAGTTTTTAATCAATATCCCAGTGGATAGCCACTTTATGGCTAATTTTTGACATAAAAAAACCCAGCCTAAGCTGGGTTCTTCGTACGCAGAAAGCAAAATTATTTGATTTTTGCTTCTTTGTAGATCACATGCTTACGAACAACTGGATCGAATTTTTTCAGTTCCAGTTTTTCTGGCATTGTGCGCTTGTTCTTCGTAGTGGTATAGAAGTGACCTGTACCTTCAGAAGAAACCAGCTTGATTTTCTCGCGAATACCTTTAGCCATTTTTTAGCTCCTTAGTACTTCTCACCGCGGGTACGCAGTTCAGCAAGAACAGCATCAATACCCTTTTTATCGATAACACGCATACCTTTAGCAGATACACGCAGTGTTACGAAACGTTTCTCAGACTCAACCCAGAAACGGTGAGAGTGCAGGTTTGGCAAAAAACGACGTTTGGTCGCGTTTAATGCGTGTGAACGGTTGTTACCGCTCATTGGACGCTTGCCGGTAACTTGGCAGACTCGTGACATGTCTATTCTCCAAAAATCTAATCAGCTCGAGCTTTTTTGTTCTGGGCTTGACTGCCTCGTCAGGCTTAGGAGCCCATCTCAGCAAACTTTTAAGTGATCAACAAAATATCTTTATCTTAGCAAAAAAATTTACTGAGATAGGCTCTTCTCGTCAAACCCGAGATCCTTAAAGGTGGCGTAGTATACGCTTTCAATCGTTTTCACTCAAGCCCAACACAGCAAAAGTTGTCATTTTTTAGTCAAAAAAATGATTTTACAGCCATCCGCGCTCAGCAAATGAGGTACAAGATTTGTGTCCAACCACAAAATGATCAAGTAATTTAATCCCCATCATGTCACAAGCACTCTGAATTTTCTCAGTCACATACTTATCTGCCATACTTGGCTCAGGGTTTCCTGATGGGTGATTATGGGCAAGCACTATCGCACTCGCATTCATTCTCATTGCAAACCGAAGAATTTCTCGCGGATGCACTTCAACACGATTGATCGTCCCTTTAAACATTTCTTCATGGCAAATAACCTGGTGTTGGTTATTGAGAAATAGCACTATAAACACCTCACGCTCCTGCCCTGAGAATAGTTCAATTAACTTATATTTCAATGCGTTAGGGTCATTTACAATATCAGGGCTCAACACTTGCATAGAGAAGCAGCGCTTCGCCAGCTCACTTGCAGCTTGCAATTGCGTCAATTTACAATTTCCCACACCTTTGCATTCAATTAACTTCTTATAGTCGGCTTGCACTAATAAATAGAGTGAACCAAACTCATAAAGTAACCGTTCAGCAAGTTGTAAAACAGATTCACCCCGTGTTCCTGTACGTAAGAAAATGGCTAATAGCTCTATATCTGATAATGAAGCAGCGCCGTATGCGAGCATTTTTTCTCGCGGTAAAAGCTCCGTGTATTCATGCATCGACCAACCTCCTTTCGCGTCGTTGCCCTCTTTTTAGCTAACGAATCCGCAAACGCCAATCGTCTAAGCTGTCCTTTGCGTAGCGCTTCGCAAAAATAGCATCGGGATACAAAATCGGCTCTCTCACCAAGCTCATTGATATGGTAAGATGCCCCCCATGTTGACCAAATCGGACAGAGACCATGACTCAACAAACTTCAGTTAACTCATTATTAGGTAAGCGAATTGTTCTTGGTATCAGTGGTGGAATAGCCGCTTATAAAATTCCTGAACTCACTCGCCGACTGCGTGATGAAGGGGCATCTGTACGTGTTGTCATGACACCTGCGGCAAAAGCGTTCATTACACCTCTCACGTTGCAAGCCGTTTCCGGTTATCCGGTCGCTGATGATTTGCTAGACCCTGCCGCTGAGGCCGCAATGGGTCACATTGAATTGGCAAAATGGGCTGATATAATTATTTTAGCGCCTGCCACTGCCGATTTAATCGCACGATTAAGCGCTGGCATGGCGAATGATTTACTCACGACGGTTTGTCTTGCATCTGCGGCGCCTATTGCCGTCGTGCCTGCGATGAATCAACAAATGTATCGCGCAGCAGCAACACAGGATAATTTAATCAGACTGCAACAACGCCAGTGTATGATTTGGGGCCCTGATGAAGGCAGTCAAGCATGTGGTGATGTGGGTCCTGGGCGCATGATTGACTCATTATCGATTGTGAAATTAGCTAGCCAGCATTTTCAATCATGTTTAGGTCAGCAATCCCGTTCAGATCTAGACGGGATTTCAATCATGGTTACGGCAGGCCCAACCCGTGAAGATTTAGACCCCGTACGCTTTATCAGTAATCACAGTTCTGGAAAAATGGGTTTTGCCATCGCGCAAGCCGCCAGTGAACGTGGAGCGAATGTCACTCTCATTGCTGGCCCTGTTAATCTGGCAACACCGAATGGTGTAGACCGCATTAACGTGACGAGCGCCCTTGAGATGTACGAACAAGTACACCAGTCTATTACTGAGCAAGATATTTTTATCGGCTGTGCTGCGGTTGCAGATTACCGAGCTAAAACCGTCGCTGAAAATAAAATTAAGAAACAAGGGGATGAAGTTTCCATTACCCTTGTACAAAATCCTGACATTGTGGCAAGTGTAGGAAAACTGGCGCAAAATCGCCCTTATGTAGTCGGTTTCGCGGCAGAGACCCAAAATGTCGAAGAATATGCACGACAAAAGCGCCAACAAAAGCAACTTGATTTAATTTGTGCGAATGACGTTTCCTTAGCGGATAATGGTTTTAATAGTGATAACAATGCACTACATCTATTTGATGCCCACGGCGATGTTCGATTACCACACAGTAGTAAAATTGAATTAAGCCACCATTTACTTGACGAGATACTCCAACGTTATGAAAAAAATCGATCTGAAAATTCTTGATGCCCGTATTGGGAACGAGTTTCCACTGCCAACTTACGCGACCACTGGCTCTGCGGGTTTAGATTTACGTGCATGTCTTGATGCACCTATCGATTTAGCACCGGGTCAAACTGAATTGATCCCAACGGGTCTAGCTATCCATATTGCAGACGAGCAACTTGCCGCAGTGATCCTGCCACGTTCAGGTTTAGGTCATAAGCATGGCGTTGTACTGGGTAACTTAGTCGGTTTAATCGACTCTGACTACCAAGGCCAACTGATGGTGTCTGTATGGAACCGTGGCGATAAAGCATTCACCGTTGAACCGGGTGAGCGTATGGCACAAATGGTATTTGTTCCTGTTGTTCAGGCGCAATTCAATATTGTGGATGACTTTGACGCGACAGAGCGTGGTGAAGGCGGTTTCGGTCATTCTGGTCGCCAATAAGTCGAACCTATTCACGTTGAAATACCAAATATAGGCGTCCTACAAGCGCCTATATTTATGAATAAAAACAATCAGTACGGTATTTCTTCACCTCGTGAATGGCTTAGATTTGGTTATAATCTCTACATATTTTAAATCTGTTTTATTCTGAGTGTGACTTTACTCAGAGCGAAATTTTGGATAGTTTGTCTTGCTGTTTTAGCAGGGGTCTTATCAGACATGGCAGAGAATACAATACAAAAACGTAACAGACGTGATGAGATTTTACAGGCTCTTGCGTTAATGTTAGAAAGTAGCGATGGCAGCCAGCGTATTACAACGGCAAAACTCGCTGCAACAGTCGGTGTTTCAGAAGCTGCGCTATATCGTCATTTTCCAAGCAAAATGAAGATGTTCGACAGCTTAATTGAATTTATTGAAGATTCACTTGTTTCCCGCATCAACCTGATTTTAGCGGACGAAAAAGATACACTTGTCCGGATTAAACTGGTTTTAGCGCTAATTTTAGGTTTCTCTGAGAAAAACCCTGGATTAACGCGTATAATGACCGGTCATGCGCTAATGTTCGAGCAAGATAGACTGCAAGGGCGCATTAACCAATTATTCGAACGTATCGAATCACAGCTGCGACAAGTATTAAAAGAGAAAAAAATCCGTGATGGACAAGGTTTTATCCATGACGAATCACTATTAGCTTCTCAACTATTAGCCTTCTGTGAAGGTATGCTGTCCCGTTTCGTACGTTCTGAGTTTCGTTACCGTCCAACGGTAGAATTTGAAGCTCGCTGGCCTTTAATTTTGGCTCAGTTACAATAACCGCTTATTTATACTACTCACCCCGCCCATTATTGGGCGAGGGCTTTTTTTCAATTAAATTCCGTACTGGTCACGATACGCTTTCATTGCAGCAAGATGCTGTTGCATATCTTCTTTTTCCGCTAAATACGTAATTAAGTCACTCATTGTGATGATCGAATACACTTTACAGCCATAATCACGTTCCACTTCCTGCACCGCAGAAATTTCCCCTTTCCCTTTTTCTTGACGATCTAAACACAGCAACACGCCGCTCAATGTTGCTTCTTGCTGTTTAATGATCTCCATCGACTCACGAATTGCCGTACCTGCCGTAATCACATCATCAACGACCACCACACGACCTTTCAGTGGACTACCCACTAATGTGCCGCCTTCCCCGTGGTCTTTCGCTTCTTTACGATTAAAGCAATATGGCATATCGATATCGTGATGTTCTGCTAACGCCACTGCGGTTGTGGTTGCAATCGGAATGCCTTTATAGGCTGGACCAAAAATCACATCACACTCAATGGCACTTTCTTTTAATGCTTGTGCATAAAAACGACCGACAAGAGCCAAATCACGCCCTGTATTAAACAGCCCCGCATTAAAGAAATAGGGACTCTTACGACCTGATTTCAGCGTAAACTCACCAAATTTCAGTACCTGTTTTTTCATGGCAAGTTCAATAAAATCGCGCTGATAGGCTTTCATTGGTCATTCTCCTCATTAATTAGTATTGGTCTTTTTTTTGAAACGACTTTTGCGGTTTATCTTCATCAGTAAACAACTTAATCAATAAACTGCGGGCATAAAAAAGGCGACTTTTCAGCCGCCTATTTAATAATAAATCTATTTCAGCGCTTCTCGCTGAGCTTCGAAAATGGTGTCTAGCCCCGTTTTCGCTAATGCTAGAAGAGCTAAAAGCTCTTCATGGCTGAATGGTTCGCCTTCTGCGGTACCTTGTACCTCAATCATGCGACCATCATCCATCATCACGACGTTCATATCCGTTTCTGCCGCAGAATCTTCAACATACTCAAGATCACACAGCGCTTCTTGATTAACGATACCCACAGACACTGCAGCAACCATAGATTTCAGAGGACTTTTTGCTAATTTACCTTGAGCAACCATGTTGTTCAGTGCATCAACCAATGCAACGCAAGCGCCGGAAATTGCCGCAGTACGTGTACCGCCATCCGCTTGGATAACATCGCAATCCAGCGTAATGGTATGCTCGCCCAATTTTTTCAAGTCAACCGCTGCACGTAATGAACGGGCGATCAGTCGTTGAATTTCCATAGTACGACCAGTTTGTTTCCCTTTTGCTGCTTCACGTTGGTTACGGGAGTTTGTAGCGCGAGGTAACATACCATATTCTGCGGTTACCCAACCTTGTCCCTGACCTTTTAAGAAACGAGGAACACCCTCTTCAACGGTCGCGTTACATAACACCTTAGTGTCGCCAAACTCAATAAGAACAGAGCCTTCTGCGTGCTTTGTATAATTACGCGTAATTTTTATTGGACGCATTTGGTCTGCTAATCTACCTGCTGGGCGCATGGTGTTATCTCCGTTATCAACTCAAATTGGCACGTATTATACGTTGTTAATCGGATAATGCCTATCCTGTCATCCGTCATAGCGCTATAATCCTGTTATCTTAATGAATGATAGGAACGAATTATGATCCGTAGTATGACTGCTTTTGCCCGCCGTGATATCAAGGGTGAATGGGGGAATGCGGCTTGGGAGCTGCGTTCCGTAAACCAGCGTTATTTAGAAACCTATATCCGTTTACCCGAGCAATTTCGCAGCTTAGAGCCAGTTATCCGTGAACGCCTTCGTTCCAGTCTAACCCGTGGTAAAGTCGAATGTAACCTACGTTTTGACTTAGATGGTGCTCACCGTGGTGAGTTACTGCTCAATGAAGATTTAGCTCGCCAGCTGATTAGCGCAGCGAACTGGGTAAAAAATTACAGCCACGAAGGTGAAATTAATCCGTTAGAAATCTTACGCTGGCCGGGTGTGATGTCCGCTGGTGAACAAGATTTAGACGCGATTAGTGAACAGTTAATGGCTGGCTTAGATGAAACCATCGATGCCTTTATCCAAAGCCGTGAAGCAGAAGGTGCAGCGCTGCATAGCCTTATCGAGCAACGTCTGGATGGTGTTTTGGTTGAAGTTGCCAAAGTTCGCCAACATATGCCTGAAATCCTACAATGGCAGCGTGACCGTCTACAAAGCAAGCTAGACGATGCACAAATCCAAGTAGACAGTAATCGTTTAGAGCAAGAGCTGATTTTACTGGCTCAGCGCGTTGATGTCGCCGAAGAGTTAGACCGACTGGAAGCGCACGTCAAAGAGACACGTAATATTCTGAAGAAGAAAGAAGCCAGCGGCCGTCGCCTCGATTTTATGATGCAAGAGTTTAACCGCGAATCAAACACCCTTGCTTCTAAGTCTATTAATAGTGAAGTGACTAACTCTGCTGTTGAACTTAAAGTGCTGATCGAGCAAATGCGCGAGCAGATTCAAAATATCGAATAAAATTCACTTTTCAGAGTAACTTCAAGCCAGCTTATTCACCGAATTCGCTGGCTTTTTACTATTCATACATAGCAGAGTGAAGCACAATAACGCATTGCCAGCGTGTGCCGTTAAGGTGCATCACAGAGATAAAGCTACATTAACTGTTACCCACAACAATAATGCCGAGGCTATCGATTAAATGAAAGATTTGGTCTTCGTTTAACTTAACGCCACTAAAATCCACTCGTCTAATATCTAAAGCCCCAAGCTGTGAATTCGTTAAATCACAACCCGTAAAATCTGCATCACTCCAATTAAATGAAGAAAATTCTCCACCTGAAAGATCTGAATTCCTAAAAACTGATCCTATAACCGTTGTTTCGTGCCAGCGATTCTCCCACAGCTCACATTTCTCTAGGATAACCCCGGAAAAATTCGCATAACTCAGATTCGATTTTGTAATATATGCAGAGCAAAACCATGTTTTCGCCGTAATCAAATTCATAAAACTGGCACCGCGAAAGTCAGCCCCTTGAGCAAGACACTCTCGGATTTCTAATCCAAGAGCCTGTGAATGCCTAAAATCTACCATGGATAAATCACAATTTTTAAAGCTGGCATCTTTTAAAATTGAACGGTTAAAACGGCATGCTTTTTGAGTATCTCTATCATAGAACCTACAATTGAGAAACTCTGTATCCGTCAAATCAGCGCCTGAAAAATCACAGTTTGAAAACACTGCATCTTTGATGCTCGCCCCTTTAAGCTTATTTTTCCCTATTTTCTCGTCATTTAATAACATAATAAACCATTCAAAAAAGATTGAGCTGCAATGTTCTGCTGATTTCAGGTGATATTGTCTATATCAAATCCTGCAATCATCAGGTCGATGGCTAACAGTATTAGCACAAAAGCAGTAACAAAGGGAACCCTTACAAGGGTCTCGAGGTGAGCGTTATTTGATCAATTTATTGGGCGCGTCAATTGAATCTGTCCCCAATGGGGTCCCTCTGAATCCAGTCACTACGTACATTTGAGTCACTGGATCAATGAATAGATTTATCACTTTTTAGAACAATTTAAAGCCAGCATATTCGCTGGCTTTTTTTATTCAATCAAACTCAACAGTTAGTTCGCTTTAGCGACCAGCAACGGTTTCTCACGTTGATGCTTATAATGGAAAGAGAAGTAGAAAATCACGGCCAATATTACGGTGTAGGACGAGAACACTAGCCAAATTGACTGCCAATCCTTCACGCCATCCACACTAAAGTAGTCAACGACCAATCCACTCAATATCGCGCCAAAATAGGCACCCACACCATTCACCATGGTCATAAACAACCCTTGAGCACTGGCACGCATACGGTGATCCACTTCCTGCTCAATAAAAATAGAACCGGAAATATTAAAGAAATCAAACGCACAGCCATACACAATCATCGACATAATTAAGAACATCAAACCGATAGTCGATGGGTCACCAAATGCAAAGAAACCAAATCGTAATGTCCATGCCAACATACTGAGCAGCATCACGGTTTTAATGCCATAACGCTTTAAAAAGAATGGAATAGCAAGAATAAATGCCACTTCGGCCATTTGGGAAACTGACAGCAAAATCGATGGATACTGAACAATCAAACTGTCTTGATACAGCGGGTTACGCGCAAAATCATGCAAGAACGGGCTACCAAACGTATTGGTAATTTGCAGAACCGCGCCCAGCAGCATCGCAAACAGGAAAAATACCGCCATAATCGGCTTTTTGAATAACACTAATGCATCTAATCCAAGCTTGCTCATCCAACTGGTGGTGATAGCCTGCTTATTCACTGCCATTTTAGGTAATGTCAGGGAATACATCGCGAGCAGCAACGAACAACTTCCCGCCACATACAGTTGCATACTGCTCAACTCAAATTTCAGTAAGCTAATGCTCCACATCGCCGCAATAAATCCTACGGTACCAAATACACGAATTGGCGGGAAATTAGCAACAGAGTCTAGCTGATACTGACTTAGCGATGAGTAGCTAATGGTGTTCGACAAGGCAATAGTCGGCATAAATGCCATCGCATTAATTAACATTGCCCAGAACATCACTGAAGGATCCGCCACCGTCGCAGCGTAAAACAATGAACCCGCACAAATAATATGGCAAAGCATATACAGGCGGTTTGCAGGAATATATTTATCCGCAATGATGCCGATTAATCCGGGCATCAAAATAGCGGCAATCCCTTTCGAGCTGTACACCATACCGACTTCAGCCCCTGAGAAATCCAAGGTTTTCATCATGTAGGCACCTAATGTCACCAGCCAACTTCCCCAAACAAAATATTGCAGAAAAAGCATGACCTTTAAACGAGACTTAATATTCATACTAGGCTCCGTTTGAAGTAAGTTTGGCGGGTGACATTCTCAGCTTGACGATAACGTCCTAAAGGAAAACCGCTCCCGCACTGTCTTTCTATTAATTTGAGATTAAGTAACTTGACGTTAGAAGCGCTCGATGACACCAGTCACTAATTTTAAGAAGGTCGCCTTCACTTTTTCAGCGGTCTCAATCACTTCATCATGGCTTAAAGGCTGTTCTAAAATGCCGCACGCCATGTTGGTCAGGCAGGAAATACCCACAGTTTTAATCTGAGAATGGTGAGCCACCAGCGCTTCAGGTACAGTAGACATTCCTACCGCATCAGCGCCAAGAGTTCTGATCATGCGAATTTCGGCCGGCGTTTCATAGGTTGGGCCTGTCCACCATGCATACACGCCTTGGCGCAGAGACACGCCTTGCTCCTTCGCGACATCCAAAATCGTTTGGCGCAGCTCTTTGTTGTACACTTCGCTGACATCAAGGAAACGTACACCCAATTCTGGATTATTTGGTCCCATTAATGGGTTATTCGCTGTCAGGTTAATATGGTCAGTGATGACCATCAGGTCGCCAGGGTTAAAGTCAGTATTCACCGCTCCACAGGCGTTTGTAATGATCAATTTTTCCACACCCAGCGCTTTCATTAAACGCACAGGAAATGTCACTTGATCCAGAGAAAAACCTTCGTAATAGTGGAAACGACCTTTCATCGCCACCACCGTTTTGCCTGCAATCGTCCCGATCACTAACTCGTTCGCGTGACCTACTGCTTCAGACTTCGCAAAATGTGGCACTTCGCTATAAGGAATATGCACCGCATTTTCTAACGTATCGGCAAATGGACCTAATCCAGACCCTAAAATGATCCCAACAGTGGGTTTCATATCCGTACGAGATTGGATAAAACTCAGGCTTTCTAAGATATCTTTGGTGTTGTGCATAATACGCTCCGCAATCAAATCAAATAAAGAAGATGATTGGGATAATAACGTAATTAGAAAATCTAACAGCGATCTTAATCTCATTTTGAGAAAATGTTGATAAACATGACATCTGTTAAAGTACTCACCATGTGAATCTGTTAATCTTGAACTATTAGCTACATGGCCGGGTCTACCACGAACGAAAACAGGAGGGGGAGCCATTGTTACACCGTTTATTGAACGAATTTCGCACATCCAAAAATTCCAAAACTCAAAAACTCAAAACGCTGTATCGGCTGATCCTCAATCACGGGCCAATTCGGGCGGAGGCACTAACCTCCCTCGCGAATATGAAACCCGCAACCTGTGCCAGACTCCTCGATGAACTGAGTAAGTGCCAGTTACTCTCCACGTCAGAACTTGGGGAATCAACGGGAGGACGCAAACCCATTTTGTACAGCGTCAACCCAGCTGATGGTTACTTAATTGGCATTGAGATGAGTGATATCTACTCAACAATTGTTCTGCAAAATCTGAAGTTAGATATTCTTGGTAAAGTCAAAATCAAGTATGAGCACCTCGAAACCGCCGAAAATATGCTCGACCATCTATTGGATAACGTCGATGACCTACTTGCTGAACATCAGCTAGATACTCAGAAAATCCTAGGGATAGGCATTGCCATCGACCATATTTTAGAGCGTGATAAAGTGCCTTACTCTGACTACAACGCACGAATTCAAGCGCTATATCAGTACATTACCCAGCGCGTTCCCTGCTTTGTTCTGTTAGGAAGTGGGATCAGCTTTGCGGCCTTTGCAGAGTACCGTTTACGCTACGCCTCTGATAGCCAACGATTCTTACTCACCACTTGTGACACCGACATTCGCAGCTCGACGATTATCAATAACCAATATGCCCCAACGCCAATAAGCACCGCTCAAGCTTTTGGACACACGACTATCGATATCAATGGTCAGCGTTGTGAATGTGGCTCATTTGGCTGTTTAAAACAGTACAGTTCATTACACGCCATTAAATCTCGCGTGATTCAACATTTAAGGCTTGGTAAACCCTCGGTCATTAACCAACTCGTCAAATCTGAAGATGAAATTAACTATCACACGATTTTTCAGGCACTTGCCCAGAATGATGAGGTGTGTCTTAAAGCCTTAGAAGAAGCCGCGTATTACTACGGTATCGCGATTGCCAACGCGGTATTAATTACCCAAGCCGATGTGGTGGTTTGCGGGGGAACACTCACGCCAAAAAACCATTTCTTTGAGATGACCAAAAAATCCATTGAGCAAAAACTCTCGATTTTCCCGCATATCAAACCGCGCATTTACCCAGCGAATGATTCTTATGAAATCGTCGCTCAAGGTGCAGGTGGAATGGTGATAGAAAGCTATCTCTCTGAATGACAATGGATACAAATAAAAAATGCCCCAACTTGTGGGGCATTTTCATTATAAGTCATCGGTGACTATTTTAATCTTAATCATTACCAAACAGGTCACGGGTATAGACTTTATCCGCCACATCGTCCAGCTCAGGCACCATACGGTTTGCCAGAATAATGTCGCTTTCTGCTTTGAACGTTTCTAAATCACGGATGACTTTCGAGCGGAAGAATTCCTCTTCTTTCAGTACTGGCTCGTAAACCACCACTTCAATGCCTTTGGCTTTGATACGCTTCATCACGCCCTGCACTGCCGAGGCGCGGAAGTTATCGGAGCCCGCTTTCATCACTAAGCGATACACACCGACTTTACGTGGTGCTTTAGCGATAATCGCATCCGAGATAAAGTCTTTACGGGTGCGGTTTGATTCGACAATCGCGTTAATCAGGTTATTCGGCACATCATCGTAGTTCGCCAGTAACTGCTTGGTGTCTTTCGGTAAGCAGTAGCCACCATAACCGAATGATGGGTTATTGTAGTGGCTGCCGATACGCGGGTCTAAAGAAACCCCTTCAATGATTTGACGCGCATTTAAGCCACGGCTTTCTGCGTAAGTATCTAATTCGTTGAAGTATGCGACACGCATCGCTAAGAAGGTGTTTGCGAACAGTTTAACCGCTTCGGCTTCAGTCCCGTCAGTGAACAGCACCGGTACATCTTTCTTAATCGCACCTTCTAACAGTAAGTCAGCGAAAATCTGTGCACGTTCAGAACGTTCTCCCACCACGATACGGGACGGGTACAGGTTATCCCACAGCGCGCGTCCTTCACGTAAGAATTCTGGGGAGAAAATCACGTTGGTGTAACCAAACTCTTCACGCAGACGCTCCGTAAAGCCCACTGGAATGGTAGATTTGACGATAATGGTCGCTTCCGGGTTCAGTTTGTTCACATCATGAATAACGGATTCCACTGAATTGGTGTTGAAGTAGTTAGTTTTTGGGTCGTAGTCTGTCGGGGTCGCCACAATCACGTATTGTGCGCCCATATAGGCTTCGACTTTATCTTCGGTCGCACGGAAATTGAGTTGCTTTTCCGTTAGAAACTGTTCGATTTCAGTGTCGATAATCGGGGATTGCTTATTGTTAAGCATCGCCACTTTTTCAGGGATGATATCGACCGCCACCACTTCGTGGTGTTGGGACAGTAACATGGCGTTAGATAGACCGACGTAGCCGGTACCTGCGATTGCTATTTTCA
>NZ_WLTU01000020.1:0-88242 GCF_009706275.1 Providencia sp. wls1943
GAGGCGCGGAAGTTATCGGAGCCCGCTTTCATCACTAAGCGATACACACCGACTTTACGTGGTGCTTTAGCGATAATCGCATCCGAGATAAAGTCTTTACGGGTGCGGTTTGATTCGACAATCGCGTTAATCAGGTTATTCGGCACATCATCGTAGTTCGCCAGTAACTGCTTGGTGTCTTTCGGTAAGCAGTAGCCACCATAACCGAATGATGGGTTATTGTAGTGGCTGCCGATACGCGGGTCTAAAGAAACCCCTTCAATGATTTGACGCGCATTTAAGCCACGGCTTTCTGCGTAAGTATCTAATTCGTTGAAGTATGCGACACGCATCGCTAAGAAGGTGTTTGCGAACAGTTTAACCGCTTCGGCTTCAGTCCCGTCAGTGAACAGCACCGGTACATCTTTCTTAATCGCACCTTCTAACAGTAAGTCAGCGAAAATCTGTGCACGTTCAGAACGTTCTCCCACCACGATACGGGACGGGTACAGGTTATCCCACAGCGCGCGTCCTTCACGTAAGAATTCTGGGGAGAAAATCACGTTGGTGTAACCAAACTCTTCACGCAGACGCTCCGTAAAGCCCACTGGAATGGTAGATTTGACGATAATGGTCGCTTCCGGGTTCAGTTTGTTCACATCATGAATAACGGATTCCACTGAATTGGTGTTGAAGTAGTTAGTTTTTGGGTCGTAGTCTGTCGGGGTCGCCACAATCACGTATTGTGCGCCCATATAGGCTTCGACTTTATCTTCGGTCGCACGGAAATTGAGTTGCTTTTCCGTTAGAAACTGTTCGATTTCAGTGTCGATAATCGGGGATTGCTTATTGTTAAGCATCGCCACTTTTTCAGGGATGATATCGACCGCCACCACTTCGTGGTGTTGGGACAGTAACATGGCGTTAGATAGACCGACGTAGCCGGTACCTGCGATTGCTATTTTCAAACTTGCCTCTCAAATCCTTCTGCGGATATTACAGGTGGTTTATGGTATCGATGGTCAGTATTAACGGTGATAATACGATTTATACCAGTCAACAAATGCCTGAACACCCTGTTCAATAGAAACTTGTGGGCGATAGCCGGTGACGTCAAACAGGTCTTCGGTGTCTGCCCATGTCGTGTAAACATCTCCCGCTTGCATCGGTAAGAAGTTCTTAATGGCTTCTTTTCCTAACGCATTTTCCAATGCAGAAATAAAATCAATCAGCTTCACTGGCTGACCATTACCAATATTATAGATGCGGTAAGGTGCGCTACTTTGCGCTGGCGAATCAGAACGATTTTGCGGGTCTGCTTGCGGGATTATATCTGAAACGCGAATAACACCTTCGACAATATCATCAATGAAAGTGAAATCACGGCTAAGATCGCCGTTATTATAAACATCGATAGGTTCACCCGCTAAGATAGCTTTGGTGAATTTAAACAGCGCCATATCCGGGCGTCCCCACGGACCATACACGGTGAAAAAGCGTAAGCCAGTCGTCGGCAGCTGATAAAGATGCGAATAAGAGTGCGCCATTAACTCATTAGCTTTTTTGGTTGCGGCGTACAATGAGATAGGGTGATCGGTGGACATGTCCGTGGTGAATGGCATTTTATCGGTTACGCCATACACCGAGCTCGAAGAGGCATACACCAAGTGTTTTACTTTCGCTTGGCGGCAGCCTTCTAAAATCGCCAAATGCCCATTCAAGTTACTGTCCGCATAGGCAAATGGGTTTTGTAATGAGTAACGCACCCCTGCCTGCGCGGCAAGGTGGATAACGCGGTCGAAATTCTCTTGAGTACACAACACCAGTACTTTTTCGCGGTCAGTGATATCAAGATGAATAAACCGGAACTGCGGATATTGTTCAAGAATATGCAGTCGAGACTGTTTCAATCCCTGATCATAATAGGCGTTCATATTATCAATACCGATAACTTCATGCCCACTTTCTAACAGTCTTTGACACAATCTAAAACCAATAAACCCGGCACTTCCCGTGACCAAATATTTCATATTCGTTATCTTCTTACGTTATTAAATGATGGTTTATCAACATTCTAGCACTAATTAGAGATAAACTACTTGGTCTCATCTTTATTGGCGACACCGAGCACATGATAAACATAGTGGCGATAACCATCGAGCAACTGCTTATCTTCACAGTCATTCAGTTTACCGTCGCATAAATGGCGCATCTTAATGTTTGCTTCATAGAATGGCGATACTTTTAAGTTCGCGCGTTCCAATAACATTCCACCAAGGAATGAAATATCCGTTAACTCACCCGTTTTAATTGCGGTACCCGCTTTGAGATTATCTCTTAGGGTAAACTGCGTCGCATAAGCAGGAGACGATAATGTGGACTTATACTTGTCCAAACTGATCCCCGGTTGATGGTCACCAAAATAGAGGAACATCAGTGGGCGCTGGCGCTTTTCCATAAACGAAACAAAGTCACGAATCGCATCGTCGGAGTGGACGATTTTTTCCATATAATGACTAAATTCGCCTGCAGAATCTTTATTATCTAGCTTATCTTTAATTCCGTAATCATCACTGTGCCCTTCTTTATAAGGCCCGTGTTCATACATGGTTAATGCAAAAATAAAGACGGGCTTGTCCGTTTCTGTTGCCAAAATTTCTTTCACGTACTTCAGCATATCTTCCGTGCTGATCGTCCATAAATTATCTTGCAACTTACCGGGATAGCCTAACTCTTGAGGCTGAATGATACGGTCAACGCCCAACGTTTCATAAGCGTGACCTGAATGATAAGCCCCTTTATTAAACGGTGTCAGGACGACCGTGTAATAGCCATTGGCTTTCATCTCTTTAAATAAGCTGTTATTTAAATGATCGACCACAAAATAGAACACGCCACTTTTTTGTGCTCCGAAATCATCGCTATTTAATCCCGTTAATGCAGAAAACTCGGATAACCATGTTCCGCCACCGAAGGTTTGTACGCGCATCGGACTATGTGCAATCATATTGGCATCTTGCTGGAACATAAATAACTCTGGCAGTTTCGTTCCCGCAGGTAAATCATAAACTTTTGGATCAACCGTGGATTCTTGTAATAACAACAGAATGTCAGGCTTTTCGGTTTGTTCATTCTTCACCAAAGCAACATTGGCGGCTTTTTGCTCAAAATAGCTCGCATCACCCACAAAATGCGGTGATTTGTATTTCGCATTCTGTGCAGTCATCACCAAGTTAGTGACTGTACCGCGCCCTTTCGGCAAGGTTTGTGACCATTTATCAAAGTAATGCGCACTTGCCCAATCCGCCCCGAAGTAACCCACGATAACCATCAGCACGCTAACCACGCGTGATACCTTACGTTTACATGGTGTAAATAAACGCCAGCTGATCACACCGTTGATGATAAGCAGAATAAATAACGCAAGTACCGCCACACCCGCCAACCAATAGTGACCTAATGTCCCTAAGTTGGAGGTATCCGTCATCAAATTAATATCAGTGAAGAAAAGTTGCTCTTTATAATAGTGAACTTTCAACTGGTTAAAGATTTTGATGATAATAAACAGGGTACTCGTAATAATTGCAGAGAAAACCCAACGAGCAGTGACTGTAAATAAAACGCCAAATATGACAGCGTAAACACAAATGGAAATCAGACCAGGATAAATAACGCCACTTTTTTCAAAGACTAAAAATAGCGAGCCAATAAAAATCAGCGCCAGATAAATACTCGCAATTAGTTTTTTATTCATTTGACTTCCACAATTCACAAAAAGGTATCGAGGTTAATAAAACTGTCAGCATTATAATGGCGGAAACCCTACAACTTATTCAACAAAAATGCCTTTGTCTCGTAAATAATGCCCATCTTCTTTACGACGAGTAAAGCCGCTTTTATCAAAAAACTCGAGAATTTGAATCGCCAGTTTGCGACCAATACCCAATTCATTACGAAAATCAGCGGCAAAAATCACCTCGTGCTCAGCACAGTGGCACGAAATAATTTGGGCAAATTGACGGATCTGTTCGCTGCTATAATACCTATCGCGCACAATCGCCACGATCAGCCCCATTTGTGCGGCTTTTTTCAATATACGGCGAATAGTATCTTCATCGTGACCCGTTTCTACGGCAATATCGCGTACCCAGCGAGCTTCCGGATGTGTAAATAGCCCTTCCACTTGTTGCCAAATACCTTGCTGCTTGGCATCAAACACTAACCCATGCTGCGGCATATGCAGCCAGCCACGAGTCTGCTTAATCGCCCCCTCGGCAATCAAATCATTAATCAATTTGAATACCAAGGTTTCATCCATCGTGGGTAGCGCCATTCGTTTCAATCGCGCTTTACCTACACCTATCTGGTCACTATGAACTTCATTGAAGTTTTCGAGGGACTGAATCAATTTATCCTTGGCAACCTGCGCCTTAAACGCCGAAAGTACTACATCGCCGACACGGACGATATCAACTTGTTCCAGCAAGGAATCTAATGCCAACTGAGTTAACTGACGCGACCAACCGTAACTGTTTAAGTCTAGCTCACCACTAGGTAACTGTAAGTTAAGCTGCGCCAGCTCATCATCCGTAGCACATAAACGAGATAACCAATCGAGGAACTCAGGCTGTCTCTTACCACGACGCGGAGAGACTAAGCGAATAACACGCGCACCAGCTAGGGTTTGTCGCGCACTAATATCGCGAATAATTAATCGGTCATTATCCACCAGCCACAGTGGCGTATCTAAAATCAGCTCGGCCAACATCGGCGTTTCGCCTGATTCCGTCAGCAAAGAGACTCGCCCTGTAATGTGACTTGCACCGTGGTAAAGATGCACGGGTTGCCAATGTTTGAGTGGCGCATCGCAGGTCAGTTCCACTATCACCCGAGAAGCGATAAAAGCAGGTTGTTCTGCCAGCAGCCAATCACCGCGGGTTATCGATTCTTTATCTATGTTCCCCGTTAAATTCAGCGCGACGCGATCTCCTGCTTGAGCAAACTCAGCCACTTGGTTTTGGCGATGAATACCACGAATTCGGACTGGAGTATCCGCCCCCGTCACCCATAAGGACTCACCCACATTCACTTTACCCGCAAGCGCCGTTCCTGTGACCACAATCCCCGCCCCTTTCACATGGAAAATACGGTCGATGGCTAAACGGAAACGCTGTTGCAGGTCAGTAGAAGAATTGTGTTGTTGGTGCAGTTGCTGCAAGTATTGACGCAGCGCATCAATACCCAGCCCTGTACTTGCTGAAGTAATAAATAGTGGCGCATTCGACCAGCCTTGGCGACGCAGTTCCGCATGAACCTGCTGAGTAACGTCTGCCACTCTCTGTTCATCAACACGGTCGGCTTTGGTTAAAATCACCGAGACATCTTGGCAACCCGCAAGTCGTAAAATCGACAAATGCTCAAGGGTTTGCGCCATTATTCCATCGTCGCACGCCACCACCAGTAAAGCATGATTAACTCCACCGATCCCCGCCAACATATTTGCGAGGAATTTCTCATGCCCAGGAACATCAATAAAACCGATTGAGCTACCATCAGATTGCGGCCAATACGCATAGCCGAGGTCGATAGTCATTCCGCGTTTCTTCTCTTCTGGAAGATGCGCGGTGTTCACGCCTGTCAGCGCTTGAATTAACGATGTTTTACCATGGTCAACATGACCGGCTGTCGCAAAAATCATGACAATAACGCCTGCACTAACTCGTGTTCATTCTCAAGGCAACGTAGGTCTAGCCACAATTTGCCCTCTTTTAAGCGCCCGATAACTGGCTGAGGTAATTGCCGCCAGCGGCTGGCAAGACGCTCTAAATTACCGCCTTTTCCATCAAGAGGCGCGAATGTAATCGCATAGCTGGGTAATCGGTCAACAGGAAGAGAGCCGCTACCAATTTGCGATAAGCAAGGCTCAGCCTCGACAAAGAAGCGATCCCCATAATAGGCTTGCAGCTTCACGAGGATATTTTCGGCACTCTGCCTAATTTCTTCTTGAGAACGAGTTAACCAGCGTAATGTTGGCAGTTCAGTGGTGAGTTTTTCTGGGGTTAGATAGAGTTTTAGCGTCGCTTCTAACGCAGCCAGCACCATTTTATCTACGCGAAGGGCGCGTTTTAAAGGGTGTTTTTGAATGGCATCAATCCATTTTTTCTTACCGAGAATGATCCCCGATTGAGGCCCCCCCAGTAATTTGTCTCCTGAAATAGAGACTAAATCAATGCCTTGAGATAAATATGCTTGTGGCATCGGCTCCGCAGGCAATCCATACGCGGTCATATCAATCATCGACCCACTGCCTAAATCAATCGCCGTCGGTAATTGGTATTTTTGCCCTAAAACAGCCAGCTCTTCCCCTTCAACTTCCGCGGTAAAGCCTTCAATGCTGTAGTTACTGGTATGCACCTTCATTAACAACCCAGTTTGGTCATTAATGGCATTTTCATAATCCCGTAAATGAGTTCGGTTCGTGGTACCCACTTCAACCAATTTACAGCCAGCCTGAGCCATCACATCGGGGACGCGAAATGCGCCCCCAATTTCCACCAGCTCACCGCGAGAGACTATCACCTCCCGCTGCGGGGCAACGGTAGCTAATAACAGTAAAACCGCTGCTGCATTGTTATTCACAATACAGGCATCTTCTGCTCCTGTGAGTTGGCACAGTAAATCAGCAATGGCGCGGTCGCGATGTCCTCGCGTTGCGCCATCAAGAGAATATTCTAACGTGACTGGTGAACTCATCACTTGCGAAACAGCATGAATGGCAGAGTTGGACATCACTGCACGCCCTAGGTTGGTGTGCAACACAGTCCCCGTCAAATTAAAGACGTTTTTTAACGCACTGTGTTGCAACTCATCATGGCGAACAGAAAGTTCTGCTAACCAATCACCGTGCCAATCCGGTAAACATCCGTCTTGTGCAATAGACGCTCGCGCTTGTTCCTGCATTTCACGTAGGCATTCTGTTACCCAATGCAGACCCGATTTTTCCACCAATATCTGTGCTTCATCGCATTGCAAAAGCTTGTCGATGGCAGGTAACTGGCGGTATAGCGCGACATTCGATTCATCCATAGTCACTCTTCTCTTTTCTTACTGTGTCGCTAACAGATTATTTTTCGCCCGGGAATAAGAATGGGTTAATGCTGCTACGAGCAAAACCTTCTTCTTCCATACGCGCATCTAAAATGATCGAAGCTAAATCATCCGCTACCGCTTCCACTTTGGCTTCTTTCTCTTGATATAACACTTTCAGATAGCTACCGCAGTCACCACAGCTTTCCGCTTTCACTGCTGCATTTTCATCATCCAGTGACCAGTAGTTAAGATCACGAGTTTGTTCGCAGTTACTGCATTTCACACGAACCATGTGCCACTCTGTTTCACACAGTGTGCAGTGTAAATAGCGTAAACCTTGGCTAGTCCCAATTTGTACAATGCTGGAGACAGGCATACTGTTGCACACAGGGCAGTAATGACGGTGATCGCCGTGCTCTGCGCGAGCTTTACCCGGAATATTGGCCGCCATTTGTGCCCAATAGACAGACAATGCCGCCCAAATGAACATAGATTTATCCGCAGGGACTTTTTCAAACTGTTCGTTTAATAGCGCAGTTGCCATCTCTTCGAGTTCAGCTTCTGAGGCTTTTTCTAAGTTTTCGAGTGCAGTATGCACAGAATCTGGCACGATCGGCATCAATTCGGCGATGATTGAACGTAATAATTTGTGCCAGTGATCCGTACGTGGAAATGTTTTTGCGTCTAATGGTGCGGTATTCGTTGCCATTGAACGTGCTAAAACCGCTTCCATATCCATCTCTAATGGATTGTCATGCTGCGCATTATTTTGCGCCGTTGCCACTTCCGCAGCGAAGTTCAGATAATCTGCAAAAGGATGTTCACCAACGCCTAGCTCTTTTAATCTTTCTGCACGACGTTGGTAAAGGCTTTTTAAATTCGGGAATAAAACAGGCGGAATAAAACCGATGCCTTTCTCTTTTAATCTTTCTTGACCTAATTCTTCTTTCGGGACGATACGAATACCCATTGCTCTCTCTCTTTTATATTTTTTATAACAACTTACCCCGAGAAATTGCCTATTCGCATTTCCCCGCAAGCCTCTAAGAAAATATTCGATTAACCAGCAAGTCTTGCCGTTGTACCCGTCAGGATAAAACAAAAGTCACTGATAGGCTACTCTAGCCCTCCGAATATTCACCGTTGTTAACCCTAGTTTGTCTGTGGAAATAACAAATTGGTATTAAGGTATTTTTATTTGATATAAATACTGTTATTTCCATGATGTTAATCCAATTGGCACCTATAATGGTGTGCTCTCTATCCGCATAAAGGGCAATAATATGTCGTCATTATTTCACTTCGAAGCGAAGTCTCACACACCCTTCTTTTTATTGCTTGCCTTTATTGGCGGATTTGTCGATGCCTGCTCATTTGTCATCTTTGAGGTGTTTACTGGCCATCTGACAGGAAATAGCATTTTAAGTATGATTTACCTCGCCAAAATGAATATTGGCATGTTGCTACTCTCTGCAATTTCCATATTAGGATTTTTTGCAGGAACATTTTTAGGTTCTTGGATTCGGCTCAAGCATAGCGCAATTGTGTTATATCGCTTTGTTCTAGGTCTGGTATTTTTAATATTTAGTAGTGTTTTCACTATTTATTTTTTCATCCAGCCTTTGTATTCGCCTGATTTAGCCATTTTACTGATCAGCTTATCAATGGGCATTCAAAATGGTTATTTTAATAAGGCGGGCACGGTTGGGATCCATTCCACCTATGTCACCGGCATGACCACATCCTGCATTAATGCCTTTTTAAAAAATGTGCCTGAAGATAGCAGCAAAAAAGTTTTACTCTTGGCGGTACTCTCTTTTATTGCGGGGGGATTAGCTGGCGGGATTTTATCGGTGAATTACAAGTATGTTGGGTTTTCTGCCGTATTAGTTCTTTTGGGATGTGCGCTAATTTACAGTTTCACAATCCGTGATTAGCACTATCTATTTTAGTGATAAAAAAAGCCCACAACCAATGTTGTGGGCTTGATTCATCGAGATAAAAACCCTTAGTTTTTCTCTTGCTGCTCTTGTTGCTGTTTCTCTTTAGCAACTAGCTCGCGGTACCAGCGTGGGTGGTGCTTTCTCGCCCAACCACGTGTTACCCAACCTTCAACCATCGCACGCACAGAGCCTTTGACCCAAATTGCCGCATATGCATGCACAACAATCATCAGGATCAAGCCAATGGCTGACAGCGAGTGAATAAGAATCGCTGCACGGTACACTGGAATTGGGAAATAATCTGCAAAGAATGGACGCCACATAATCACACCAGTGACAACCAATGCCAGTAAGCAGATAGTGACCACCCAATACACCCCTTTCTGACCGAGGTTGTATTGGCCTACGTCGCCAGCTTCTTCGTTTTTCAGTACTTTACCGATATTTTTCCCCCATTTAATATCTTCTTTATTAATGAAGTTATGGTGGAAATAACGGAAGAACATAAACACGAACAGCAAGAACATTGCCGTACCCACGAATGGATGCAAAATTCGAGACAATTGTGGCGTGCCTAAAATGTTCATAAACCAGTTCAGCGATGGGAAGAAAAAGCCTAGTCCGCTGATAGCCGTGAACAAGAAGCAAATCACAACCGCCCAGTGATTGATCCTTTCAATCGGTTTATGGCGAATAATTTTGTCGTTATCATCTGGCATCATTTCTGATCCTCCCCTTCTTTTGATTTCGAAGTGTCAGACGACATTGCGTTGTGCAAATCTTCTAGAGCCTCTTCTTCATCTTTCTTGGAGACGCGGTTTGGACCAATTCCCACATAGTGGAAAATTGCCGCCGCAAATGTTGCCGCAAAACCAACCGCAGCAATCGGCTTCCAGATACCTTTCCAGAAGGTAACTGTTGGGCTGATGGTCGGGTTTTCTGGTAATCCGTGATACAACTGCGGCTTATCTGCATGGTGCAATACGTACATAACGTGCGTACCGCCCACACCTTGTGGGTCGTATAAACCTGCGTTTGCATAACCACGAGTTTTCAGCTCTTCAACACGTTCGCCAGCCATGCCAATCATGTCTTCTTTGCTACCAAAATGGATAGCGCCAGTTGGACATGTTTTCACACAAGCAGGCTCTTGACCGACTTCAACACGGTCGACACACAGCGTACATTTGTATGCGCGGTTATCTTCTTTGTTGATGCGTGGCACGTTGAACGGGCAACCCGCGATACAGTAACCACAGCCGATACAGTGTTCAGATTGGAAATCCACGATACCGTTTTTGTACTGGACGATTGCGCCTTCTGACGGACATGCCTTCAGGCAACCCGGATCAGCACAGTGCATACAGCCATCTTTACGGATCAGCCATTCAAATTTATCGTTCTCTTCCACTTCAGAGAAGCGCATGACTGTCCATGACTTAGCGGTCAAATCCGTTGGGTTGTCATACACCCCAACGTTTGTTCCGATTTTGTCACGGATATCGTTCCATTCGGAACACGCAACCTGACACGCTTTACAGCCGATACAGGTTGTGACGTCAATCAGCTTTGCAACTTCTTCCTTATAGTCCCGCACCTGAGGTGCGGGCGTCAGGGAATTGGTGGCCGAGCGACGAATAATGTCCTGTGATTGCATTGACATAATTTATCTCCTTACACCTTTTCCACGTTGACAAGGAATGATTTAAATTCCGGCGTCTGAGTATTCGCATCACCCACATATGGCGTTAATGTGTTGGTGATAAAGCCCTTCACTGCAACACCTTCAAAGCCCCAGTGAATTGGAATACCGATGGTATCGATGTCTTTTCCATCCACTTGCAGGGTTTTAATGCGTTTAGTGACCACGGCTTTCGCTTTGATGTAACCCCGTTTAGAACTGACTTTAACCGTATCGCCTTGCTCGATGCCTTTTTCTTTCGCTAAACGTTCACCAATTTCAATGAACTGTTGAGGTTGGATAATGGCATTTAACAGTGCATGCTTCGTCCAATAGTGGAAGTGCTCAGTTAAGCGGTAAGTGGTACCCACGTATGGGAACTCAGTCGCTTTACCCATTTGCACCCAGTCGTCTTTAAACACACGAGCAGCAGGGTTTGACACCACATTTGGATGCAGCGGGTTAGTATCCAGCGGCGTTTCGATTGGTTCGTAATGCTCTGGGAATGGACCTTCTGCCATCTTATCCAGTGCAAATAAACGCCCCATACCTTCAGGCTGCATGATAAATGGACCGACACCGCTTCCCGGCGCTGCTGTGCTGTAGTCTGGAATATCCATACCTACCCACTTGCTACCATTCCACTCAAGGATTTGGCGCTTCGGATCCCATGGTTTACCCATTGGATCAGCAGATGCACGGTTATAAATCACACGACGGTTCAGTGGCCATGCCCATGCCCAACCTAATGTGTTACCCAGACCGGTTGGATCGGAGTTATCACGGTTAGCCATTTGGTTACCTTTCGGCGTCCAGCTACCAGAGAAGATCCAGCAGCCGCTCGCTGTTGTACCGTCATCACGTAATTGAGCAAACGAGCTAAGCAGTTCGCCTTTTTTCACAATCACGTTACCGTCCGCATCTTTCAGGTCTTCTAATGCGTAACCGTTACTTTCTTGAGCCACTTCTTCCGGCGTTGGATTATCGCGGTCGAGGTAATCCCAAGTCATGCTCAGAACCTGTTCAGGTGCTGCGCCGCCTTCGGTTTCATACATTTGACGCAGGCGATGGTAGATACCCGACAGGATTTCACCATCACTGATAGCTTCACCTGGGGCGTCCGCACCTTTCCAGTGCCACTGTAACCAACGTGCTGAGTTAACAATTGAACCGTTTTCTTCAGCGAAGCAGCAAGATGGCAGACGGAACACGGTCGTTTGAATTTCTTCCGGTTTCACATCGTTCATTTCGCCGTGGTTTTGCCAGAAGTTTGCAGTTTCTGTATTCAGCGGATCGATAGTCACTAAGAATTTCAGCTTAGAAAGTGATTTCGAGACTTTGTTTTTGTTCGGGAATGAGGCTAATGGGTTAAAGCCTTGGCAGATATAGCCATTCACTTCACCTTTATCCATCATGTCGAAATAACGTAAAACATCGTAGCCCTGATCCCACTTAGGTAACAGGTCGAAGCCCCAGTCATTCTCTTTCTGCGCTTTATCACCATAGAAAGTTTTCATTAAGCTGACGAAGAATTTAGGGTAGTTACCCCAATAGTTCACCTGACCAGCAACGGTCGCTTTTGGTGTATTCGCCGCTAAATAGCTTTCTAAAGTTGTTTGTTTTTCTGATGGTAATGTCAGGTAACCCGGTAAGCTCTGAGATAACAGACCTAAGTCAGTCAGACCTTGGATATTAGAGTGTCCACGCAGTGCGTTAACACCACCACCTAACATACCCATGTTACCAAGCAGTAACTGGATCATCGCCATGGTACGAATGTTCTGCGCACCAACGGTGTGTTGAGTCCAACCCAGCGCGTATAAGAAGGACGCTGTTTTGTCTTTCGCGCTCGTTTCTGCAATGTATTCGCAGACTTGTAAGAAGTCTTTGATTGGCGTACCACAGATGTTGTTAACCACTTCTGGGGTATAACGGCTAACGTGTTCTTTCAGTAAGTTCAGAACACAACGCGGGTTTTTCAGAGTTGGATCGCGCAGCGCTAAGCCGTTCTCATCCATCTCGTAGTTCCACGTGGTTTTGTCGTATTGACGTTTTTCTGCATCGTAACCGGTGAACAGACCGTCATCAAAACCGAAGTCTTCACGGATAACTAAGCTAGCGTTGGTGTACGCCTCAACGTATTCACGTTGAATTTTTTCGTTATCCAGCAAGTATTTAATAACACCTGACAGGAAGGCAATATCAGTACCTGAACGAATAGGCGTATAAAAATCCGCCACAGCCGCAGTACGGGTAAAGCGAGGATCGATTACGATTAATTTGGCTTTGTTATGGATTTTTGCTTCCATCGCCCAGCGGAAACCAACTGGATGCGCTTCTGCCGCATTACCACCCATAACAACGACTAGGTTTGCGTTTTTAATATCAACCCAGTGGTTGGTCATCGCACCGCGACCAAATGTTGGAGCAAGACTTGCTACCGTTGGTCCGTGTCAGACACGCGCTTGGTTATCCACGGCAAGCATGCCGAGGGCGCGACTAAATTTTTGGGTGACAAAACCTGTTTCGTTACTTGCCGCTGATGCACACAGCATACCGGTGGTTAACCAACGGTTGACCGTCACACCATCTTTATTCTGTTTAACGAAGTTTGCATCACGGTCTTCTTTCATTAACTTGGCGATGCGGTCAAACGCGTCGTTCCAAGTGATGCGTTTCCATTCATTAGTGCCTGGTTCGCGAACTTCTGGATACTTGAGTCGACTCTCACTGTGGATAAAGTCGATTAATCCTGCACCTTTAGGACAAAGTGCACCACGGTTTACCGGATGATCCGGGTCCCCTTCGATATGAAAAATGCTTTCTTTCGCATTCTTCGCGCCATCACCTAGGCTGTACATTAACAGCCCACAGCCGACAGAACAGTAGGTACAGGTATTTCGAGTCTCTTTAGCACGCAGTAATTTATACTGGCGTGTAGAGGCTAATGCAGTTGCTGGAGCAAAACCCAGCGCTGCTGCCGTTGTACCTGCCATACCGCCAGCGCAGATCTTAAAGAACTGCCTTCTGCTGACTTGCATGGGGGATCTCCTCATATACATTGCTCATGTTTACCTAACTTCGTTATAAAATTTGAGGTAAACTGTTCTTATTCAACGTCTTCCTTACGTATTCAGGTTCATTGCCTGATAAATGGTGTAAATTCTTTTTACCCATATCGAATATTATGTATCATTAGTGATAGGAATTCATCTAATGTATGAAACAAATACTACAAATAACCCCAAATTATCTAAAATGATCGGCGTTCAATCCACAATCGTGCAACAAAAAAATAACCTCGGTTCGCTGGTTAATGATTTCGTTGCAGAGGAAATCCCTATCGCTCTCGTTTATAACGGGATATCTCATGTGGTAATGATGGCGACACCCAAAGATCTGGATGATTTTGCTGTCGGTTTTTCATTATCAGAAGGGATCATACAATCCCGTGATGAAATTCGCGGAATTGATATTGTGCAAGGTTGTCACCGAGGCATTGAAGTTCATATCGAGTTATCAAGCCGCCGTTTTATGGCGCTCAAAGAGCGTCGGCGTAATCTTACAGGGCGAACTGGTTGTGGTATTTGTGGCACAGAACAACTCGACGAGATTTTCAAACCTATCACTCCGCTGCCATTCACTCAAACATTCTCATTATCTTATCTCGATAACGCCCTACAAGAATTGAAGACAGTTCAAGAAATTGGCGCATTAACCGGTTGCACTCATGCCGCTGCGTGGGTCTCTCCTGAAGGTCGTTTAGTGGGCGGATGCGAAGATGTGGGTCGCCATGTGGCGCTAGATAAATTGCTCGGAATGAAGAGCCGTTCAGACTGGCAGCAAGGGGCTATTTTGGTGTCTAGCCGCGCAAGTTATGAGATGGTACAAAAAGCCGCAAGCTGCGGTGCGGAAATTTTATTTGCCGTCTCTGCTGCAACGTCCCTCGCGATTGAAGTCGCCGAAAAAGCCAATTTAACGCTGGTCGGTTTCTGCCGCCAAGGTAAAGCGACGGTGTTTACCCATCCAAGTCGGGTAATTGACTAGCCTATATCCACTCACTGCTTAAATGAATTTACTGGTAATTTCTGTGGGCTAAAACCATTTTCCCGATGTCAAGAAAATGGTTTTTCTATCTATTTATCTTAATCACTTACCAATACAGAAACTCGAGAAAATACGCCCTAACAAATCATCAGAGGTAAATTCACCCGTAATTTCGCTCAGTTCTTGCTGAGCTAAACGTAGCTCTTCAGCCAATAGCTCACCAGAGCGAGCATTCACTAACTGGTCATAACCTTGAGCAAGATGGGTTGCCGCATTATTTAATGCTTGTAAGTGACGACGACGAGCAAGGAAGCCTCCTTCCGTATTGCTATTGAAGCCCATGGTCTCTTTCAGGTGATCGCGCAGCAAATCGATACCTTTTTCTTCACGAGCAGATAAACGAATTAGCGGATAACGAGCATCGGCAACAAACTCTACAGATTCCCCTGTTTTATCCGCTTTATTACGAATAACCGTGACCGGCAATGTTTCTGGCAAGCGAGCCATAAATTCAGGCCAAATCTCTTGTGGCTCCGTAGCATCCGTCGTAGTGCTGTCTACCATAAATAGAACACGGTCGGCTTGCTCGATCTCTTTCCATGCGCGTTCGATACCGATGCGCTCTACCTCATCACTGGCTTCACGTAAACCGGCGGTATCAATAATGTGCAGCGGCATACCATCGATATGAATATGTTCGCGCAACACATCACGGGTGGTACCTGCTATATCCGTCACAATCGCCGCTTCGCGCCCCGCTAATGCATTCAATAAGCTAGATTTACCTGCGTTTGGACGACCGGCAATCACCACTTTCATGCCTTCGCGCAACAAACTCCCTTGGCGAGCCTGTGAGCGTACATCTTCTAAGTCCGCCACTACTTCGTTTAATTTGGCTTCAATTTTACCGTCAGATAGAAAATCAATTTCTTCATCTGGGAAATCAATCGCTGCTTCCACGTAGATACGCAAGTGAGTGAGTGCTTCCACCAATTGATGAATATGGGAGGAAAAGGCACCTTGCAAAGAGTTCATCGCGGAACGCGCCGCTTGTTCTGAACTCGCATCAATCAGGTCGGCAATTGCTTCAGCTTGCGCCAAATCGAGTTTGTCATTTAAAAATGCACGCTCAGAAAATTCCCCCGGATTGGCAATACGGATATTGGCAATGGTCAGAATTCTTCTGAGTAATAAATCGAGGATAACAGGACCGCCATGCCCTTGTAGTTCAAGAACATCTTCCCCGGTAAAAGAGTTAGGTCCCGGGAAATAAATCGCAATCCCTTGGTCAAGGACAGAGCCATCTGCATCACGAAATGGCAGATAATCGGCATAGCGCGGCTTCGGTAACTTTCCGAGTACTGTTTCAGCAACAAGAGCTGCTTGCGGGCCGGATACACGTAAAATTCCAACCCCACCACGACCGGGAGCGGTTGCCTGTGCGACGATAGTATCGTTGATTTGCATGATGTTTCTCTGTCTATGACTAAAAAAATTGAGGCGACCCTAAATGGATCGCCTCAATGTTACTATAGAATCTGGCTTTGTGAAGCCCTCTAAACTCGATTGGAATTTAGATTATTTCTTCGCTTTCTTATCACGGCTATGTAAGCCACGTTTTTCCAGACCGCGGTAAATAACTTGCTGCTGGATAATGGTGACTAAGTTGCTCACGATATAGTACAGAACCAGACCTGATGGGAACCACAGGAAGAACACGGTAAACACGACTGGCATGTAAGTCATGATCTTCTGCTGCATTGGGTCAGTCACGGTAGTTGGTGACATCTTCTGGATAACAAACATCGTCACACCCATCAGCACTGGTAGGATGTAGTACGGGTCTTGTGCAGACAAGTCTTGGATCCAACCAAAGAACGGTGCGTGACGCAGTTCAACAGAACCCATCAACATGTAGTACAACGCAAGGAAGATTGGCATTTGAATCAGCAGCGGTAAACAACCACCCAGTGGGTTTACTTTTTCTGATTTGTACAGCGCCATCATTTCTTGGCTCATACGTTGTTTATCGTCACCAATACGCTCACGCATTGCAGCCAGTTTAGGTTGCAGTAAACGCATTTTCGCCATTGAGGTGTACTGCGCTTTAGTCAGCGGGTACATAATACCACGGACGATAAAGGTGATAACGATGATGGCAATACCCCAGTTACCGACGAAACCGTGAATGAATTTCAACAGTTTGAACAGTGGCTGAGAGATAAACCATAACCAACCATAATCTACGGTTAAGTCTAAATGAGGAGCAACTTCCGCCATTTCTGACTGAATTTCAGGACCAATCCACAGTGTAGAAGAGTAGGTCGCAGCACCATTTGATGCGATGGTCAGAGGTTCACTCTTATAACCAACGATAGCTGATTTCTTATCGAGATCAATGGTGTAGAAAGTGCTTTGCTCAGAAGAAGCTGGGATCCACGCAGTTGCAAAGTATTGTTGCAGCATGGCGACCCAACCACCTTTGGTTGTCAGGCTTAAGTTTTTATCTTCGATGTCACTGAAACTATATTTTTTATAGTTATTTTCATCAGAAGAGTAAGCCGCACCACGGTAGGTATGCAGAGCAAAGTTGCTGCTGCCAGTATCACGTTGTTCAGGTAAAGCGATGGTTTGCTTTAATTGACCGAAGAACGCAAGCGTTAAAGGCTGCGCAGTTGGGTTTTGAATGTTGTATTCAACATCAACAGTGTATTTGCCACGCTTCAGAATGTACGTCTTCTGATAAACCACACCGTTATTATCGGTGAAGGACATCGGAATACGTAATTCGTCTTGACCATCTTTTAACTCAAAGCTTGCTGCATCTGAAGTATAAAGAGGGCGTTGACCATTGTTATTCGCTGGGTTGTCTGGACCATGAGGACCGATCAGACCACTTTGTGCCTGATAAACAAAACCTGGTGTGGTTTCCAATAAACGGAATGGGTTTGGTGAATTCAGGGTTGCTGGATAGGCTAACAGATCAGCCTCATCGATATCACCACCACGAGTATTGATACGAATATCAAGTACATCGGTTTTAACGGCAATAAGCTTACCTTGTTCACTACCTGTGACCGCTTGACCATCATTGCTTGCACTGCTCGGCATGTCCGTCTTTTGCTGCGAAACTTGAACAGCCTTGGTTTCCTGAGCAACTTTATCGCTCTCCCAAGCCTGCCAAACTAAGAACGACACGAACAACAAAGCGATGAGTAGAAGATTGCGTTGGGAATCCATCGTTATAATTCTCTATTATCATCAGTTTTTCTAGGTGGGACAGGATCATCTCCACCAGCGTGTAAAGGGTGGCATTTTAATACGCGTTTGGCAGTTAACCAACTACCTTTTAGCATACCAAACCTGCGCAATGCCTCAATTCCGTAATTAGAGCATGTGGGATTGAAACGACAACGAGGTCCTAACAACGGACTAATAGCCAGTTGGTAACCTCTGATCAGCATGATCAGGACTTTTGAGCCAAGCGACGGTGACGGCGCCATAACTTATCCAATGATTCCGTAATCTGTTGATTGTCGAGATCGGCTACCCCTCTGCGAACCAGAACCACAAAGTCCATTGAAGGCAACTCATGTTGATGCAAACGAAAATATTCACGGGCTAATCGCTTGATACGATTACGCTCATGAGCACGTTTAACATTTTTTTTGGCGATGGTAAGACCGATGCGGGGATGCCCCAGCTCGTTAAGGCGACCAAGGATTGTTATCTCTGGGGAACTCGCCCTCTGCGGCTGCTTGAAGACATTGTCGAAATGCCTGGGAGTTAACAAACGTAACTCCCGGGTAAAAGCGAGCGTAACCACTATAGAGGGCTAGCTTTATTACTTAGATGAAACGGTCAGACGAGCGCGGCCTTTAGCACGACGGCGAGCCAGAACCTGACGACCATTTTTAGTGGCCATACGAGCACGGAAACCGTGTGAACGGTTGCGCTTCAGTACGGACGGTTGAAAAGTGCGTTTCATAACGATTTCTACCTAACTTTAAAATTTATTACTGATTCAGTAAACGCGTTGGCAACCAGTGGAAACTGATTTACACCTGTGCCTCTATCGCAACAATATAGAAAGAGGCAGGATTGTAATAAAACATAGGGGGTCACGTCAATAAAATGACGTAATCAAACCACTTTTTATTTAAACCTGGCTGACCGGTTTGCCGATATGTGCTGTGACAAGCTACGTATGGAACTCATTCATGCTGCCTTTTAGGCAAGTCTAACCGTTTAACTTTCAATCAACTCAAGCGTTTATTGACGTTATCCATAAAACCATGCTGCCTAAATTCATCATAAAAAGTGACATTCGCAGTGTACACAGGGAGGAAGATTATACGGACTCCTCCCTAAAGCGCAAGGATCTTAGCGGGATCCGAAAATATTTTTTGATCTTGGGAGATTATTTCTATATATAGGCTAAAGTTATCCCCAGACATGTGGAAAATTTGTCGTTGCCCGCGATCACCCAGCAAAATTCTCCCCTACCAGAGCCGCCTTATCACATTTGCCTGTGGATAAAAAGCATAAAAACTGTGTAAAAGAATGGAGATCTTGAGTGAATTTTGCGGTATGATCGCAGGTCTATTTCTGATCGGAGGATCAGGAATAGGCTGTGGATAGATATGGTGAGTAAAAGTTAGTCAAACACCTTCTCTGGCCCCCTATTCTCTTAGTGACCACGAAAAGTGACTAATGGAATAGTTGCCAGTAAAAAATTCTTAACGAAATCCGTAATTCTTGTTTCATTGACCTTGTTAGGGGAGTCCAACGTGTCACTTTCGCTTTGGCAGCAATGTCTTGCCCGATTGCAGGATGAACTACCTGCCACAGAATTCAGTATGTGGATACGCCCTCTTCAAGCTGAATTAAACGATAATACACTGGCACTGTATGCCCCGAATCGTTTCGTCCTTGATTGGGTGAGAGATAAGTACATCAATAATATCAATGAATTATTGAATGACTTTTGCGGTTCTGATGCCCCTGCTCTACACTTTGAAGTAGGCAACAAACCGATGACCATCGCGCCGGTGAGCCCTCAAGTACGCACTAATAATGAAATGCCTGCGTTCGCCGCACCATCTGCACCAGTAAAACCAAGTTGGGATAACTCAGCTAAAGTTCAACCAGACGTGTCATACCGTTCGAATGTGAACCCAAAACACACGTTTGATAACTTCGTTGAAGGTAAATCAAACCAACTGGCTCGCGCGGCCGCGAGGCAAGTTGCTGAAAACCCTGGTGGCGCTTATAACCCACTGTTCCTTTATGGTGGAACGGGTTTAGGTAAAACGCACTTATTGCACGCCGTGGGTAATAGCATCATGCAGCACAAGGCCAACGCCCGCGTGGTCTATATGCATTCTGAACGATTTGTACAAGATATGGTCAAAGCATTGCAGAATAACGCCATTGAAGAATTCAAACGTTATTACCGTTCTGTTGATGCCTTACTGATTGATGATATTCAATTTTTTGCCAACAAAGAGCGTTCACAAGAAGAATTTTTCCATACATTCAACGCCCTGCTTGAAGGCAATCAACAAATTATTTTAACCTCCGACCGTTATCCAAAAGAGATCAACGGCGTGGAAGATAGATTAAAGTCCCGTTTCGGCTGGGGTTTGACCGTTGCGATTGAACCACCCGAGTTAGAAACCCGTGTGGCTATTTTGATGAAAAAAGCCGATGAGAATGAAATCCAACTGCCCGGTGAAGTGGCATTTTTCATCGCAAAACGCTTACGTTCTAATGTGCGTGAGTTAGAAGGTGCATTAAACCGTGTTATTGCTAACGCGAATTTTACCGGTCGCGCTATCACTATCGACTTTGTTCGAGAAGCGTTACGTGACCTATTAGCACTGCAAGAAAAGCTGGTAACTATTGATAATATTCAGAAAACTGTTGCTGAGTACTATAAAATCAAAGTCGCTGATTTACTTTCTAAACGTCGTTCTCGTTCTGTCGCTCGTCCGCGTCAGATGGCAATGGCACTGGCGAAAGAGCTGACAAACCATAGTTTACCTGAAATCGGGGATGCTTTTGGCGGTCGTGACCACACCACGGTGTTGCACGCTTGTCGTAAAATTGAACAATTACGAGAAGAAAGCCATGACATCAAAGAAGATTTTTCAAATCTAATCAGAACATTATCATCTTAATTGCTATGAAATTTATTATAGAACGCGAGCAGTTATTAAAACCGTTACAACAGGTTAGTGGCCCTTTAGGTGGACGTCCAACGTTGCCTATTTTAGGAAACCTTTTACTTCACGTAAAAGAAGGTGCCCTGCAACTGACGGGAACCGACCTAGAAATGGAGATGATGGCCAATGTTCCGCTCACTCGTGAGCATGAAATTGGTGCCACCACGGTGCCTGCGCGCAAGTTTTTTGATATTTGGCGTGGTTTACCGGAAGGTTCTGAAATCCAAGTCGAGCTTAATGATGACCGACTGCTTGTCCGCTCTGGGCGCAGCCGTTTCTCATTATCTACTTTACCTGCTGCTGACTTCCCGAACTTAGATGACTGGCAAAGCGAAGTCGAATTCTCTCTGCCTCAATCCATACTGAAACGTTTAATTGAAGCGACCCAGTTTTCAATGGCACACCAAGACGTTCGTTATTACCTGAACGGCATGCTGTTTGAAACTGAAGGGCAAATGCTGAGAACTGTCTCCACAGATGGTCACCGCCTTGCAGTTTGCTCAATGGATATTGGTCAAGAATTGCCATCTCATTCTGTGATCGTACCTCGCAAAGGTGTCATGGAATTGATGCGCCTACTCGATGGCGGCGATGCATTATTGCAGCTACAAATTGGTAGCAACAATATTCGCGCCCATGTTGGCGACTTTATCTTTACCTCTAAACTCGTTGACGGTCGTTTCCCTGACTACCGCCGCGTTCTGCCAAAAAATCCAGATAAAACCTTAGAAGCTCGCTGTGATTTGCTCAAACAAGCTTTCTCACGCGCAGCAATTTTATCTAACGAAAAATTCCGTGGCGTACGCTTATTCTTCAGTGAAAACCAATTACGCATCACGGCGAATAACCCTGAGCAAGAAGAAGCGGAAGAAATTGTTGATGTTAATTACCAAGGTGGTGAGATGGAAATTGGCTTTAACGTCAGTTACATCCTCGACGTCTTGAATGCGCTGAAAAGCGAAAGTGTCACACTGTTTTTAACGGATGCCGTTTCTAGCGTACAAATTGAAGACTCAGCAAGCCGCTCTGCGGTATATGTTGTTATGCCAATGCGTTTGTAATCAGTCAGTATGATCCTTTCGCGTTTATTGATCCGCGATTTTCGTAATATAGAAGACGCCGATCTCTCCCTTGCAACTGGGTTCAATTTTTTAATTGGGCCTAATGGGAGTGGCAAAACCAGTATACTGGAAGCAATTTATACACTTGGACATGGACGAGCCTTTCGCAGCATTCAGGCGAACAGAGTTATCCGTCATGACCAAGAACAATTTATTTTACATGGTAAACTGGGACACTCAGACACCGAACGTAAAACATTGTCGCTGGGTTTGAGTAAAAACCGCGAAGGCGACAGTAAAGTCCGAATTGATGGTACCGACGGGCATAAAATTGCAGAACTCGCAAAGTTATTGCCAATGCAGCTCATTACCCCTGAAGGGTTTACCTTGCTGAACGGCGGTCCAAAATATCGACGTGCGTTTATCGATTGGGGATGCTTTCATAATGAAGCCCTCTTTTTCTCGACGTGGTCGGACTTAAAACGTTTGTTAAAGCAGCGAAATGCGGCTTTACGACAAGTGACTCGTTATGAGCAAATTCGCCATTGGGATCAGCAACTCGCCCCAATTTCCGAACAAATTAGCCAATGGCGCGGCGAGTATATTGCAGGTATCGCAGAAAATATTGAGCAAACCTGCAAACAATTTTTACCCGAATTTTCACTTTCAGTCTCTTTCCAACGAGGTTGGGACAAAGAAATTGATTATTCAGAACAGTTAGAGCGGCAGTTTGAGCGCGATAGAGCGTTAACCTACACCGCATCGGGGCCACATAAAGCTGACCTGCGAATTCGAGCCAACGGCATTCCCGTTGAAGATATGCTCTCTCGCGGCCAACTGAAATTATTAATGTGTGCACTCAGGTTAGCGCAGGGTGAATATTTCACCCAACAGAGCGGGCAACAATGCCTGTATCTACTGGATGATTTTGCTTCAGAACTTGATTCTGGTCGCCGGCAATTATTAGCGGCTCGACTCAAAGCTACGCAAGCACAAGTGTTTGTAAGTGCTATTACACCGGCGCAAGTCAATGATATGATTGATGCCAACAGTAAGATGTTTAGTGTAGAGCAAGGCAAAATAGAAGTTCAACCTCAGGAATAGAAAGAGCAGGAAACGTTGATGTCGAATACATATGACTCCTCAAGTATCAAGGTATTAAAAGGACTGGATGCGGTGCGTAAGCGCCCGGGCATGTATATCGGTGATACCGACGATGGAACAGGTCTTCATCACATGGTCTTCGAGGTTGTGGATAACGCTATCGATGAAGCCTTAGCGGGTTTCTGTGACGATATCGTCATCACTATCCATGCCGATAACTCCGTCTCTGTCCAAGATGATGGACGTGGTATCCCTACTGGCATCCACGAAGAAGAAGGTGTCTCCGCTGCAGAAGTTATCATGACCGTTCTGCACGCTGGTGGTAAATTTGACGACAACTCCTATAAAGTTTCCGGTGGTTTGCACGGTGTAGGTGTTTCGGTTGTTAACGCCTTATCTGAAAAACTTGAATTAGTGATCCGCCGTGACGGTAAAGTTCACGAACAAATATACAAACACGGCGAGCCACAAGGTCCTCTGACTGTCGTCGGTGAAACTGACCAGACAGGGACTCGCGTACGTTTCTGGCCAAGCATGGATACCTTCAAAGGTGTCACTGAATTCGAATACGACATTCTGGCAAAACGCTTACGTGAACTTTCATTCTTAAACTCGGGGGTTTCCATCCGTTTAATTGATAAACGCGATGGCAAAGAAGACCATTTCCACTACGAAGGTGGGATCAAGGCCTTCGTTGAGTATCTGAGCCGCAACAAAACCCCAATTCACCCATCCGTATTCTATTTCTCCACAGAGAAAGACGGTATTGGTGTGGAAGTTTCCATGCAGTGGAACGACGGTTTCCAAGAGAATGTTTACTGCTTTACTAACAACATTCCTCAGCGCGATGGCGGTACCCACTTAGCGGGCTTCCGTGCTGCGATGACCCGTACACTGAACAACTACATGGAAAAAGAAGGCTACCAGAAGAAAAGTAAAGTCAACGCAACAGGTGACGATGCGCGTGAAGGCTTAATTGCCGTTATTTCTGTGAAAGTGCCAGATCCAAAATTCTCTTCTCAGACCAAAGAAAAACTCGTTTCTTCAGAAGTGAAAACCGCTGTAGAAACCATGATGAACGAGAAGCTGGTTGAGTATTTATTAGAAAATCCAAACGACGCTAAAATCGTTGTTGGCAAAATCATTGATGCTGCGCGTGCCCGTGAAGCTGCACGTAAAGCGCGTGAAATGACCCGCCGTAAAGGGGCATTAGATTTAGCAGGCTTGCCGGGTAAACTGGCTGACTGCCAAGAACGTGACCCTGCATTATCTGAATTATACTTAGTGGAAGGGGACTCTGCGGGCGGCTCTGCAAAACAAGGTCGTAACCGTAAGAACCAAGCAATTTTGCCACTGAAAGGTAAAATCCTGAACGTGGAAAAAGCGCGTTTCGATAAAATGCTCTCTTCCCAAGAAGTTGCAACACTGATCACTGCATTAGGCTGTGGTATTGGTCGTGATGAATATAACCCAGACAAGCTGCGTTATCACAGCATCATCATCATGACGGATGCCGACGTCGATGGTTCGCACATTCGTACGTTACTGTTGACCTTCTTCTACCGTCAAATGCCAGAAATTGTTGAACGTGGTCATATCTTTATTGCTCAGCCGCCACTGTATAAAGTGAAACGCGGTAAGCAAGAGCAATACATTAAGGACGACGAAGCGATGGATGACTATTTGATCTCTATCGCGCTGGATGGTGCTGAGTTGCACTTAAGTGCAGAAGCCCCAGCCATGAAAGGTGAACAACTGGAAAAACTGGTTGTTGAATACAATGCAGCGCACCGTATTATCCGCCGTCTTGAGCGCCTGTACCCACAAGCGCTGCTGAACAGCTTAGTGTATCAATCCACACTGACTGAAGAAGCACTGAAAGATAGTGCGCAAGTTGAAGAGTGGGCGAAAACCTTAGTGGCGCGTTTAGAAGAGAACGAGCAAGCGGGTAGCTCTTACAGCTATATCATTCATGAAAACCGCGAGCGTCAGCTATTCGAACCAACCATCCGTATCCGTACCCATGGTGTTGATAGCGACTACAACCTCGATTTCGACTTCGTTCATGGTAGCGAATACCGCCGTATCACCGAATTAGGTGACATCATCGGTGGGTTAATCGAAGAAGGCGCTTATATTCAACGCGGTGAACGTCGCCAGAATATCGACAACTTCGAGCAAGCATTAGATTGGTTAAGCCGTGAATCTCGTCGTGGTTTATCCGTGCAGCGTTATAAAGGCCTTGGTGAAATGAACCCAGAACAACTTTGGGAAACCACCATGAACCCTGAAACTCGCCGCATGATGCGTGTGACGGTCAAAGATGCCATTGCAACTGACCAGCTGTTCACTACCCTGATGGGGGATGCGGTTGAACCTCGCCGTGCCTTTATTGAAGAGAACGCCTTAAAAGCCGCGAACATCGATATTTAATCGATTTTCCAGCGAAGTCATTGAATAACCTTATACTTCGGTATAGGGTTATTTTTTTATTTAATTTTAATCTTAAGTATCTATTTATTATTAATTAAAATTAAAACTTAATTAAATTAAATTAAATAACTAAATGAATTTAATTAATAGAATGAAGAATAAAAATAAAGTTTGTCTCATTTTATTTTCTATTTATAGAAAATAAAAATTACCTCATTAAGATGAAATAGATTTTACCCTTTCTAAAAATCTATAGGTCTATAATGAACAAAATAACTCCCGCGGTATCGCTTGGTCTATTTGCTCTATTTAACGCCCAAATTACCTTTGCAAACTCCGATTATATTGATGCCAGTGAATTCATCATTGAGCAACGAAATCAGCGGCTTGACGAACTAAGAAACCAAGTCATACCGCCGTATCCAGCCCTGCAATCTCAAGCCGCGCAGTGGGATAAAGACGTTAGCCAGCAGGCAATGCAATTAACAGGAAAACGCAAAAAGAACGCTGAAAAAGATAAAAAAAATACACCAGAATATCTTTTTAACCTTTACCGAGAATACGTATTTAATCAAAAGGGATTTAATTATAATGATTTTAAAGAAATTAAAGCCTATAACCGTTTAGAGAATTTATTCCATTTAGCTACTCTTGCAAATGACCCAATTCAAAATCAAACTCGTTCAATGGGTTTTATTCTCAAAGACTATTATTCACGTGGTCGTCCACATCAAGTACTCGATGATAAAGGCGAATATCTCCCAAACTATATTGATATTAGAGGCTCTTCTTACCCAAGCGAACATACTTGGAATGGGTTTAAACAAGCCGCTATATTTGCGACAATTTTTCCAGAAAAAGGCGCTCAATTCTTTGATAGAGCCATAGGCTATGGAGAAAGCCGCGTGATTGTCGGTTCGCATTTCCCAACCGATACCATTGCCTCACGCGCCGCCAATTATTATCTTCTCGCTCATTTACTAAAAGAGGATAAAACCGCCAATGCACTGATTAGCCAAGCCAAAGAAGTACGCCAAGAGCTAAACACCCAATGCACCATCAATGATAAAAAATGCAAACCACCGATAGGCTCGCTCCCCTCTTTTAATGAAAACCTAGGTTACTACGCTAAGCAAAGTGAGCAGCCATCTCCGGCACTCCGCGTAGATCAAGTTCCTGCTGATGCCGCGTATTTGCTACGCCCTCGCTTTGCCTATCTTAATAAATCGCAGTGGCAGCAAATTATTGCAGGCACTGCCTATCCCACAAACTCTTTAGCGGGCTGGGGAGTTAAACAAAATCAACCTGAAAGCCACTGGGGGCTGATTAACTTACCGAAAGCCTACAAAGGACCAACACATCTTGCTGAAGATTGGGTTGTGGATCAGCGTGTGACTCAAGACGATGTTGCAAACGTCGGTATAGCCGATACTTGGAGCAATAATATTGAGGGTAAAGGGCGCTTAATTAAACAAGGGGAAGGAACATTAACCTTAACGGGTACTAACCGTTTTGCAGGACTTGATATACAGCAAGGTCGTGTGATTTTAACGCAAGAAAACCACTTAACAGGCCCCATCAACATCAATGGTGGAGAGCTTAACGTCAAACATATTCTGCATGCGCCAGTCGACGTCACCAATGGCACATTAGCGCTCAGTCATAGCATCAAAAATACGGTGACATTAAACCAAGGAGCCCGATTTATTGCTTCTGGTTCAGTTGATGACTTAGTGATTAACAATGGTGCTATCTTAACCCTTGGAGATAATACTAGAGACCCGACAAGGCATCTCACGGTGAATAACACCGCCATCTTCCAGCCTGGCAGTGAATTTCATGTGGATCTTCAAACAACAAGCACACAGGAGTTTGATGCCCTACAGTCTAATGATACGGTGATCATCAACGGCGGTAAGGTCAAAGTGTTCTTCGCTGAGAAATCACCGCCATTCAATGAACGTATGCCAAATGAAGATGAAATTCAGGGGCGATTTCGAACCGAATATAAAATTATTAGCGCTAAAAAAATCCAAGGGAAATTTGATGGTGTAGAACCAAACTACCTGTTCATCGGCACTACATTAGATTACGGTGAAGATCCTCTCTCATCGAACACTAAATGGGTTACACTCAACGTGGGGCGTAGCGACCTTGCATTCGATACGTTTGCAAAGACGCCAAACCAAACCGCCGTTGCTCACGCCCTTGAAGATCTTCCCTTGAGTAACACGCTGTATGAACGCTTAGTGCTCAGCAATACCACCGCAGGGGTTAACGACCTTCTTCGCACCCTATCCCCACAAATTCATATCGATACCCTTGCTAGCCAGTTGAATAACCATCGCCAATATCACGGCACGCTGCTGCAACAAACACGCGTATCGGAAAATATCGTCAAAGAGCGCGGAGATAACCGTGGTAATGTGTGGGTAAATATTCCCTACCATTGGGACAGAACACAAAGCGATGGAAACGCTTCCGGCTTTACCAATAGCAATTATGGCGTGTTCTTAGGCGCAGATAAGCATTTCTTCAATGATGACTTTATCTTTGGCATGAGCACTGGTTTTACCAAAAATTCCGTCTCTGGTGGTGTCGGTCATAGCCATAGCAACAACTATTATTTAGCGGCTTATGGCTCTCTGCAATTAGCGCCAATCACCTTACGTGCAGGGCTTGGGCACACATGGCATACCATCAAAACCGATAGAACAGTCACCTCATCCATTTATTCCGATCACAATACCGCCGACTATAAAGGCAAGACCAACCACCTGTTTATGGAAGCCGCTTACCCGTGGAAATCGGCATTTATCAACGCCGAGCCGTTTGTGAACTTCGCCTTTACCAATGCGGAAAGTCATGGATTTAGAGAAAAAGGAGAAAAAGCCTCGTTCGTTACAGGTCGCCAATCCCTTGATGCCACCACTACAACGCTGGGATTACGTTTAGATAACCAGTGGAAAGTGGGTAAATCATCCTCAATCGATGTACACGGGGAACTCGGCTGGCTGCATCAATATGACAAGCAGGAACGCGAAATGGCATTTCGATTTGCCCAGCGCGACCTACTTGCACCACCGCTTAACTATCATGGTGTGAATGCACCGCAAGATGGAGTAGCACTCAAGCTAGGATCGAATATTCAGATTACTGACAATACCAAGCTATCCGTGGATTACAGCCAATTTACGGCCAAGGGATATTTAGAAAATAATCTTGATGCCAAATTGTTAGTATCGTTTTAATTCGTTAGTCTCGTTGTAATTCATCAATACGATAATTATCAACACAGTAAGCATCAATACAATAAAGCAAAATGGCACCGGAGCGTTTAATCACTCCGGTGCCATTCCTATTTAGGTTCGTTAAGAAAAGCGAACTACAGCAGAATTCTCAACATGCGGCGCAGAGGCTCCGCAGCACCCCATAGCAACTGGTCACCCACAGTAAATGCGGACAGATACTCAGGGCCCATATTCAATTTACGCAGACGCCCTACTGGCGTGCTCAGAGTGCCTGTCACTGCCGCAGGAGTCAGTTCACGCATCGTGATTTCACGGTCATTTGGCACCACTTTCACCCACTCATTATGGGAAGCCAGCAGCTGCTCCACTTCGTTCAGTGGCACATCTTTCTTCAGTTTTAGCGTGAACGCTTGGCTATGGCAGCGTAATGCACCCACACGAACACATAAACCATCAACCGGAATAATATTGCTGCCTGTTGCCAGAATTTTGTTGGTTTCCGCCTGACCTTTCCACTCTTCACGGCTTTGACCATTTTCTAACGCTTTATCAATCCACGGGATCAAACTGCCCGCGAGTGGAACACCGAACGCATCCGTTGGCATGGAACCACTGCGCGTAAAGTCTGTGACTTTTTTCTCGATTTCTAAGATAGCCGACGCCGGATTTTGCAGCTCTTTCGCCACTTGCGCGTGTAAAGAACCCATTTGCGACAAAAGCTCACGCATATTACGCGCACCCGCACCGGATGCAGCTTGATACGTTGCGACGGAAGCCCACTCAACCAAGTTATTTGCAAATAGACCGCCCAGTGACATCAGCATTAAACTCACCGTACAGTTACCGCCGACGAAGGTCTTAATGCCTTTATTTAAGCCGTCTTGGATATGCTGGTGGTTCACTGGATCTAAAATAATAATTGCATCGTCTTTCATACGCAGTGCAGACGCGGCATCAATCCAGTAGCCTTTCCAGCCCGCTTCACGTAATTTTGGATACACTTCATTGGTATAATCGCCACCTTGGCAACTAATAATAATATCCAGTGCGCTCAGTGCATCGATATCAAATGCATCTTGCAGCGTACTGCGATGACCACCAAAAACAGGCGCTTCAGCCCCGTGTTGGGAGGTGGTAAAAAAGACCGGGTGAATAACGTTAAAATCCCCTTCTTCTGCCATTCTTTGCATCAATACGGAGCCGACCATTCCGCGCCAGCCAATAAACCCTACATTTTTCATTCTCTTCACCCTGTCTGTTTACATACATCACCCAAAAAATTTCTACCCTCGACTTTCACTTTGCCAATCGAAGCGGGAAATTTTTCGGAAAGATAAAATTCAGAAATCATCAATCAACCGTATTAAACGTGACAAAATATGAACCAGTGTGCAAGTGAATTTCATCACTAATAGCAAGAAGATTAGTAATAACGCTAATAATTAGTAAAAAGTTATTGATTGATAATTTCCATTTTGGAAAATACTATTTTCCAATTAATCCATACATCCCATCACTCAACCCAATTAAGATTAGCGGGTTAATCCTCACAAAGTAGCGTATCTCATGACCAAATATGTCCTTTTTAGTTTCTGGATCGTCCTTATCTATCCTTTGGGCGTCGACCTCCATTTAACCGGTATTCCTTATATTGCCGCCGATTTAAATGCCAATGAAAGCCAGCTCCATGTGGCATTTTCTATCTATTTAGCGGGTATGGCATCCACCATGTTAATTGCCGGATGGTGCGCCGATCATATTGGTCGAAAACCTGTCGTTTTAGTTGGTACGATGGTATTTGCCATCGCCTCTGTTATCGCCGGAAATGCCACATCTATCGATATCTTCTTGATAGCACGATTCTTCCAAGGGATTGGTGCAGGCTTCTGTTATGTCGTGACCTTCGCTATTTTGCGTGATGTGTTGACGCCGCAGCGACGCACCAAAGTGCTCGCCGCAATGAATGGCGTAACCTGTATCGCCCCCGTATTAGCGCCTGTCATTGGATTTGCGATTTTGCTGATCTACCACTGGTCTGTAATGTTCTACTTTATGGCGGGTTATGCGGTTATCAGTATGCTCTTTTGCTTAATCTTGATTAAAGAGACAAAGCCTTCTTCAGCATCACCCGCAGCACAATCGAATGCCCAGACTGCCACTGAAGAACAGTTATTTAGCCCCTTCTTTGTCACACGCTTGATTATCTCCTGCTTCGGCATGGGTGTGATCCTGACTTACGTTAACGTAGCCCCAATTATCTTGATGGAAAACCTTGGTTTTACGACAGGTCAATACTCTACTGCCATGACCTTACTAGCGATGGTCAGTATGGGAACCTCATTCTTGATGCCAAAACTGATTTCGACATTTAATAGTCGAACCTTACTGAATACCGCGTTAAGCCTGTTTTTGGTCAATGGCGTCCTGCTTGCCATCTATCTGATTGCACTCCCACATTTGGCGCTGCTGTACATCGTCTTTGCCTTCTGTGGTATTGGTTTCTCAATGCAGTTCGGCATCATCATGAGCCAAGCACTATCGCCATTTGCCAAAAAAGCGGGTATTGCCAGTTCTGTATTGGCCATCTCACAATTAAGCTGCGCCTCGGCGTATATTTGGGTGATGGGTGTGATGGGCGTTCCATCAATCAGTATGTTGTTAATTATCTTGCTTGCAGCGGGAATGATTGGCATGGTGTTGCTAAGAGTACCCACCACGCAAGTCAACCAACAGGTCGCTACATGTGAATAAGCAACTGCATCGATTAGACTTAAATTTACTGGTTATTCTGCAGTATTTGATGGAAGAACGCAGTGTTAGCCTTGCGGCTAATCGCTTGGCAATCACCCCATCTTCGGTCAGTAAATCCTTGGCAAAATTACGCCAATGGTTTGATGACCCCCTATTTATCCGCAGCCCGCAAGGGCTGCTTCCGACCCCACTCATGCTACGTATTGAAAAATCACTGCCTGAGTTTTTAAATCTTTCACACTATATTGCTGAAATTCGTGATACCGAAAAACCCAGCGGGATGACTTTCCGCTTAATGATGGAAGCCCCGTTAAACTTAATCATGCTTCACGATTTATCCCTGAATATCCTCAATCAATACCCAGAATCCGAGGTCATTGTACGAGATTGGGATTATAACTCGCTGGCCGCACTGATTGCGGGGGATGCGGATATCGGGTTAGTCGGTCGTGAAAGTTTTCATTTATCCAGAGAGTCGATAAGCCAACTACCCGATATTCTAAATTTCGAAGTGTTATTCACCGATAAACCGCTGGCGTTTATCCGTAGTGACCATCCGATTTTGCAAGAAGAATGGACGTTGGCAAATTACTTAAAATATCCCCATATCAGCACCGAATTTGGCAACCGTATTCCGTGGGCGCTCGATGATTTACTGGAAACCATGGGATTACACCGCCAAATCCATTTATCCTTTTCGACCTTTGAACAATCCCTCTTAATGGCTTCTCGCCCGGATCATAACCTTATTACTAGCTCCCCCGGCTATTGCCAACACTATGTTAATGATTTCAATCTTGATTTAGTCTGCCTTCCTCTTCCTGTTGATGACATTCTCTACCAGCAGCTCGAAATTCCTTTTTTAATGCTGTGGCACAAGCGCAATTCCTATAACTCAAAAACTCTGTGGCTCAGAGAACAGATCAAAAACAGTACGCTTGAATTTGTGAAACCCTGACTTTGTGAAACTTTAAGTTTGTAAAACTCTAAAAAAACGCCCTAGCAAGGAGTATGAATTGCTAGGGCGAAAGCAAGGATGCGAAGAAACAGAGACTAACGGAATACTAACCTTGTACAGCTTTGAAACGAGGATTGGTTTTGCAAATCACGTAGATACGACCACGACGGCGCACAACTTGGCAGTCAGGATGGCGCTGCTTAGCGGTTTTTAATGAGCTGAGAACTTTCACGGTAACTCCCAATAACAATTTAAGGTAAACTCAATGTAATGTTATAATATTACAATTATAGGGTATGACAATAATCCAATTAAAATCATCCCGCAATCATTTTTTGGGAAACTTTTGTATAATTAAGCCATTACTGACTCTCTGTCATTATTTATCAAATAGATACATTTCTATTTAATGAAATAGACCAATTTGAGGAAGATGAAATGTATTACGGCTTTGACATGGGCGGCACCAAAATTGAGCTAGCAGTGTTCGACCAAGCGCTCAATCAAGTGTGGCAAAAGCGTGTTCCAACCCCCAAAGATGACTATCTCGCGTTGCTCAATGCTTTTCGTGATTTAACGGCTGAAGCGGATGCGCAGTTTAACTGCCAAGGTAAAATTGGTATTGGTGTTCCGGGGATCGTCAATCACTCAGAAGGCGTGGTATTTACGACCAATGTCCCAAGCGCACAATATAAACCTTTCATTCATGACCTGACCAAGCTGTTAAATCGTCCAGTTAAAGTTGAAAACGATGCCAACTGCTTTGCCCTATCAGAAGCGTGGGATCCTGAATTCAAGCGTTACCCTAGCGTTCTAGGCTTGATTCTTGGCACTGGCGTTGGCGGCGGTTTTGTCATCAACGGTAAGGTTTTATCGGGAAAAAATGGCATTGCAGGGGAAATCGGACACATGAATATGAGTGTTCGTGCCGCAAAATACCTCGGGGAAACCGTCCCTGAAATTGTCTGTGGTTGTGGTCAAACCGCCTGTTTTGAAACCTACCTGTCAGGCCCCGGCTTCGAACGCATCTATGCTGCATTTGCCGGTGAGAAGCGCTCAGCCATCGAGATTATTGAACGTTATTACAACGGTGATATTGCCGCTAAACAGCATGTTGAACGCTACATGATGGTGCTGGCGATGTTTATGGGGCAAGTTATCACCGTCTTTGATCCTGACTTAGTGGTGATTGGCGGCGGTCTGTCGCAATTTGATGAGATTTATCACCTATTACCGGAAATAGTACCGCAATATCTTTATGGCATTGCGAAAATGCCCGCTATCGAAAAAGCCCGTTACGGAGCCTCTGGCGGCGCCCGTGGCGCTGCATTCTTGAATCTCGTCGACTAATTTTCCACGCATTATTATTTCCGCATATTGTTCCGCAATCGCATCTCTACTCTTTCGACTTATCGAGAGTAGAGATGACCAATACCTCAAAATCACCAAAATATAATTGAGAATGGTTATCATCTTTGTTAGGTTTAATTAAATTGACTAATAATCAATAAGTTGAATCTATTTTTCTTTTTCAGATTGACTACAGAAAATTAACCATAGAAATCAGCGAGATAATCTAGAAACTAGACTTGTCCTATATTGTTCACTTGAAAAGCGCTTATGATAGATTCAGTTCTGCTCATTTTTTGATAAGTGAGTAATAAAAACACAATTAAAGGTCATATTCGCAGCCGACAAATACCCGCTAAAGTCACATTCAGCCACTTAACTAAAGAGAAAAATAAATGAATTTGTTTTTAGAAAATTGCTTGGCTTTCCCGACCATTATCTTTAGCGGTTTACTGATTATTGTCCTTTTTTACTGGCTCTGTGCCGCTTTTGGCCTGTTAGATATTGATTTATTTAATATCGATACCGAATTGGATGCTGACGGCCTCGATCTTACTGGCTTTGCTGGCTGGCTAACAAAACTCGGTTTAGCCGGAATTCCCGTCACCATTATCTTGACGCTATTTACCCTTTTCGGCTGGCTGATTAGCTACTTTGCTGCGCATTTATTCCTCCGTTTTATTGATATGACCTTGCTGCGTTATGCCGTCGGCGTCACATCACTGGTGATCACTGCCTTTATCTCCCTGCACTTAACCGCCATTTGCCTAAAACCCATCCGTAGTCGACTGATTAACTTTAATAAACCCAAAACGGTTCATCAGCTAATGGGAAAATTGGCAACCGTACGCTCCGGAACAGTCACAGAACAAAATGGGGAAGCCACTTTAGAAGATGGTGGTGCAGGGCTGATTTTGCAGGTTAGAGCACCTAGCGATGAAAATATTAAACGCGGAGATCGCGTCGTTATCATCAGTTATGACCCTCAATCCCACAGCTACCAAGTTGTCACCGAAAACGAATTCAGGCAGTAAACACAAAAAATAAACTACCTACTTTGCTAATTAATAAAGAATGACGATATCGTCAGAACCCATGGAGAAGAAATATGGATTTGGCTGAATACATGCCTTTTTTAACGGTTGTTGGGGGAGTGATCATCATCATTCTTGGGTTCTTTGGTTTATTTAAAGCTTTCTACATCAAAGTCCCTCAAGGTACCGCTCTGATTGTCAACGACATGTCCTCACAACCCAAAGTGCATTTTACGGGTGCGTTAGTGTATCCCGTTATCTACAAAAAAGAGTTTATGCGCATTTCGCTACTGACTCTGGAAGTCGACCGCCGTGGTAAAGATGGCTTAATTTGCCAAGATAACTTACGTGCCGATATTACCGTTGCCTTCTATCTACGGGTGAATGAAACCACCGAAGACGTATTAAAAGTAGCTAAAGCTATCGGTGTTGAGCGCGCATCTGACCATCAAGCCGTCAGTGCTCTATTCAGTGCTAAATTCTCAGAAGCCCTGAAAACCGTAGGTAAGCAATTAGAATTAGCCAAACTGTTCGAAGACCGCCAAAGCTTCCGTGATCGTATTGTGGACGTGATTGGTAAAGATCTTAACGGTTATGCGTTAGAAGACGTGGCAATCGACTATTTAGAACAAACACCGAAATCTGCCCTCGACCCGAATAATATTTTCGACTCCGAAGGTATTCGCAAAATCACCGAAATTACCGCTATCCACAATATCGAAACTAACCAAAAAGAGCGCGACCAAGAGTTAGCTATCAAGAAGAAAAATGTGGAAACCCGTGAAGCGAGCCTGGCATTAGAGCGCCAACAAGCCGATGCAGAAGCCCGTCAAAAACGTGAAATTGATAATATTCGTGCACGTGAACAAGCCGAAACGCTACGCGTTCAAGAAGAAGAGCGCCTCAAGTCAGAACAAGCTCGCATTCAAACTCAGCAAGAAATTGAAATCCGTGAAGAAAACCGCATGCGTGAAGTGGAAGTGGCTCAACAGAACCGCACCCGCGCCGTGGCGATCGAAGAAGAGCGCGTAAACCGAGCTCGCGAACTCGAAATTGTCGCTCGTGAACGTGAAGTTGAACTGCAACGTATTGAAAAAGAAAAAGCGCTAGAAGAAGAACGTAAAAACATTTCTAACGTGATCCGCGAACGTGTCGCCGTCGAAAAAACCGTCGCGCAAGAAGAGGAACGCATCAAGGAAGTCCGCGAAATTTCAGAAGCTGAGCGTATGAAGCAAGTTACTGTGATCAACGCCCAAGCAGAAGCAGAAGAAGCGTTAGTTCGTCAGGTGAAAAAAGCCGAAGCCGATGAAGCCAGTGCCAAGCACCGTGCAGAAGAAATCAGCACTATGGCACAAGCCGAATTGGAAGCGTCCGCCAAACAGGCTGAAGCCAAAAAACGCTTAGCGGAAGGGATTGAAGCAGAACATGCCGCACTTGGTTTAGCAGAAGCCCGCGTTCGCCAAGCGACCGCTGAAGCTGAAGAGAAAGAAGGTCTGGTTCAAGCCAATATCACCGCGGAAAAACTGTTAGCCGAAGCCCGTGGTCTGAAAGAAAAAGGCTTAACCGAAGCGCAAGTGATGGAAGCCAAAGCCAATGCCGAACGCGAACAAGGTTTCGCCGAAGCGAAAATTCTGGAAGAGAAGTTGGCAGCACAGGCACGTGGTGAAGAGCAACAAGCCAATGCGAAAGAAAAACTCGGCTTGGCAGATGCCAAGGTCTTGGAAGAAAAACTGGCCGCTCAAGCTCGCGGTGAAGGCCAATTAGGGGCAGCGCAAGCCGAAGTTATCCGTCAACGTCTGAAAGCGGAAGCTGATGGTCTGACTGATAAATTCCAATCAATGGATCATCTCAGTGATACCGCACGTTCACACGAAGAGTTCCGTATGCGCCTTGAGAAAGAGTTCGAGCAATCCATGGCATCCATTGAAGCGAACAAAGAAATTGCTCGCGAGCAAGCGGATGTACTGGCTGCGGCTCTCAGCAAAACTAACATCGAAATTGTGGGCGGTGATGGCGACTTCTTTAACACCTTCTCCAAAGCACTAAGCTTAGGTAAAGCCGTTGATGGGTTTATGGATAAAAGCAGCTTTGCCAAAGATAACCTTGAAAAGTTAGTCAATCGCGTCACAGAAGAGAAGAAAATTGATATCGCTTCCTTACTGCAAAACCCTGAAGTCAAAGAGTTAATCAATGGCTTTATGGCAGCAAAAAGCGCGCCACAAACAGCGAAAAATATCGTGAGCAAACCTGTGTCTTACGATAATAACCAAAGCTAATTTATCAATATTCAGGCTTTTCAAGTAAGTTTTATACCTCATCCCGCCAAGTTGCTGCATATAGGCAACTTGGCGTTTATGAGCGTATCTCTTTTTAAGACCAAGGAAATTCGTTAAACATGTCAGAAACCCAAGATGTGAATCGCGAACAGGAAATTCTCGACAGTGCCGTCGCAGAAGGTGGCGCGTACGAAATATTACGCAAGCGCCTAACCGAACAAGGGCAGCAACTTCACCAAAAAGCAGCTCAACTCAACGACCGCCGGTTGACTGAATTTGGTCAAAGCCAGATGGACATCATCGGGCGTATCCGTATTCGTACCGAAAATAACTGCCAAGCGAGGGACATTGTCCGCGTCGGTGATTGGCTGCTATTTGGCTATAACGTTTTTCTGGGTCTGAAAAAAGAAACTCACATTGAAGATGTTTTTTCCCTCTATCAGCTCACTGAAAATGAAGGTGATTTTGATGTAATCTCTGTCCCTTACGAAGAGACATTCCTCAATGACACCCGCTTTGTTCAGGATTTTACTGAGCTGTATACCTATTACAAAAACACGCAATTACTGCAATTAGTTGAGCGCGATGGCAAGCTATTAGCCAGTTTTCAAATTGGTGATCGGTTAACCGACGTGCGTGTTTTCCGCTGGTCAATTTCCAGCGATAAATCCCGCATCGAATACATCGATAACCGTGGCGAACGCGATATCGCCCTGCCGCCAACCAATGATTTCGAATGGGTGCGCACCACGCGGGAAAATACCGTTAATGGTCGCTATCCTCACATTAATATTCTCGATACCGTCTTTGTGGAAACCATCGGCGGCGACCTGACCATCAAATGTGAAAATAATACCGAAGATGGGTTAGGCATCTACCGAGAAGCGGTTCTCGATAAAAACCAATCCCTCGATGACGCCCAGATTGAATATGCGCAGACTGGCAGCCTGATTTTACTCAAAATATTGCCATACCGCGAAGAGAGCTGGCGCTATCTGATTTACAACATTCTCAACCAAACCGTTCAACGAATTGATGCTATTGGGCAAGCCTGTGTGCAGTTGCCAGAAGATCATGGGATTATCTTCCCCGGCGGCTACTACCTGCAAAATGGGGAGTATAAAACCTTCGAGCAACAAATGGATGGCATGCGTTTTCGCCGCCTGCGTCGTTCGCCTAATGGAGAGGATGTGCTGTATGTGTTTTATTCCCCAAACCAAGGCCGTATCGCTCTGTTCAATTACAATTTAATTGAACGTAAACTCGCTGTGCCATTAATCGGCCACGGTTATGCCATGCTCGAAGATGGCAAAATGGTACTGTTCGAAGGGGAAGGCGATGAAGCCACCCGCGTACACCCAATGCAGGTTTGGCAAACCCCATTCTATTCTGATGAATTTGCTGATAAGCAGCCGCCTCGGGGTGGGTTTCTTGGGCGCATCGGTAATGCTGATTTAGTCCGTGGGATTTCTGAGATTCTCCATGTCGCCAAAGAGATTGAAGGCAACCAAGTTTCCGTTTCTCGCTATGAACAACTTAGCCAGCAACCGAAAAACTTGCTGGATATTTTCTATTGGTTTAACGACGACCAGTGCCTAGGTATTGGCAAACTCTTAAAAGAGATCGCCCAAACCAGTGAGCTGGTGCTCGACGAATACGAAAAAGTCGAAAGCATCCGCCAGCAATCCGTCAAATCCATGAATGAGGCGGTCACTCGCCAACGCTCTTTACTGTCCCTCACCTTGCCGGAAGGATGGACGGACATTCAACAATTTGTGGATGGGCTAAACGCCTTAAACGCCCAACAAGGGCACCTGATTTCATTGCGAGAATTCCGCTATATGGATCTCACTAAACTCAGTGAGATGGAAAATGAAATCACCGAGGCACAGCAGCGCGTCTCCCAAGGTACTGCGCAGTTTCTTGCCAGCGACAAAGCCCTGCAACCGTTTAAAACTCAGCTCGCAACCTTTGAAGAGTTAATTGAAAAGGCACAAACCAGCGCGCAGTTAGATATCCCAATGAATGACATGGAAAAAATGTCAGCGGATTTGGATATGCTCTCTAACTTAATGGCTTCCTTGAGTTTTGATGATGTCACTTTACAGACCCACATCATCGATGCCATTTCACACATTTATGCCCAATTAAACCAATCTCGTGCCCGTCTACAACAAAAACGCAAATCCCAAACCAGTGTTGAGAGCGTGGCGCAATTTGGGGCGCAGTTCCGCCTATTTAGCCAAGGGATCACTAACGCACTATCCCTCGCGACCGACCCAGAACGTTGTGATGATCAGTTATCCCGATTACTGGTTCAGTTAGAAGAGCTAGAAAGTCAGTTTAGCCATCATGATGAATTTCTTGATGATATTCTGGCAAAACGTGAAGAATTACTGGAAACGTTTGAGTCCCATAAACAAGTTCTGATTGATGACCGCCAGCGCCGTTCGCAGAATTTATTAACCGCCGCCGACCGCTTGTTAGAAAGCCTTCAACGCCGCACTGTACGCTTGCAAAACCAAGATGAACTGAATGCGTTTTTTGCCACCGACCCACTCGCACAGAAAACCCGTGAAATCATCGAAAAACTTCGGGAAATCAACGATAACGTTAAAGCCGACGATATCGACGCCAGACTCAAAGCCTCTCGCGATCAAGCCATTCGTATTCTGCGAGATAAAACCGACATCTTTGAAGATGGAGGAAACATTATTAAGCTGGGCCGCCACCGTTTCAGTGTGAACACCCAAGAGCTTGACCTGACTATCTTGCCAAAAGATAACCAACTGTGGGTGTACCTCACCGGAACGGATTTCCAAGAACCCATTGAGAACGCCGAACTTGCACAGTTGCAGCCTTATTGGACTGCCAATCTTGAATCTGAATCTGATGCCGTTTATCGCGCTGAATACCTTGCGTATTCCATCATTTATGCCACAGCAAAACGCCAAGATGGTTTGAATTACGACGCCCTAAAAAATGCTCTGTCTGCCCCTGAAAAAATCGATAAACTGGTGCGTGATTTTGCGGCTCCACGCTACAAAGAAGGCTACGAAAAAGGGATCCACGACCATGACGCTATCGCGATATTGAAAAAGCTGATCCCGATTGGTGAAAGCGCTGATTTACTGCGTTTCAACCCAACAGCTCGCGCCATCGCGGCGATTTTTTGGCATCACATTCAAAGCAACGAATACCCTGCCCAATGGCCAGAACGTGCCAGAACCGCGATGAATATCCGCCAGCTGTTCAATAACGATGATGCCCTTTTAGATCTTCAAGCGGAGATCGAAGCCGATATCAGCTTATTCCTGCAAGATAACCCGATTAATTGCCAAGCTCATGAACAAGCTCAAGCCGCGGAATACCTCAGTTTTGCGTTAGCCAGAACGCCGATTGAATTGGTGTACAGCAAATATGCGCGGGACTTAGTGGCGGCACTACAAACGCGCTTAGAAGAAGCCCATATGTGGCTGGATTTCAATCATTCACAACAAAACCTTGGCACTCGCTATGCTCAGCGCTGGGCGCTGTTGCAAAATTGGCTGCAAGGGCTGTGTTCGATTGACGAATTTGCACACTTACGTCCGTACATTCCGGGTGCCATCGCCATTATTATCTTAGATAAAATGGCATCGGCACGTTATAGCGAAGCCGATTTATACTTTAAGGTTACTGGATTACTGGGGGATCACCCAACCATCCACAACCAAACCCTCTCATTAAGTTTGGATGACTTTTTCAGCCGAATGCGCGAACAGCGTAAGCAATTTATTCCGGCCTTCCGTCAATACCAAGCGCTACGTCAACGCATTGTGAGTGAAGAGCGTAGCCGCCTAAAACTCCATGAGTTCAAAGCTAAGCCGCTGAGTTCATTTGTGCGTAACAAGCTGATCAATGACGTCTATTTACCAATTATCGGTGACAACATGGCGAAGCAAATTGGTGCCCTAGGCGAAAACAAACGTACCGATTTAATGGGCTTGTTACTGATGATCTCCCCGCCAGGTTACGGTAAAACCACCCTGATGGAGTACGCGGCTGACCGCCTTGGTCTAATCTTTATGAAGATTAATGGTCCTGCACTTGGGCATGATGTGTTGTCCCTCGACCCAGAACAAGCCCCGAATGCTACCGCCAGACAAGAGCTGGAAAAACTCAACCTCGCCCTCGAAATGGGCAACAACGTGATGCTGTATGTGGATGATATTCAACATACTCACCCTGAGTTTTTACAGAAATTTATCTCCCTGTGTGATGGAACCCGTCGCATAGAAGGGGTATGGAAAAACAAAACCAAAACCTACGATATGCGCGGTAAAAAATTCTGTGTTGTCATGGCGGGTAACCCGTATACCGAATCAGGCGAAGTGTTCCGTATCCCTGATATGCTCGCCAACCGTGCGGATATTTATAACCTCGGTGAAGTACTCGGTGGGATGGATGATGCCTTTGCACTGAGCTACATTGAAAACAGCCTGACCTCAAACCCTGTATTGGCACCGTTGGCGCTGCGCGATTTAAACGATTTGTACTTGCTGGTGGATAAAGCCATGGGCAAATCAGTTTCCACTAACGCACTCAGCTACCCATATTCCGATGCGGAAGTAAATGAAATTACTGCAGTTATTTCCCGATTACTCAGCCTACGTGATGTGGTACTGAAGGTAAACCAGCAGTATATTGCCAGTGCCGCACAGTCCGATAAATATCGAACCGAGCCGGCATTCCGCCTGCAAGGCAGCTACCGAAATATGAATAAACTCAGCGAGAAAGTCTCTTCCGTTATGAATGATGATGAATTGGAGAGATTGCTGGATGACCATTATCTTGGGGAAGCGCAATTATTAACGACCGGTGCTGAAGAGAACTTATTGAAGTTGGCAGAATTACGCGGAAGGCTGAATGAGAAAGATGCCGCTCGCTGGCAGCAAATCAAGAAAGACTTCTTGCGTAACAAAGCATTAGGTGGTGATAATGCCGATGTGGGCGACCGCGTTGTGACTCAGCTCGCTCAACTGGTTGAAAGCGTACAATCTCTCGGACATCGATAATGCAAACTTGGCTAAGCCCGCGAATTAAATTACTGATTACCCTTGCGGGTTTGCTGATCACTATCCAAATCGCCAATAGTTTAAGTGGCTACGCGCTTGTTGGGTTCGGTATCCAACCAAGAACGCTGCACGGGCTGGTGGGGATTATCTTCGCCCCACTGATCCACGGGGATTGGGCGCATCTTCTGAGTAATCTGCCGCCATTACTGGTGTTAAGCGCCCTACTGCTACATGATTCCATTCGAAAGTACGCTTACGCCAGCGCATTTATTATTGTGGTTGGCGGCTTGATTGTCTGGCTAGTGGGCAGAAATGCACTGCACATTGGCGCTAGCGGCTGGATTTTTGGGCTTTGGGGGCTATTGATTGCCCAAGGTTTTTTCCGCCGCAAACTGTTAGATATCATTATCGCCCTGTTGGTACTGTTCTATTTTGGCGCGATGGCGAGCGGGTTATTGCCTGTTCATCAACAAATATCGACAGAATCTCATATTGCGGGTGCCATCGCCGGAATAGCCTATGCGTGGTTAGCCAATAAAAAATTAAAAGCGACGCCGCCGACTACCCTTTCAAAGTAACTCGCTACACACTGTAACCCTATACACACAACGCCCTGCGCCATCAAGCAAGTATTGCTCCCGTTCAACATTCACTTGGCTCCCTAATACTTCGCGAAACAGTGCCAATTCCGAACGGCAAAAGTTTTGGCACGCGGTTGCCGCGGCGCAGATAGGGCAATGATTTTCGATAAATAACCAGCTATCGCCTTCCTGTTCCACCTTTGCCATATAGCCCTCTTCGCTACGAACCTCGGCGAGTGCGGCTAAACATTTTTCCAATGGCAACCCTTGGCAACGCTCTAAATATTTACTGCGGCTTTCCGCTTCTCGCTGTTCAATCAGTTTTTCTAGCCCCGCATCACCAAAAATGGTTTTCACTGAATCAATGAGCTGCAAGGCCAGCTGGGCATGGGTATCGGGAAAACGCTGATGCCCCAGTTCTGTTAAGATCCAGTTCTGTCGAGGACGCCCAGCACCTGACTGAGCTGTACATTGGACACCTTCCACCAGCCCCAGAGACGTTAATTTATGGATATGCTGGCGTGCCGCTTCCCCCGTTAAACTTAGGTCATGAGCAATCACAGCCGTAGAAACGGGTCCTTTGGTTTTGATGCAAAACAGCACCTTATCCACTGCTTGAGTAAGATTTAGATTATCAAAGTATTTACTTGCTTTATTCATAGTGCGATTTTATTATCCAAGACAATACTTGGATAATACCCTTTTCTATACTCTTTCGTCCAGCAGGTCTTCGTATGAGCAACAAAACAGTCACCGAATCCAATAAAACAGGCACCGAACCTCAAGGAAAATGGGCCGATTTACTCAGCGGCACCAATGCCTTATTGACGATAGCCCTCACTGGCGGCGTCGCACTCCATGCTATCAATATTTATATTGTCACTACGATTTTACCGAGCGTCGTCAATGATATTGGCGGCCTTGAATATTATGCGTGGAATACCACGCTGTTTGTGGCAACCTCCATTATTGGCTCTGCATTATCCAGTAAAGTACTGGATAGCCTAGGGCCTAAACTTGCCTATCTTAGCGCCCTCACACTATTTTCCTTGGGTGCCATTTGGTGTGCATCCTCACCGTCCATGTTCACCTTATTGGGTGGACGCGCCTTGCAAGGGCTTGGCGGCGGAATGTTATTCGCGCTTAGCTATGCGCTGATCCGCATTGTCTTCACGCCAAACTTGTGGTCACGCGCCATGGGAGTGATATCCGGTATGTGGGGAATAGCTACGTTGTGTGGTCCTGCCATTGGCGGTATTTTTGCTCAAGGGGGTCATTGGCGCTGGGCTTTTTGGGCTTTATTGCCCGTGGCGGTTGTTCTGGCAATGATTGTTATCAACCAATTGCCAGGAAAAAAATCTCAGCAAGCGCAAACAACAAAAATTCCCGTTCTGGCGATTTCACTGCTGGTTATCTCCGTACTTGCTATCTCAATCGGTAGCTTATCTGAAAGCTTGCTCAGTAATCTTGTCGGGTTACTCATTGGTATTGCCTTGCTCATCACCATTGCGTTTATTGATGGCAAGAATGGAAAGCGTTTACTCCCCACAGGGGCTTACTCCCTGAAAACTCAACTTGGGGTTATTTTCCTGACGATGTGTCTGCTAGTGGGGGGAATGACCACCGAAATTTATGTCCCTTACTTCCTGCAAACCATTCACCAGTTTTCACCGTTGATGGCAGGTTATTTAACTGCCGTGATGGCAGCTGGGTGGACGGTGGGTGCTTTACTCAGCGCCAATAAAACGGGCACCATCGTTTTACGTATTCTCAAGATAGGCCCTGTTATCATCTTGGTATCATTGGTTATTCTCGCGATACTGACCCCTAACCTTGCCTTAGTCACCTCCATGTCTTTATTTATTCTCTATTTAATCGCCATGATGGGGGTTGGATTAGGGATTGGCATTTGCTGGCCTCATTTAGTTCTGCGGGTCTTTAAGGCCGCGCCAAAAGGAGAAGAAAACCTCGCTTCTTCCTCTGTTATCACTATTCAATTATATGCGACCGCATTATCCGCAGCATTAGTGGGAGTGGTGGTCAATAATAGCGGATTGATTAATCCTGGTGGGTTAGTCGGTGCTCAGCAAGCCTCTGTATGGCTATTTGCCTTGTTTGCCATTAGCCCACTCTTGGCTGCGATTTTAATTCGCAAAGTTAAATAGTTAAGTCACTGAAGGATACCCAAATGTGAGTATCCTTTTCTTATATTAACTATTTTTTAAATAAAAATAATGGGTTAGATATCACTTTATTAAGATGCTTATTGGTTTTGATTTCGATAAGCGACAAACATTCCGGACCATGCAGTACTTTTTGTTGATTCAAGCATGTTTGTTTAAATGCTGGTTCAAACAGATTTAATCGCACATACTTCTCGTGTAATTCCGGGTGCTCTTCCTGATATTCATGAATATTATCCGCAACCAATCGCCAGAAATCATCCTCATCTAAGCATTGATTTTTATCTAAAATAACAGCCATATAACGGAAGAAATAGTCGAATGATTCAGTCCAAAAATGTTCAATTTTCTCACTGTCTAACATAGTGTAAGTGCGTTCAACTAGTGCCTCAGGTAACTCACCTTCATGGTTTAAAATACCAACCTCTTCCGCAATGTCCTTCATGAAAATGCCGGCAGGTTTGTCCTCTTCGATAATCAAAATGACGTTTTCACCATGAGGCATAAATACAACATCGTAAGCGTAGAAGAGATGCAATAGCGGCGATAAATAGCGTTTTAAATACTCACGTATCCATTCTCGCCCAGACAAACCGGATGCTTTGATTAATTCAATAAGGAAAGATGTACCGTGATTATCAATATGGAGTAATGACGCCATGGTCATTATTCTCTGATTTTTATCGATTTTATTATATGGATTTTCTCGCCACAGTGCGGACAACATATGTTTTTGAGGCGATTCTTCAGAGATAACCCTTTCAAACAAGGTGTCTCGGTACCCTATTGCAGCAACTTCTTTCAGTAACTTGAAATTTTTCTCAATCAAATAAGCATCTTGTGAAAATATATTATCGAGACTTTCATTAACTATCGGTGCCGTTTTCATTGCATAAGGGGAAAGCCCGCGCATAAATCCAGTGTTAAAAATAGAGATGGCTAGCTTGATATAACGCTTATTTGGCTGACTGATATTGAACAGTGTTCGAATCGATTGCTGGGCCTTATAAGAATCAGAACTTATTCCTAAGTAAATAATTTTTTGACGAGCAATATCAGCTGCAAATCGAATTAAGATTTTTTCACGCCACTGCCACTGATGCACTGGCATCCAGTAGTAATCTTCGTTCAATACCTCATGCTGTTGAAGCACCTCATTGAAATGACTAATTTCCTCTTTGGAGAGCTCTGAATGGATTAAATCTTGGTAATTTAATGAGGAAATTGCACTGAACGTAGCTTTATCTTTATGAACCGCTATCCACACAACATGTTGTTGAGCGCCACATTCTGGGGAATATTTAAGAGAGTCAATAAAATCAAATCCATAACACCCTTTATTGATGGCTAAAACGGGGTGCCCTTCGTCCATCATTGATTCTATTAATTGATAATCGGCATGTATCAGTGATTCCGCGTTAAGACGTTCAGTCGCTCGCTTATAGGTCCAACTGTTTAATGTAGATATCAATTCATCAATGTGTATGGGCAGCAATGATTTATCTACCTCTAAAAATTCAAATAATTCAATAAACAGTTCTAAGGCATCAATAGGAGCTTCTTGCTCTTGCTTATATTTTTTAATGGACTCAAGACAGATATCTAAATGCTCTAAGAGATACGGCTTCGCTTTAAAATGATATCGAACCTGTTGGCTATCAATATTAAGCACATAATTATCATCATTAACGAGTATCGGCGTGATAATTCCTTCGTGAGTAAATTCCGTCAAAATCTTCTTTGCCATGATTTTATTCGCCGCAATCCAACTGTCTTTATTCAAGTAATTATCACGGAAAATCAAGCTATCACGGTGGTTTAGTTGCATAAATCCCCTCTATTTTCATTCTCACTAAATTGAAAATGCAGAGTAAGTAAAATGCGCTAGATAAACCATTTTAAAGGGTGTTAGATATACATACTTATTAGATGATTTTAAAATTAATGAAAAGTGCGCTTTTATTCAGCGCACTTTATGCTCAATTTTTAAACCATATTATTTTGGCAACATGATTTAGACAACATTGCTTAGGCTGTACGCTTTTGGCGAAAGAAAAACGGCAACACCACAATACTCACCACCAGCACGATTGTCGTGGCAATCATGACAGACATAAATGCGCTATCAAATGCCATATTCGCCTGATTTACTAAGAGATTTGCACTATCTTGCGGTAACCCCTCTGCCACAATTAACGCTTCATCGAGGCTATCATAGACTTTGTCTGCTACCGTTAAACCTGCCGGTAATACCAGCTTGGCGGTATAAACCGCACTCATCAAGCCACCCATAAATGTCACACCAAGCACGCTACCTAACTCGTAAGCCACTTCTTCAATGGATGCTGCCATTCCTGCTTTTTCATCTGGCGCATTTAACATGATGGTGGTTGATGCTGTGGTAAAAATGGCACCTAACCCGAACCCAATACAGAATAAAAATGACAGTAATACCAAACCAGTTGAGGTTTTGAAGACCCACGCAACCCCAATCACGCCGACTAATGTGCAAAGAAATCCTAAAATCATCATCAGCTTTGCGCCGACTTTATGCAAATACATGCCTGCTAATGGAGCCGCTAACACGGACGCAATCGGGATCGGAATAATGTATAGCGCCGCTTCAAATGGGGTGTAATCCAGAACCAACTGTAAGCGTTGACTTAACAGAAGTTCAACACCAACGATAACCACGATGGATAAAATCGCCATCATGATCCCAGCAAAAAACCGTGTGTCGCCGAGTAATTTGAAATCAATCATCGGCGATTCTGATACTAATTGTCGACGGCTAAAAATAACCAAAAATACAATGCCTACCGCAGCCGCTATCAGCAACGTAAACCAATCAATATTCTGTTTCCCCAGCTCTTTTAAGGCATAAATTGAGCCAATCAAGCCCACCAAAATAAATAAAGAGCCTAAATAATCAATAGGTTGATTAGAATTCTTACTACTTTTCGGAATTAAATAGAGTGCAAAAGGGATCACCAACAGAACCACCGGTACGTTGATCAAAAATACAGAACCCCACCAAAAGTGATTAAGCAATATACCACCAACTAGTGGTCCTATAGCCGCACCACCGGATGCCACAGCAGACCAAATACCAATCGCCAGCGCGCGTTCTTTCGGGTCTAAAAAGACTTGGCGAACAATCGCTAACGTCGCTGGCATGCTAATCGCAGCACCGACCGCTAAGAAACCACGAGATAAAATTAAGCTAAATGCTGTTGGTGAAAATGCCGCACACAAAGAGGCAAGTGCAAATAGAGGCAATCCAAGTAGAAACATAAATTTATGCCCTACTTTATCACTTAACATTCCCGCAGCGGGTAAGAGACCCGCAACGACTAATGGATAAGCATTCATGATCCATAATTTTTCAGATGCTGTTGCACCTAAATCATGGGTTAACTTAGGTAACGCGGTATATAGCACGGTGACATCAATGACGATGAGAAATAACACACTCGATACTAATAGGAGGATAATCCAACGTTTATAATCTGTTATCATAAAATCTTCTCAACTTGTTTAATTGATCACCTTGATGGATGATCGTGTTACAATATAATTCCATACGTATGTATTGAAAAGAGGTTTTTTTAAATGGGACGTCAACGAACGATTGATCGTGAGAAAGTGCTGGAAGCAGCAGAAGAGATTGTTATCAAACAAGGTGCTACTGCACTCACGATTGATGCAGTCGCCAAATCAATGGGGATTTCTAAGGGTGGAGTCCAATACTGCTTTGGTAATAAAGAAGCGTTAATTGATGCGATGTTTGAGCGTTGGGGTCACTCTTATGATGAAATTTTCAGTAAAGCAATAGCCCAAGATAACAGTCCTGAAGGTCAAGTGATTGCGCACATAAAAGCCACAGCGGATCACGATAAAACCAGTATCGCCAAAGGTGCTGCGTTAATGGCATCACTGCTTCAGACGCCTGAATATTTAGAAAGCACTCGTAAATGGTATCGAGAACGCATTGCTAATTTAGACTTATCAACCGAAAGCGGCAAACGAGCTCGATTAATGTTTTTAGCCACTGAAGGCACTTTTATTTTGCGCCATTTTGGTTTGATGGATATTGATGATGCAGAATGGCAATCAATCTTCAGTGATATCGAAAACACCTTTAAATTTTAGGTGAAAATCCATTTTTGATATCGCTAACACTCTCTTTTTTATATTTTTATCTAAAAAGGAGAGTATTCAATGAATAAAATAAGTAATGGGTGCATAGGTAAAGTATTTCAGCCACATATTAACCAAAACCACCCGCTTTGGCACAACCTAAAAACAGAAAAAACCGGTTTATAGAGAGAATAAACAGGTTGTTTAATACCGGGTTGTTCAATAAATTGCTAAAACATCCCAAGAAGACAAAAAGACAGAAATCGCACCACCCCATCCGAGTTTCGTAAAGCTGGCTATACCTGAAGTTATCCCTCTAAAGACACTCAAAAAGACGAATTTAGTACCTAATAAAGTACATATTGAACTGATCGTACATATTGAGCCTAAAATCGCAGAAATAGTCCAATTCACAGAAAGCTTGCCTCGTATCAATATCGCCTTTAAAGATAATTCGCTCGGTGCTGATCATCGACCTACCTTTTTAGTCAAAAATAGCCCTGAATATCCCACAGTCACCCTAGACAATCGTCATTATCTTGGTAAGGAGGAATATGGAACCGCCTATCGCATGGGTGACTTTGCGATTAAAATTCCTCATCGCGATTTAATATTTGAATACAATAAATATGCTGAGTACGATCGCTGCGCTAGAGTATTAAATGAAATAAATCAAGATGTTAATTTTTCGCGCTCTACTACACTACCAAATGGCAATGTCATTTTAGTCACTAAATTTATTGATGGAAAATCGATAAAAGGTAAGGAGGCTTTTGATTTTGTTAAATCAAGAGGGCGCACTCTTTTTGATCCTGACTCCGAAGGTAACGTAAAAAAAGACAGGCACAATAATCTGTTTTTAATTGATGCTGATTTTGCTGCTCAGCCTAAACAGTTAAATCGCACCCTGTCTATAGGTACCATTGAAATCTATAATTGTTATAGAAAATAGCAATATCCGTTAGCTTATAATTAAACAAACCAACAACGTAATACACGCTGTTGGTTTTTTATTAATCATGGCTTCATTGCTTATCATACACACTCGGCACAAACACATTTCGCTCGATCATTTTCTCGATTTGCTTATTTAAAATGGTTTCTCGGTAATGTTTATGATTGCCTTGTGGCTCATGCAAGTAGGTATTTTTCGGGTAAATTGGTGTTTCATAAATGAGCTGAGCGCATTCAGTTCGAATATCTTTCAGCCAATTACTGACCGAGGCGTTTGCGCGGTGATGGCGCATGGCTTCAATATCAATCACTCCATACACATAGGTTGAGCCGTTAGTATCCTCTTGTTTACCCACAATTTTACCCTTGTAGTCCACAATCAGTGAACGACCACCACCACAGTCAATTGGTGCTTGTGTGGTCGGGAACATATACATTGAGCCAATATTCGGCGCCACAACATAGAAGTTATTTTCCAACGCACGGGCGCGGTTAGAAATTTCAAATAGGTCATTTTCAGTAAATGGTGTCGGTAACGAGGCACGATACACCACCTCTGCCCCATTTAATGCCAGACCACGACCGTTTTCAGGGAAGTTGCCTTCCATGGCCATCATTACCCCTAATCGACCAATTTCAGTATCAACAACTGGCCAAAAAGATTGTAATGAACGCCCATATTTTTTTATCCACTCATCGTACAGATCATGAGGCGATGCCGAACGTTCACACGGCAACAAAGAGGACATTTTATGGTGTTTCAGAATAATGTTGCCTTTGGGATCAATAATAAACCCAACGTTAAACATAATACCCGGCCAATCTGGATCACGGGTTTTTGCCTGTGCCATGATGTACACATTTTGAGATTTCGCTAATTCGCCTAATCTGTCAGTCTCTGGACCAGGGATATCAATGGCACCATCTTTTAAAAACTCAGCAATCGGCAAATCCAGCGCTTCATCGTTGAAACCTTGTAAAGCTCCCTCAGGAAGAACGAGTAAACGAACAGGGAGATCCAATGAAGATAGCCACAGCGCACCGTGAGATAGCTCTTCAAGATGGTCGATATTTTTCATAATATCGCTACGCGTTTTTATTCCCCACGTTGTTGGCACTAAACCCACTACACCATATGGCTTTATCATAATAATTCTCCGATTCTATTTTCGATTTACCTGCATTTGGTATTGTTCAAAAATCAAACTCATCGAATATTATTCATATGTTAAATTTATGTCAAATAAATATTAAATTGCATTTTTTGGATATTCACTCTTAATCTGTTCAAGATTTAAGGTTAATATTTAAAATAAAAAATTAGGCTATAAACATATTAACAATCTAGCAATTATCTTATTAATTATAAATATAACCTCGCGTTATTTTATTTTAAAATCATTAAATATCAATAACATGTAAATTTGTTGTTATTTTTAATTTCCGCTTAAAACTAATATAGGAAAACATTTTCATTCTTAAAAACAGAAACAAAAATAGCGAGTAAATATAAGATTTATTAATATTTAACCAAAAAACAAAAACTGCAATAAATATCCTATTCCTGCATTTATTGTACATTTTATTAACATTTCTATTGTGATTTAACTTAAAAAAGTAAAGTGTAATGTCGGCTTTTCAGATTTAAAAAATATACGTACTTGCCATTAAAAAAATATCGGTCGAATAACGATTAGAGAGTGATTTATGACAATACAAACATCTGAAATTACATCTGTCTCCTCAAAGCGCACGACCTTCAAAGTCATGTTGGTTTGCTGGCTAAGCATTTTATTTGAAGGTTATGACGTGGGGGTGATGGGTGCTGTTTTACCGACACTCTCTGAATATAAAGAGTGGAATTTAACCCCTATTGAATTAGGTGCCTTGAGCAGCTACACCCTCGTGGGAATGTTCTTTGGTGCTTTTATAATCGGAACGTTAAGCGAGTTATATGGTCGACGACGCATGCTATTAATCTGCGTTACACTCTTCTCGTCCACCATGTTAGCTACTGCTTTAGCGCCAACACCTTGGTTTTTTGGATTAATGCGTTTTATCGGCGGAATCGGACTTGGGGGCGTGATCCCTGTCGCTGCCGCCCTCACCATTGAATATTCACCAACCGAAAAACGCTCGTTTAACTATGCCATTATGTACTCCGGCTACTCTCTGGGTATCTTATGTGCCGCCTTAGTCGCGATTGCGATTCTTAGTCAATTTGGTTGGCGTGGCGTAATGATAGTCGGGTCATTACCTTTATTATTAATTTGGCCAATGTCCCGCCTGTTACCAGAGTCGATTGAATACCTCAATAACCGAGGGCAACACGAAAAAGCGAGAAAACTGGCGGAGAAACTTGAAGTCACCTATCACGAACCCGTGAAGCTAGAAAAGCAGGCTTCTCGTAGCCTAAAAGAAGTCGTCGCGATTATCTTTTCCAAAGATTACCTGCGAGCAACTTGCTGTTTTTGGGTCGCGCTGTTCTGTGGAGGCTTCATCGTTTACGGCTTAAATACGTGGCTGCCATCCATCATGCGTAAAGAAGGTTATGATCTCGGCTCCAGCTTAACGTTCTTAGTGGTGTTCAGTTTATCTTCCGCATTAGGCGGGTTATTCCTCGGAAAAGTCGCCGATAAATGCGGCGCTCGCGGCACAGTTGCGTTCTTCTTTATGCTCGGTGCAATGGGGATTGGATTAATGGTCTTCAAGCAAAATATCTATATGAATTATTTGCTTGTTGGTCTCGCGGGGATTGGCTGTATTTCTGCGCCATTAATTTTGACGGGCTATGTCGCCCATTTCTATCCATCCAGTGTGCGGGCTTCTGCAACAGGTTGGACAATGAGTATCTCCCGTGTCGGAGCCATGTCAGGTCCTATGTTTGGTGCCTATATTGCCAGCCTTGGGGTCGCCAGCAGTTGGAACTTTGCTGCGTTCTCTGCGGTGACGGTAATAGGCGGTATTGCCGTAATGCTACTGCCAAGTAAACGCTTATAAACCCAAAAACAAAATCCCCTCGGTAATTTCGAGGGGATTTCTATCAATACCAATTACCAGAAACGAGCAATTTGTTCACGCAGTGCTTCTGCGGTGGCTTTTCCTTTTTCCCCAACCAATGCACGCCCAGCAATAAAGGCTTTAGCTTTGATGCCTTCGAAAAGGTGAATATCTTCTGGCACAATCCCGCCAGTTATCGACAGTTCGAGTCCTAAATCAGAAAGTTGGCGCATTTTAGTGAGATCTTCAGGTCCCCAGCCCACGCCAGCGAGCTCAGCATCACGAGAACGGTGGTAAATCGCCTGTTTGATCCCTAAGTCTACCCAGTGCTGCGCATCGTCTAATGTCCAGTTACCATACAGTTCAATTTGGATTTCACGACCAAATTCTTCCGCCACTTTTTTGCAGGCCGTAATAGTGGCAATATGCGCCGCCGCTGAAACTGTGATCCAATCCGCGCCTGCTTCAAATGCCATTTTCGATAAAATCGCACCGCCGTCCGTGGTTTTCATATCGCAAACAATAATGTGTGATGGATGATTTTTACGTAGGGTTGAAACCGCATTCATGCCTTCCGCAAAAGCCAAAATAGTACCAATTTCAATCACATCAACAAAAGACTCCACATTGTCAGCAACTGCCAGCGCATCTTTCAGATTGGTTTGGTCTAATGCAATTTGAATTAAAGGTTTAGTCATTTGATTATCCTAGTGTTTTAGATTAAATCGGGTATCTGGTGAATGACGGCTTAAGCTAATGCGGCATCAATCACCTGATAGACCTCATCTGCACTGGTGCAACGGCGAATTTTATCGAGATCAATCCCCGTTTCGCTCTCTTCATCATCCAGTACTTGAGTCACTTCCATTAAGCCTTCCATATGTTCATCAGAAGAACTTCCAGCGAGTGTAATGAGGACATCCACAGGCTCACTTTCCCCATCAAACACAATCGGTTCTTTTAATGTCACCAAAGCAAATGCGGTTTTTAAAACGCCATTTTCTGGGCGGGCATGAGGTAAGGCTAAATTAGGTGCAATACAGATATAAGGGCCTAACTCTTTGACGCTGCTAATAATGGCTTCATGGTAATCCGGCAAAATCGCCCCAGATGCGATGAGCATATCGGTGCCAATCTTAATTGCATCCTGCCAATTATCCGCTGAGGCATGTAATTTAATGGAATTGTTATCCATTAGAGATTGTTTGAAACCCATGGCATTGCTCTCCTATCGTCATGGACATACATCACTCAATCCCCATGACAAATTTAGTTATTGGATTTATTTCGATTCACTAAAGTTATTATGAATAATCGCCAGTAATTCATCGCCAAATGAGTTGGGATTTAACATATTCTGCACACCCAGTACGAATTTACCTTCCCCCGCATCCATTTCAGAAGAGAGATGCTTGGAAGAGACAATAATGTCTGTATTCGCCAATTTTGATTTGTAATCAGAGACAGCGCAGGAATCCATCACATGAGGAATGCCTTTACCTTCAAGGTACTTAGCAATTTTCATTTTCATCATCATCGATGAGCCTTGCCCATTACCACATACCGCGAGAATACTGACGGGTCTAGCACCCGTAGAAATAGGCTGTTCTATTGGTTCGACAGACGCATTTTCAACACTCAGCTCCACTTGTGGCTCTGCTGCCGTAGCGGCTTGTGCATCTTCTTCCGCACGCAATCTTTTCGACGCAAAATACATGTAAACAAACGACAGTCCAATCAAGACAAAGAAGAAATATTTGGAGAAGGAAAGCCCCTGCATCACCGGCGGGAACACTAACGCCCAGTCGGCCATGCCCATCCAACCGCTAAAATCCGTTCCTTGCTGGCTAAATAATGAAATCGCCCATGCAGACCCAACAACTTCAATGATCCCCATCACGAAACAGATTTTCATGACCGCTTTCCAGCCACCGAAATGGTTAGCAAATACCCCAATTGTCGCGTTGGAGAAGAACATCGGGATAAAGCCAGGAATAATCATGATCGGGGAACTTAATCCCAACATAATCAATACCGCAGTAAACTGCCCCAACGCCCCCCACATAAAGCCGAATACCATGGCATTAGGAGAGAAAGCGTAAATTGCGGCACAGTCAATGGCGAGTACCGCGTTAGGAATAACGCGCTCGGAAATCCCTTTAAACGCTTCAGAAAGCTCAGCAACAAACATCCGCACACCAGTAACAATAATCTGAATGGCGACCGCGAATTTCAAACCCGTTTCGAGAATATAGATAGTCCAATGGGTTTTCCCTGCCATTTCTTGCAAGTTAGTTAACCCAAAGGAAAGAAGAATAATGCCGAAGAAAACGGTCATCACAATCGCGGTGGCTGCGATGCTATCATGGAAAATATGCAGCCATTTCGGTAGCTTAAGATTATCAACGCTATCGTTTTTATCGCCGAGTTTATGGGCAATTTTAGTGGCAACCCATGATGCGACTTGCTGCTGGTGACCGATTGAAAACCCAGCCCCCCCAGTAACTGATTCCGTTGGCTTAAACATTATATTGGATGAAATTCCCCAATACAGCGCCATGAGAACGGCTGAGTAGATAATGGTTTCCCACATGCTGGTACCCAGCACAAAATAGAATACGGCGATCAATCCCGCTTGCTGGAACATGATATGCCCCGTCAGCATTATGGTGCGGATCCCCGTAATACGGCGGAAAAGTACCAAAAGAATATTAATCGCCAATGCAATCAGAACCGTATATCCAACCCATGAATAGTTATCCCCCATGGTTTCCATGGTGGCCATCATTGAGGTGTATGGGTCGATAACTGAACCGGTAAGGTGATGATACTCTGACATTTTTGCAATGACAGGTTTGAAGCTGGAGACTAATGTATCGGCTCCCACTTGCACTAACATAAAGCCGACAATCGTTTTTATGGTTCCCTTCAGGATGGTTGTGCCATCTCTCTTTAGAAGCCAGTAGCCAATCAATGTCACTAATCCCAGTAATAACGGGGCTTTGGTCATCACTTGGCTGTAAAAAATATAGAATGAGTCATACAGAAAATCCATATTTTTACCCCTAAATCAAATTTAGTGTGAATTATTATCTTATTTAAAATTACATTACCCTGATCACAGACAAGCATTCTCACGCTATAATCAAACAGTTCATCAATTTAATCACTCAAATACATTTTGCAATCATAAGTAATCACCATTTGCTCATTTATGATTATTTAAAGTGACACTTTTTGACCAGTAAAAAACCCTACATTTGTTGAGCTGATCACAACAAATATAGTAAAAATCAATATTTACATATAGTTAAAGAATTAAATTGGCATGGGTAATTTTTGAATTTAGTGAGTTGACAATTTTCACCACGATCATATAGAATCAAATTCAATCATTTTGAGTCAAAAGTTGTCATGGTACTGTGATTATAATAATCATCACTAAAGACGAAAAATGATTATACAGAAATAAGGCGCTACACATGAATGAGACACAAAGACATCATGAAATTTTGTCTTTATTGAAAGAAAATCAAATCATTAACGTATCTTTTATCACAAAACATTTTGATATCTCGCCTGCAACTGCTCGCCGAGATATCGCCAAGCTGGATGAGCAAGGCAAACTCAAAAAAATACGTAATGGTGCAGAGCGCATTGAAGAAAAAAGACTCAGATGGTCACCGCTGAATATCAACAGCACCGACCATTATGAGGAAAAATCACAAATCGCCATGAAAGCGGCAGAACTTTGCCAACCGGGAGATAGCGCTGTTATCAACTGTGGATCCACCGCATTTTTGCTAGGACAGCAACTGTGTGGAAAAGGGGTTCAGATAGTAACGAACTATTTCCCCCTCGCCAGCTATTTGATTGAAGAAGAACATGAAGATGTGGTTCTGATTGGCGGGCAATATAACCGAACACAAGGTATTTTCCTCAATCCAGCATTAAGCACATTGATGGGATATGCCGGTAACTGGATGTTTACTTCAGGGAAAGGTTTAACCGAAACAGGGCTGTACAAAACAGATATGCTGACTGCGGTCGCGGAGCAACAGATGCTCGATCGTATTGATAAATTGGTTGTCGTTGTGGATAGCTCAAAAGTCGGAAGTCGAACAGGAATGTTATTTTGCCCTGCCGAAAAAATTGACTATCTCATCACTGGTAAGAACGCCGATCCAAAAATTATCAAAGCCATCGAAGCCCAAGGCACGCAAGTCATCCTTGTATAATTAGATTAACTATCTAATTCAACGAATTAACAAATTTATTCTGTATTTCGCCTTATTTTCATGAATAAGGCGCTAATCCCTTACATTTGAAATTCTGGATAGGAAAGGTGTTGCTATGAGTAAAGTAAATGAAATTACCCGTGAATCTTGGATTTTAAGTACATTCCCAGAGTGGGGAACCTGGCTCAATGAAGAGATCGAAAAAACCGTCGTAGAACCAAACACATTTTCTATGTGGTGGCTGGGCTGTACAGGTATTTGGTTGAAAAGCGAAGGTAATACTAACATTTCCATCGATTTTTGGTGTGGTACAGGTAAAAAGACCCAAAAAAAACCACTGATGAATCAGCAGCATCAAATGATGCGTATGGGCGGAGTTGAAGCCCTACAACCCAACTTACGTACCGCGATTTTTCCGCTCGACCCCTTTGCGATTAAAGATGTCGATGCCATTTTGGCATCCCATGACCACGCTGACCATATTGATGTCAACGTTGCGGCGGCAGTGCTACAAAACTGCGGAGACCACGTTAAATTTATTGGTCCACAAGCCTGCGTTAACCTATGGACAGGTTGGGGTGTACCGGAAGATCGCTGCATTGTGGCCAAAGTGGGCGATGTGATTGAAATTGGCGATATGAAAATCCGTGTTTTAGATTCATTCGACCGTACAGCGCTAGTGACCTTACCAAAAGGCGTTTCTTCCCATGACAAAGCCATTTTGGACGGTATGGATGAGCGTGCAGTAAACTATTTGATTGAAACCACTGGTGGCTCGCTGTATCACTCTGGAGATTCTCACTATTCCAACTATTATGCGGCGCACGGCAACCGCTACAATATCGATGTTGCACTGCTTTCTTACGGTGAAAACCCGCGCGGTGTCACCGACAAAATGACCTCTTCCGATATATTGCGTGCCGCAGAATCTCTAGATTGCACGACGGTTATTCCATTCCACCACGATATTTGGGCTAACTTCCAAAATGATCCTCGTGAAATTGAAGTGCTATGGAATATGAAAAAAGAGCGTCTGCAATATAAATTTGCCCCATTCTTCTGGCAAGTTGGCGGGAAATATACCTACCCAACTGATAAAGGGCGCATGCATTATCAGCATTTCAGAGGCTTCCAAGATATCTTTAAAAACGAACCTGAATTGCCGTATAAAGCCTTCTTGTAAGGTTGATATCGATTAAAAAACAAAATCCGGTCAGGCGTATTCCTGACCGGATTTTTATTATCTTTATAAAACCGCTAACTACATGTCGGTCACCCAAATCGTGATTAAGGGATCACGCCCAGCAATTTAAACCAGAAATAATCCAGCGGCACCAAGAGGAAAAAGGTCAAAATAAACAGGATCAGGCACAGCCTCACCCCATCCATTAACGGCACTTTACCCATTCCCATCGCGACAACAATCGGGGACGCTTGATAAGGCAATAAAGGTGTCGAATAACCGATAACTTGTACCATTAAAACCGCAATCAGCGGTAAGCCCGTGGCATTAGAAAGCGATTCCGCTAACGGTGTATAGAGTGCTGGAACGCCGTTTGCCGTCACCACAAAGTTTAAGCCGCTAGTCAGTCCCACTAAGCTACCAAAATCCATAAACGGGCTATTTGGGTCAAGTGGCAGCATCTTTTGTAAGTAAGTACCAACCACCATTCCAACATTGGAATAACTCACCAATGTTGCTAGGCTCAAAATCCCTGCCACATAGATACAAGTGCGGATATTCACCGCTTTAACAAACTCGTCATTGGTGACAAAACCAACTTTAGGCAACAAGCAGAAACATGCCGCGACGAGTCCCACCCATGCCGGTGAAATGCCGTGTGCGGTATCCGTTATCCAAAAAAGCAACGTGACCGCCAGCACAACACCGAGCTTTTTCTCATCGCGGCTCATCGGTGGTAAGTTTTTTTGCTCAACCACCTGCTGCAATTTGGCAGGAAATAGAAAATAGATACACAGCACCACCATTGCGCCTTTAATCAATCCCAAGATTGGCATGTGCAAGAACAGGTAATTTAAATAGGAAAGTTTAAGGTGATAAGTGGTTTCTATCGCCCCCGCCATAACAAGGTTGGGCACGTTCGCAGGTAACACTGTCGCAGAAAGCTGGAAGGTACCGAAACCCACTGCCAACGCTAACCCGATGCGCCCTCGGCTGCCACTTTCTAGACCGACTTTATCCGCAATGGCCATTACAATCGGCATCAGTAACGCAATTCGTCCCATATTCGACGGCATAATAAACGCCAACCCATACGCGAGGATCACCACGCCAATGATCAATGAGAGCCAGGATTTGGTAAAACGTCCTGAGATATGCTGCGCAATACGTTCCGCCAGCCCCACTTTATTGATGGCAAACCCAAGAATAAAGCCGCTTAAAACGAGCCAAAATGCTTCTGAGGTAAACCCTGAGAAAATCACATTGGTTGGCGCTAGATGTAAACATGCCGCTGCTGCTAAAAACAGTAACGCTACTAAATATTCTGGTAGTTTTCCTGTCGCCCAAAACCCTATCGTGATTGCGATGACAACCGCACTTAACCATTCAATCTCCGCCATCCACGTCGCCTTCTGCTGATTTTTATTGTTGTTTATTATTGCTCAATACTGCATCAAGAAAATTAAGTATACGTGAAATTGATAGCGAATAGATGCATACACAAGCAACTAATTAGCATCGGTTTGTTATAGTTCAGCAGGGAAATTTAAATGATGAGTAAGAATAGAGAAGCAATAAAAAGCCGGTGTACTGTTACAGGACACCGGCTGGATTTTTAAATCAGTGCGAGATTACTCAACCGTCACTGATTTTGCCAAGTTACGCGGCTGGTCTACGTCAGTTCCTTTGATTAACGCAACATGGTAAGAAAGCAGTTGCAGAGGAACGGTATAGAAAATTGGTGCGATTAACTCTTCTACATGCGGCAGGGGAACAATTTTCATGTTTTCACTTGCCACAAAACCAGCATCTTGGTCAGCAAACACATACAGCAGACCGCCACGCGCACGAACTTCTTCAATGTTAGATTTCAGTTTTTCTAACAGTTCGTTATTCGGTGCAACGATGATAACCGGCATATCCGCATCAATTAATGCTAATGGACCATGTTTTAATTCGCCCGCGGCATACGCTTCAGCGTGAATATACGAAATCTCTTTCAGTTTCAGTGCGCCTTCAACAGCGATAGGGAACTGATCGCCACGACCTAAGAACAGCGCGTGGTTTTTGTCTGAGAAATCTTCCGCTAACGCTTCAATCACTTTGTCTTGAGACAGCATGCTTTCAATACGCGCTGGCAGTGCGTGAAGTGCATGAGCAATACGCTCTTCCAGTTCTGGGTTAGCCCCTTTCAGGCGTCCCATATACGCCACCAGCATCAACAATACCGTTAATTGGGTTGTGAATGCTTTGGTGGAAGCGACGCCAATTTCCGCGCCCGCTTTGGTCATCAGAGAAAACTCAGATTCGCGGACTAATGAAGATGCGCCAACGTTACAAATCGCCAGAGACGTTAAGTAGCCTAACTCTTTAGACAAACGCAGAGCGGCTAGTGTATCCGCCGTTTCCCCTGATTGGGAAATGGTGATCATCAAGCTGCCTTTACGGTGTGCTGGTTTGCGGTAACGGTATTCAGACGCAATTTCCACGTCACAAGGAATACCCGCCAGTGATTCAAACCAGTAACGCGCAACCATACCAGCGTTGTAGGAAGTCCCACAAGCAACGATTTGGATATGATCGACTTTAGACAGAATTTCGCCAGCTTTCGGGCCTAATTCGCTAAGGTCGATACCATTATCTTGGTTAAAACGCCCTTCGAGGGTGTTTTTAATCGCCATCGGCTGTTCATAGATCTCTTTTTGCATGTAATGGCGGTATGTGCCTTTATCACCTGCATCGTATTGAACATTCGATTCGATTTGCTCACGTTCAACTGGCGCGCCTTGCTTATCAAAAATACGCACAGTGCGACGAGTAACTTCCGCAATATCCCCTTCTTCTAGGTAGATAAAACGACGAGTCACAGGCAATAATGCCAGTTGGTCAGAAGCTAAGAAGTTTTCGCCAACACCCAGACCGATAACCAACGGGCTACCAGAGCGGGCTGCGACTAATAATTCTGGGTTGCGGCTATCCATAATCACGGTGCCATAAGCGCCACGTAATTGTGGGATCACGCGCTGAACCACTTCCAGTAATGTACCGCCTTGCTGCTGTTCATGGTGAACAAGGTGCGCAATTACTTCAGTGTCAGTGTCTGAACTAAAGATATAGCCGAGTTTTTTCAGCTCTTCTTTCAGTTCTAAATAGTTCTCGATAATTCCGTTATGAACAACGGCAATGTAACCCGAGGTATGAGGGTGAGCGTTACGCTCGCTTGGAATACCATGAGTTGCCCAACGAGTATGCGCGATACCCGTTCCACCAGAAACTGGGTTCTTTTCTGCTTCTTCCGCCAGCATTTGTACTTTACCGACTTCACGTAAGCGTTGCAGATGACCTTCATGATCAACCACCGCCATACCCGCAGAGTCATAACCACGGTATTCTAAACGGCGAAGACCTTCTAACAGAATTTCCGCGATATCACGTTGTGCGACAGCACCAACAATTCCACACATATTAAGTTATTCCTAAATAAAGGGGTTCTTCCCCTCTTATTGTCGCAACCTGATTATTGTTCAGCTTTCGCTGTTCCCCAGCCTTGTAGAAACGGGGAATTTATTGTTTTGTTTGCTACTTTGTAGCGATTTTTATATTAAAAAATACTGACCGACATTGCTTAGACTGCTAATTCTTAGATAGCTAATTCGTTCATAGCTAATCATAGGAGAGACTTGAATATCTCTCCTCTATATTTACTTATGTTTTATTTACTTATTTTTTCTTTACTGGGCGCTGCCAGTTTTTAATGTGAGTCTGTTTCACGCGGCTCACCACCAGCTCACCTTCGTTAATATCACGAGTGACCGTGGTGCCAGCACCAATGGTTGCGCCATTAGCCACACTCACAGGAGCAACTAACTGAGTGTCAGAGCCAACAAACACATCATCACCAATAACTGTTTTAAATTTATTCACACCATCATAATTACAGGTGATCGTACCCGCACCAATATTCACATTACTACCAATCTGAGCATCACCCAGATAGCTTAAGTGACCCGCTTTAGAGCCTAAGCCCAGCGTGGCATTTTTCATTTCAACAAAGTTACCCACATGGGATTTCGCTGCTAATTTAGCACCAGGGCGTAAACGAGCGAAAGGTCCAACAGTACATTCCGTGGATAATTCAGAATTTTCAATGACTGAGTATGGGCTGATAACTGAGTTATCGCCAATCACACAGTTTTTCAGTACGCAGCCTGTTTGGATCTGAACATTATTACCCAGCGTCACGTTACCTTCGATGATCACGTTGGTGTCGATCACCACATCGCGACCGTGATTTAAGGTTCCGCGAATATCAAAACGCGCAGGGTCGATAAGCATCACACCCGCTAACAGTAATTTTTCAGCTTGTTCTTTTTGGTAGATGCGCTCTAACGCTGCTAATTGCAGACGGTTATTAACCCCTTCCATTTCACTGAGGTGGCTTGGGTGAACGGTCGCAATTTTATTACCTTCTTTATGAGCAAGGGCAATGATGTCGGTGATGTAGTACTCACCTTGGGCATTGTTATTGTTCAGTTGGCTCAGCCAGCGATTAAAGTCTTTGCCGCTTGCGACCATAATACCGGTGTTGATTTCTTGGATTTTACGCTGCTCTTCACTGGCATCTTTCTGCTCGATGATACCAACGACTTCGCCGTTTTCACGGATAATGCGACCATAACCGGCTGGGTTATCGAGGATAACAGTCAGTAAGCCAATGCCGCCTTCTGGCTTAGCTTCTACCAGTCGTTGTAATGTGTCTTTCGCAATCAGCGGTACATCGCCATACAGCATGACAATGTCTTCGTCATCTTGGAAGTGGGGAGCGGCTTGCTGCATTGCGTGACCGGTACCCAGTTGCTCCGCTTGCAGAACCCAATTGAGGTTTTGTTCACCCAGTTTTTCTTTCAGTAAATCACCGCCATGTCCGTATACCAGATGAATATCCGACGCACCGATTGATTTCGCAGTATCAATCACATGCTGAACCATTGGTTTACCTGCGAGTAAATGCAGAACTTTAGGTAAGTCTGAATACATCCGAGTGCCTTTACCGGCAGCTAAAATCACGACACTTTTTCTTTGCACAGTCATATTTTCCTGAAACTCCAACTTTGGGGTGAAAGTAAACCTATTTCCTGCATAAATTACTACATATTTCGCACAAATAAAAAAGCCAGTTAGTCAAACTAACTGGCTTTTTCTATATTGCTATCATTACATAAGCTTTTTAGTTAACTCGATAACTCGAAGTTTCGCTATTGCTTTTGCAAGTTCTGCTGATGCCTGAGCATAATCAACATCGCCGTGTGCTTTGCGGACATGTTCTTCCGCTTTGCGTTTAGCTTCCACTGCACGAGCTTCGTCTAAATCTTTACCACGGATCGCTGTATCAGCGAGTACGATAACACCTGTTGGTTGAACTTCTAAGATACCGCCGGAGAGGTAAATTAGCTCTTCTTCACCAAACTGCTTCGTAATGCGTACCATGCCCGGTTTTATGGCAGTCAGCAGCGGGGTATGCTGCGGATAAATCCCCAACTCACCTTCACTACCTGTCACCTGAATTTTTTGTACTAAGCCTTCAAACATCTGTTTTTCCGCGCTTACTACTTTCAGGTAGTATGTCATTGCAGCTACCATATCAACCTCTCGTCAGATGGATTAAAGCTTTTTCGCTTTTTCCACAGCTTCTTCAATGGTACCAACCATGTAGAACGCTTGTTCTGGCAGGTGGTCGTAATCACCGTTCAGGATGCCGCTGAAGCCACGGATAGTGTCTTTCAGAGAAACGAACTTACCTGGTGAACCGGTAAAGACTTCTGCAACGAAGAATGGTTGAGACAGGAAGCGCTGGATCTTACGAGCACGAGCAACAACCAGTTTGTCTTCTTCAGACAGTTCATCCATACCCAGGATTGCAATAATATCTTTCAGTTCTTGGTAACGTTGCAGAATAGACTGAACGCCACGAGCAACATCATAGTGCTCTTGACCAACTACCAGTGGGTCTAATTGACGGCTGGTAGAATCCAGAGGGTCAACCGCAGGGTAGATACCCAGAGATGCGATTTGACGGCTCAGAACTACAGTTGCGTCTAAGTGAGCAAAGGTGGTTGCTGGTGATGGGTCAGTCAAGTCATCCGCAGGTACGTATACCGCTTGAACGGAAGTGATAGAACCAGTTTGAGTTGAGGTAATACGTTCTTGCAGAACACCCATCTCTTCCGCCAGCGTTGGTTGGTAACCTACTGCTGATGGCATACGACCTAACAGTGCTGATACTTCAGTACCTGCCAGTGTATAACGATAAATGTTGTCAACGAACAGCAGTACGTCACGACCTTCGTCACGGAATTTCTCAGCCATAGTCAGACCAGTCAGCGCAACACGCAGACGGTTTCCTGGTGGCTCGTTCATCTGGCCATAAACCAGTGATACTTTATCCAGAACGTTTGAGTCGGTCATTTCATGATAGAAGTCGTTACCTTCACGGGTACGCTCACCAACACCGGCGAACACTGAGTAACCTGAGTGCTCAATCGCGATGTTACGGATCAGTTCCATCATGTTTACTGTTTTACCAACACCCGCACCACCGAACAGACCTACTTTACCACCTTTCGCGAATGGACAGATTAAGTCCATTACTTTGATACCGGTTTCCAGCAGTTCAGTTGAGTTAGCTAACTCTTCGTAGCTTGGTGCAGCACGGTGAATAGACCAGCGCTCTTCTTCGCCGATATCACCTTTCATGTCGATTGGTTCACCCAGAACGTTCATGATACGTCCCAGAGTTGCTTTACCGACTGGTACTTCGATTGGGTGCTCTAGGTTTACAACTTCTAAACCACGGCTCAGACCGTCTGATGTACCCATTGCGATACAACGGACAACACCACCACCTAACTGTTGTTGAACTTCCAACACCAGTTTTTCTTTACCGTTAATAACCTCAAGAGCATCGTACACTTTTGGTACGTTATCTTGAGGGAACTCGACGTCCACAACGGCGCCGATTACCTGGATAATCTTTCCAGTAGCCATCTTGAATCCTCTACGTAATTCGTAAACCTAGCTGTTAAACCGCGGCAGCACCAGAAACGATCTCGGTCAGTTCCTGAGTAATGCTGGCCTGACGAGCTTTGTTGTAAACCAACTGCAACTCTTTGATCAGGTTTCCACCGTTATCTGTAGCGGCTTTCATCGCTACCATTCGAGCGGCCTGCTCACTAGCTAGGTTTTCAACGACGCCCTGATAAACCTGCGACTCGATATAACGACGCAGCAGGGTATCCAGCAACGCCTTAGGATCGGGTTCATATAAATAATCCCAAGATTTCTTCTTCAGTGTTTCGTCATCGCTTGCAGGCAATGGCAGTAATTGAAGAATCGTTGGCTCTTGAGACATTGTATTGACGAACTTGTTGTTCACCACATACAGTTTATCTAAACGCCCTTCATCATAGGCTTGTAGCATAGAGTTAACTGGGCCAATCAGGTCAGAAAGGGTCGGGTTATCCCCCATTCCGGTTACTTGTGAAACGACATTGCCGCCTACAGAACCGAAGAATGCTACCGCTTTAGAACCGATTAAAGCCAAATCAACCTGAACGTTTTTCTCAGACCACGTTTTCATGTCTGCCAGCAGTTTTTTGAACAGGTTAACGTTCAAACCACCACACAGACCACGGTCTGTTGAAACAACCAAATACCCGACACGCTTAACTTCACGCTCTTCGAGATATGGGTGTTTATATTCCAGATTACCTAATGCAAGGTGACCAATCACACTGCGCATGGTTTCTGCATAAGGACGGCTGGCCGCCATGCGTTCCTGCGTTTTACGCATTTTGGACGCCGCGACCATTTCCATCGCTTTAGTGATCTTCTGCGTGTTTTGCACGCTTCCAATCTTGGAACGTATCTCTTTTGCGCCGGCCATTTCTGCTTCTCCTTATTAACCAGACGGCCCATAAAAATTCACGGGCCGAATAGTATTACCAGGACTGGGTGGCTTTGAATGATTCGAGCAGTTTATTCAACTTAGCTTCGATATCATCGTTATATTTGCCCGCCAGACCAATTTCGTTCATAAGGTCAGCATGCTCGCGCTGTGCAAATGAAACTAATGCAGCTTCGAATGCACCAATTTTTGCTAACTCAACATCGTCCAGATATCCACGTTCTGCAGCGAACAGAGACAGTGCCTGCTCTGCTACTGACATTGGTGCATACTGTTTCTGTTTCAGCAGTTCAGTTACTTTCTGACCGTGGCTCAACTGTTTACGAGTTGCGTCATCGAGGTCGGAAGCAAACTGAGCAAACGCTGCCAGTTCACGGTATTGAGCCAGTGCTGTACGGATACCACCAGACAGTTTCTTAATGATTTTAGTCTGAGCAGCACCACCAACACGAGATACTGAAATACCTGGGTTAACTGCTGGACGAATACCAGAGTTAAACAGGTTAGATTCCAGGAAGATCTGACCATCTGTAATCGAAATTACGTTTGTTGGTACGAATGCAGAAACGTCACCCGCTTGAGTTTCAATGATTGGCAGAGCAGTCAATGAACCTGTTTTACCTTTCACTTCACCTTTCGTGAATGCTTCTACGTAATCAGCGTTAACGCGAGCAGCACGCTCAAGTAAACGTGAGTGCAGATAGAAAACATCACCAGGGTATGCTTCACGTCCTGGTGGACGACGCAGTAACAGTGAAATTTGACGGTATGCGACAGCCTGTTTAGACAGGTCATCATAAACGATCAGCGCATCTTCACCGCGGTCACGGAAATATTCACCCATCGCGCAGCCAGAGTATGGTGCTAAATATTGCAGTGCAGCTGATTCAGATGCAGTTGCAACAACAACAATGGTATTTTCCAGAGCGCCGTGCTCTTCCAGTTTACGTACTACGTTAGAAATAGTTGATGCTTTCTGTCCGATAGCAACGTAAACACATTTGATGCCAGAATCACGTTGGTTGATGATTGCATCGATCGCCAGAGCTGTTTTACCAGTTTGACGGTCACCGATGACAAGCTCACGCTGACCACGGCCGATTGGAATCATCGCATCGACTGATTTATAACCAGTCTGTACTGGTTGATCAACGGATTGACGGTCGATAACACCCGGAGCAATAACTTCTACAGGAGAGAAGCCATCGTGCTCAACAGGACCTTTACCATCAATTGGTTGGCCCAGTGTATTCACTACACGTCCTAATAGGCCACGGCCTACTGGAACTTCAAGAATACGACCAGTACATTTAACTTTCATGCCTTCTGCTAAGTCAGCATAAGGACCCATAACAACCGCACCAACAGAGTCACGCTCTAAGTTCAGTGCAATTGCGTAACGGTTGCCAGGCAGTGCGATCATTTCACCCTGCATGACTTCGGCTAAACCGTGAATACGAATGATACCGTCGTTAACGGAAACAATCGTACCTTCATTGTGAGCTTCACTCACAACATCGAACTGAGCAATACGCTGTTTGATCAGTTCGCTGATTTCGGTGGAATTCAGTTGCATATGCTCCAGTCCCCTTAAGACTGCAAGACGTCAGTTAAACGCTCTAAGCGACCGCGGACACTTCCGTCAATGACGAGGTCTCCCGCACGAATGATCACTCCAGCAATAACAGACTTATCAATTTTGCAATTCAGCTTAACTTTGCGTGACAGACGTTTTTCCATCGCTGCAGAAATTTTAGCTGACTGCTGTTCACTCAGTTCGTTCGCAGAAAGAACATCAACTTCAACAGTTGATTCCAGCGTATCGCGCAATTGGATAAATTGAGCTAATACTTCTGGCATCGTTGTTAAACGACCGTTTTCCGCCATAACACGAATCAGATTTTGAACATGCTCGTCAATTTCATCTCCACAAACAGAGATAAACGTTTTAGCTAATGTTTCTGGTGCAATAGAACCAGAAAGCAGCTCACCAACCTGTTCATTGCGCGTCACCTCAGAGGTGAAGGCCAGCATTTCCTGCCATTTAGCAACAGCTTGGTTTTCCACAGCAAAGTCAAAAGCTGCTTTGGCGTAGGGGCGAGCTACAGTAGCGATTTCAGACATGCCCCTCCCTCCTTACAGTTCAGCGACTAGTTTATCAACGATGTCGCTGTTAGCAGCTTCATCCACGGAACGTTCGATGATCTTCTCGGCACCTGCGATAGCAAGCATCGCAACCTGTTTACGTAACTCTTCACGTGCACGTTTACGCTCAGCATCAATTTCAGCTTGCGCTTGTGCTACGATTTTTGCACGTTCTGTTTCTGCTTCCGCTTTCGCTTCATCAATCATTTGAGTGCGTTGTTTATTCGCTTGTTCAATGATGATTTGAGCTTCAGCTTTCGCTTTTTTCAGTCGGTCGGTTGCGTCGGTTTGCGCCAGTTCCAGGTTCTTTTTAGCACGTTCTGCGGAAGATAAACCGTCAGCAATTTCTTTTTGACGTTTTTCTATGGCCGCCATAATCGGTGGCCATACATACTTCATACAGAACAAAACAAACAGGACAAACGCGATAGCCTGGCCGAGGATTGTTGCATTTAGATTCACAGACAATACCTCTTATCTATTAGTTAGTTAATGTTCTTAATGTGTGCCGAACGTTAATTAGGCAACAGCGAACATTACATATAAGCCCAGACCAACAGCAATCATCGGAATAGCATCGACCAGACCCATTACGATAAAGAACTGTGTACGCAGCAGAGGAATTAAATCTGGCTGACGAGCAGCACCTTCTAAAAATTTACCACCTAGGATGCCGATACCGATCGCAGCACCGATCGCCGCTAAACCCATCATAATAGCGGCAGCCATGTACAGCAGATCCATACTCAGGTTTTCCATGACAGTCTCCAGTTTGTTTCAGTTAATACAATTATTGATTAATAAAATTAGTGCTCTTCAGAAGCCATCGACAGATAGACAACAGTCAGAACCATAAAAATAAAGGCTTGTAGCGTAATAATCAGTATGTGGAAGATAGCCCAAGGCAGGCTTAACAACCACTGTGACCACCACGGAAGCAGAGCCGCGATAAGAATAAAGATCAATTCACCTGCATACATGTTACCAAACAGTCGCAGACCGAGTGATACAGGTTTTGACAGCAGGCTAACCCCTTCAAGAATCAAGTTTACAGGGATAAATACCGGATGGTTGAAAGGCTGCATAGTGAGCTCTTTCGTAAATCCGCCAATTCCTTTCATCTTGATGCTGTAAAAGATTATTAGGATAAACACACCAATTGCCATCGACATCGTGATACTCACATCTGCGGTTGGAACAATACGCAGAGCAGGTAAACCTAAGTAGTGCTCACCGATGTATGGGATGAAATCAATTGGAAGTAGATCCAGAAGGTTCATTAAAAATACCCAGACGAACACCGTTAATGCCAGAGGGGCAATAACTTTGCTCTTCCCGTGATACATATCACGGACTGAGTTATCAACGAAACCAATGATCAGTTCTATTGCAGTCTGTAACTTACCGGGTACGCCACTAGTCGCATTGGCAGCAACTTTTCTAAATAGCCACAGGAATAAAGCCCCGAGAACTACTGAGAAAAAAAGCGAGTCAATGTTTAACGCCCAAAACGTTGGACTAGCGTGGGGATCGACCAACTCAAAGGTACGTAGATCCAACTGAAGGTTTCTCAGATGGTGACCTATGTACTCATTTGTAGTCATCACTTCTCCTGATGCAGACATGATGCCTCTTACCCTTTTGTAGTTTAAAAATACTTACCGTTTTACAACGGCTGGTGCAACAATCTGAACAATCAGCACCGCTAAATAGGTCAAACCCAGTGGTGTTAGTGACGCTTTAAACACACCAAAAGCAACAACTAAGACAGTAATAGTTGTCACAACCTTTAACCCTGCTCCTAATGCAAAGAACCAGGCAATGCGGACAGGTTCATCCTCTTCTTTTGCTTTTTCAAAGCGTGATAGCAGCATAAATACAATATTAGGTAACCAGCATGCTAACCCACCAGCAAGAGCAGAGGCCCCCCATTCTATACTATTTGCACAGAAAGCCCCACTGAGGATTACAAAAGTTATTAACTGAATAGACAGTTGCTTAGAAGCATTACTGCCATAAAGGGAAACAGACATAACTTTGTGTACTCCCAGCTCTCTCAGCCTAAGAAACGCTAAGGGTTGTAATAAAACTGCCTTTGCTTAAATGTGTCAAGAGACAAAAACGTGCAAATTATACGGGCAGGCGAAATGAATTCAATCAGTAAGTAGCGAAAAGGTGAATAAATATTTAATTTTTTCGAGATAGCGCAGAATTAAGACAGATGGGATTAATAATTCATTAACGATTCGTCGCCTAAAAATAACTTTATGTGATTAAGATCACAAAAAATATTAATCTCTTGATTAATAACCACACTATTTATCTGGTTAGAACCCTATTTTTAAGCCATAAATCAAATAATTAAATTTGTTATTTTTTAGACAAAAAAATGAAAAGATAATTTGGATATTTCATTATTAATGCTAAAACGATTTAGTAAGAATATTAGATTAGGAATATTATTACCATTAATGTGATTATTTTTGATATACATTCGTTAATATTCTGTAAATAATAAGTGAATTTAAATTATCTTCATTTTAATTATATATAAAAATAGCCGTAACATTGTAAATGTACGGCTACCGCTCTAAAAGATAAAATAATTTTACTAAAAACTACGTTATTTTTTGAATAATTTAACCAAGTGACGCTGTTCGTCTAATTCGGGAATTTTTAGCTCTGTAATGGACTCAACTTCAAAGCCATCTGGCAACTGTGTGAGTTCTTTATCACGAACTACACCTTTTAACGCATAAAAGCGCCCTTCCCTCGCAGGAAGATGGTGGCACCAACTCAGCATATCGTTGAGTGATGCAAAAGCTCGGCTAATTACGCCATCAAATCCATCTTCAACCGGATACTCTTCTACTCGAGATTGAACTGGCTCAATGTTAGTTAGCCCTAACTCATGCTGAACCTGTTTCAGAAAGCGTATACGCTTCCCTAAGCTATCCAATAAAACAAAGTGAGCATCAGGTCGAATGATCGCTAAAGGAACGCCAGGAAGCCCTGGGCCCGTTCCTACGTCGATAAACTTGTCGCCCTTGAGGTGATCGTTCACCACGATGCTGTCCATGATGTGGCGAACTAACATTTGTTCAGGCTCACGTACCGACGTTAAATTGTACGCTTTATTCCATTTGTGCAATAAACCGACATAATCAACTAACTGCTGTTTTTGCTTGTCAGTCAGTTGGATATCAGCTTTTGCCAATAGCTTTGTCAGTTTGCTGAGTAAATCCATATTATGCACTCCGACGCAACATGCCTTGTTTTTTGAGCCACACTAACAGAATTGAAATTGCTGCTGGTGTGATCCCTGAAATACGAGATGCTTGACCAATTGACGTTGGTTTGTGGTCATTCAGTTTTGCCATAACTTCATTGGATAAGCCTTTCACCTGCTTATAATCTAAATCAACAGGGAGTAAGGTATTTTCATTACGCAGTTGACGTTCGATCTCTTCTTGCTGACGAGCAATGTAACCTTCGTATTTCACTTGAATTTCAACTTGATCTGCCGCTTGAGGATCTTCAACACCCGGAGCAAACAGATTTAACGAGGTCAGCATTTGATACGTCATTTCAGGACGACGTAGTAAATCTTCACCGTTCGCTTCTTTCGATAATGGAACGGTTAAAATTTGGTCGATTTCTTCATGGTTATCAGATTTAGGGTGAACCCAGATATCTTTTAAGCGTTGACGCTCTTTTTCGATCATGTCGACTTTGCGGTTGAAGTGCTCCCAACGAACATCATCCACAAGACCTAATTCACGTCCTTTTTCGGTTAAACGTAAATCTGCATTATCTTCGCGTAGCATCAAACGGTATTCCGCACGAGAAGTGAACATACGGTACGGTTCTTTGGTACCTAATGTGCACAGGTCATCAACTAATACGCCGACATAAGCTTGATCACGACGAGGGAACCAACCTTCTAGGTCAAATGCATGTTGTGCGGCGTTAAGACCCGCCAATAAACCTTGAGCTGCGGCTTCTTCGTAACCTGTTGTACCGTTGATTTGACCCGCAAAGAACAAGCCTTCGATAAATTTGCTTTCGAGAGTTTGTTTTAGATCGCGTGGGTCAAAGAAATCGTACTCAATGGCATAACCAGGACGGACGATCCTTGCATTTTCCATTCCCTTCATGGAATGAACTATTTTCATTTGAACATCAAATGGCAAGCTGGTGGAGATCCCGTTTGGATAAATTTCGTTGCTAGTTAATCCTTCAGGCTCTAAGAAGATCTGGTGAGCGTTTTTATCGGCAAAACGCATTACCTTATCTTCAATGGAAGGGCAGTAACGAGGACCGATCCCTTCGATGATCCCTGCATACATTGGGCTGCGATCTAAATTATTACGGATCACATCATGAGTTTGCTCATTGGTATAGGTGATGTAGCAAGGCACTTGTTGTGGATGCTGCTCTTGCGAACCTAAAAATGAGAATACTGGCATTGGATCATCACCTAGCTGTTGAGCTAACTGACTGAAATCAATAGTTCTTGCATCAATACGTGGTGGTGTACCCGTTTTTAAGCGGTTTACACGTAATGGCAATTCTCTTAAACGTTGAGATAACGTAATTGCGGGTGGATCACCAGCACGACCGCCACTGTAGTTTTCTAAACCGATATGAATTTTTCCATCAAGGAAAGTACCTACGGTTAATACCACCGCTTTGGCTTTAAATTTTAAGCCCATGCGGGTAACAGCACCGGTAACTCGGTTATTTTCAACAATCAGATCTTCAACAGGTTGTTGGAAGATCATTAAGTTTGGCTGATTCTCTAATGCAGTTCTAACCGCTTGGCGATAGAGAACGCGGTCTGCTTGTGCGCGAGTTGCACGAACCGCTGGGCCTTTACTTGCATTAAGTGTTCTAAATTGAATACCCGCTTTGTCAGTTGCGGTAGCCATTAAACCACCGAGGGCATCAATTTCTCTTACCAGATGTCCCTTACCGATCCCACCGATGGCTGGGTTGCAAGACATCTGGCCCAATGTATCAATATTGTGAGTCAGTAATAGGGTTTGACGCCCCATACGTGCAGCTGCCATTGCTGCCTCAGTACCGGCATGACCACCACCAATTACGATGACGTCAAATTGCTCTGGATAAAACATGTGTGAACCTTAACGTTAGAAAATGCGGATTCTGCATTCGAGGAGTGAATTCTACTCAAGTTTGATGGAGAGACCAAGCCCTGGCCTCTCGCCTATATAATATAAAGATCTTTTTTATTTAAAGATCTCTTTATTAGATCTTTTATTAGGATCGACGGTTTCTGTGGATAAGTGATTTTTCACTTTAAAGATCATCAAAGTGTAAAGGATCATATACTGTGAATGATCCGTGATCCTTTTGCGTATAAGCTGGGATCAAAACAGGGACTTATGCACAGGCCTTGGCTGACCTAAAACTTATAATCTGGATAACTACCGGTTAATACCATGATCTTACCGGAGTTATCCACAGTTGTTTGCGGTTATTTTGAACAGATCAGAGTTCGTTTGCCCAAATTTTAACCCATTCTCCTGCGGGATCTTCAGGAATTTCGTGTTGTTGAACATCAATTTCGAAGCAATCACCGATCCTTTTTGCACCATGATCCTGTAATAAGGTATCTAGGGTATGGATCGCACCACAAAAAGTGTCATATTCCGAACTGCCAATCCCCACTGCGCCATACTTGATCTTACTCAGGTCTGGTGACTGAGATTGAATTGCTTCGGCTAAAGGTTGGATATTTTCGGGAAGATCCCCTGCGCCATGTGTTGAGCTCACCACCAGCCATAACCCTTCAAGTGGTAAGTCATCCAGTTCAGGGCCGTGCTGTATATCCGTTTCATAGCCGAGTTCTTCTAAAATCTCTGCCATATGCTCCGCTACATATTCGGCGCTGCCCATGGTACTGCCACTAATTAAAGTTACTTTTGTTACGCTCATGGTTACTCTCTTTCACATTAACAGGGCGCTATTGTACGCTGTGAATGAGCTGGGATCTACCTGTGGATAATGTGGTTATATCATTTTTTTTCTACGGGGTGATCGTTCGCATGATCGGGTTCTGTAAGGAGATCAGCGTTTCGGTTGACTGTATTTCGTCAATGGTCTGAATTTTGTTGATAAGTACGTCTTGAAGAGAATCTATCGAGCGGCACATTACCTTAATAAAGATGCTGTATTGACCCGTCGTATAGTAAACCTCTACGACTTCCTCTAAGGCATCCAACTTTTTGAGGGCGGTATGATAATCCTTGGCACTTTTTAAAATGATCCCGATAAAGCAGCAGACATCAAAACCCAACTGTTTTGCGCTGATATCGATACGGGTTCCTTTTATGATCCCTGCCTGCTTCATTTTTTCCACGCGCACATGAATAGTCCCAGGACTTACCGAGAATTTTTTGGCGAGTTCCGCATAAGGTGTACGTGCATTGACCATTAATTCGTGAAGTATGTCACGATCGAGATTATCGATTTGATAATTTTCTGGCATTATTTAGCCCTCATTTTGATGATTATTCATTTTTATACCCATTTTTTTAATCAAAATAAACAGTAAAGGCTTTTTTTAATGATGGATATTGAATTTATACCTCATTTTGTTGCTTAATCTACACATCGGCTAATCACAGCTAACAAATTATGGGTAAAATTATGGACAAGTCATTCATCGAACATCAGCAACAAATCAGCTTTGTTAAATCTTATTTCTCACGTTTACTTGAAAAAGAGCTTGGCTTAATTGAAGTTCAAGGTCCTATCCTGAGCCGTTTAGGTGATGGTACACAAGATAACTTATCAGGCTGCGAAAAAGCCGTTCAGGTAAAAGTGAAATCAATTCCTGGTGCAACGTTTGAAGTGGTTCACTCTTTGGCTAAATGGAAACGCAAAACCTTAGGTCGTTTTGGTTTCAGCGAAGGTCAAGGCTTGTACACACATATGAAAGCGTTACGTCCGGACGAGGATCGCTTAACCCCAATCCACTCCGTCTATGTTGACCAGTGGGATTGGGAAAAAGTGATGGCAGATGAGGATCGTACACTTCCTTATCTGAAGCAGACAGTGGGTAAAATCTATAAGGCAATAAAAGAAACAGAAGCTGCCGTAAGTAAAGAATTTGGACTGGCACCGTTCCTGCCAGACCAAATTCACTTTATCCACAGCGAAGAGCTGCTAAAACGTTATCCTGACTTAGACGCAAAAGGTCGTGAGCATGCGATTGCGAAAGAATTGGGTGCAGTATTCTTAATCGGTATCGGTGGAAAATTGTCAAGCGGCGAATCCCACGATGTGCGTGCACCAGACTACGATGACTGGACAACCGAAAACGAAGATGGCTTCAAAGGCTTAAACGGTGACATCATTGTTTGGAACCCAGTATTGCAAGACGCATTTGAAATCTCTTCAATGGGGATCCGTGTCAGTCCTGAATGCTTAACTCGTCAACTCGGATTAACGGGTGATGAAAAACGTATGGAGCTGGAATGGCATCAAGCGTTAGTGAAAGGTGAAATGCCACAATCTATCGGTGGTGGTATTGGCCAGTCTCGTTTAGTGATGTTACTGCTGCAACGTCAACATATCGGTCAAGTTCAGTGTGGTGTTTGGTCACCAGAAATGACTGAAACTGTTGAAGATATGCTGTAATTAGCGATTAAAACGGCGCAGTAGTCTGCTTTTTAGCCCTGTATCAAAGCGCCAGATATGATCAAATATCTTCATGATACCGGGCTTCCCATAATTTGAGACTGATACCGCATGGAAGCGGTATTTACCAACCTTCTGAAGGGATTTAATCTTCTGAATTAACTCATCCGGCAAGCGCTGAGCCACAAAGTCCGAAATGACAACCGCATCGGCATCACTCCACTGTTTTGACTCCAATTTTACCGTTGTTTCTCGTAAACATGCCACCAAGTCGGTTCCACCACGGAATGTTTGATGCAAGAAGCGCATGTATTGTTCTAAGCCATCCGCAGAGAGAAGGTCATAATGAACAATTTCAGTGGAAAACAGCATCACGTGGCAAGCTCGGTTATCCGCCAGCGCGATTTTCATTAAGGCCAGACAGAACGCTTTTGCACAACGCTCATTAATTCCACCCATAGAACCTGAAGTATCGATACATACTACAAATGGTCCTCTGGGCTGATCTTCATGTTGATGATGGGTTACTGGGCGTAAAACTTTGCGTTCTTGCCAGCTTTCCCCTTGTAATCGATAGGTTATAAGCTGCTTCTCTAATAACTTGCGGTAGAACTCAAATTCAATATCTTCAAGCCCTAACATCGCAAGCTCTGCCGGTAATAACCGCAGAATATCGTCACTCTGGTTTAAGCCATTCACTTGCTCAGGGACGGTTTCGGGGACTTTTTCCATCACTGTCATCGGCTCAAGGATCACATTGTCATCAAGAATAGACTTAGCAGATTGGCTACGCCCCAGTAACTGAGCAATTTTTTCCAGCTCGGGTTGCTGGCGCAAAAAATCACTGTAGCGAGCGATTAATTGATCATTATAAGACGCTGGGTGACTAAACCCTTTACTCAGATCCCATAATCGCCCAGAGGAACGTTCATTTTCCCCTAGAATATCCTCAAGATTACCGCTCAGTGCTAAACGGCGTTGTAATTCCGCCAGCAATTGCTCTTTTTCTTGCTCTAAGAGTTCTTTATGTAATGTAGTCACCTGCAAAATCAAGCTAATACGCCAACGTTGAACAATCAAAGATTGCCGTGCACTGCGATTTTCAATTTTTCCCTTTTGCAGCTGTAGGGCTTCACGGTAAAACGGGGAATCTAATTGCTCGAGCCGTGCTATCACGTCAGGCAATTGGGTGAAAAATGTATCAGTGGGAATGCCCAATGACTTCTGATATAGCCCAAACTCTTCAGAAAGTTGCTGAGGAACTAGCGCATCTTGCAGCTTCTGTTTAAGGTCTTTTTTCCAACTGGAGAGATCTTTTAATAGCGCCTTTTTCAATCGAGGATGCTTTTCAAAGAAAACCGCCAGCTGTGGGGTGGCAAGAAGAGAAATAATAATCTCTTCAATCAGCTGGCTTTCATTCACTGAAAGCAATAATTCGAGGGACGCTAGGCTCATCATAATGAGTTAGCCACCTTTCCCATAATTTGCTGGCGGAGCTGGGTCAATTTATCGCTCAGTTTAATAAAGCTCTCTTCAACATCTGCTAGCCAATGGGCCTCGATAAACAGGTTAGGTTGCTGCTTTTCAAATTGGTATTTCGCCCCTTGGATCTCATTTTGGATGGCATCAAGCTTATCTAGCCACTCTTTATTATTGGTTGTCGGCGCCGCTGTAGGGTTTTTATCTTGTAAATATAAGGTTGATGCTTGATGGCTAACATCTAACAGCTGAATTTGGTTTAAATTATTCACTTCAGCCGCCAGCTCTTGTGCGAAACCAATCCCATTAAGATGAGCGGATAAGGTGGTGCCTTTATTGAGGAAATTCACCAGTGATTTTTTCTCGGTGGTAATAAAGGTCACTTTCATATTATGTAGCTGTAATGGGCGATGCAAAAATAGGGTTACACGCCCTTCACCAATATTCTCTGGTAACACATAAGAGGCTTTTCGTGCGAACATCGCGTTATTTTTTAAAACTTTAAATGCATCTTGGTTATTTTGATCTTGGGTGGATGACATCCACTGTTGGTAAACCTGCTCAATTTCTCGCGTAAATTTACGCTGTTGCCAGCCATCTTCCTGCACTAATGACTTGAGCAATTGCGGCAGTAAGTTCATTGACTGCATATCATGCCATAGGCAATCTTTGAGCAGCACAATATCCAACGGCGAAACGGAGTTTCGACCATTAAAGAAGGCGCTAGCCTGCAATAAATAAACGGCTTTTTTCCAACGCCTATCAGAGACATATAAATTTTTCTCTGTGGCATCAATCTGTTGGCGTAATTGGTAAATCAATTCAAAACAGTGATCGGGCAGCGAAACCTTGGGAATTTCTTTTTGCCATTCTCGATACTCTTCTTCACTGATTTTTAGGTGATCAGGAACCAAATTCTCTTCTTGTTGAGATTTGCCTGTCAGCAGCGCGCGGAAATTTTGCTTCTCTTGTACTTTATCCAGCCAAATTCGCAGCAGCATCCTATCAAATAGCGCTTCAAGACTATTATCCGCATCAGGTAGCTCGTTGGATGCAGTGACTAGCAAACGCATTGGGATGTTTTTTTCTTCATCCCCATTACGGAATTTGCGCTCATTAATGGCGGTCAGTAAAGTATTTAAAATGGCAGGGCCTGCTTTCCAAATCTCATCCAAAAACACCACTTCCGCATCGGGCAGGTATCCTTTGGTTAAACGCTCATAACGCCCTTCATCTTTTAAGGCTTGAATGGAAAGTGGACCAAAAATCTCTTCAGGGGTAGAAAAGCGCGTCATTAAATATTCAAACGCATTTGCTTGGCGGAAGGCATATTTCATGCGGCGGGCAATTAAGCTTTTCGCTATCCCGGGAGGTCCCAGCAAAAACACACTTTCCCCACTGAGCGTGGCGAGCAAACACAAACGAATAGCTTGTTGACGTTCATACAAGCCACCTTCAAGGTAGTTGCTTAATTGGGCTATCCGTTCTGCTAATTGCATAAGGTGTTCCTTTTCTCTAAATAACTCGTCTAAGGGTTAGAGGGAGATGGTTATTGACCACGCTATTGCTAGGTTATCCGTCCTTTTATTCATTGTGCAATCAGTTTTATGATTTTTCTTTGATGTTATTTAGGATAAAGAGCAACAAATCTAACTTGTAACGAACAACTGAGTATTAATTAAGCAGGAACGATTCAGCGACAACTTATTCAATAAGTTAGCTTTTTATGCGTAAAAATAGGCTAACGAAACGTTTCGATAGTGATCACAAAACCAAGATAAGAACATTGAGTTGTGACTGTTCTTTACTATTATTGTATAAGCGAAACGTTTCGCTCATGCAGAGCCGAAACTCAAAAGTAGAAAAAACAGACTAAAAACGGTGGTAAAGAATGAAGAAAGGTATGTTGCTTAACTCAAATGTTGCTTCCGTGATTGCCAAACTGGGTCATACTGACCATATCACGCTGGGTGATGCCGGCCTGCCAATTCCAGACAGCGCTGAACGTATTGACCTCGCTGTGACGCAAGGACTACCGGATTTTATGTCTGTTTTGCGGGTGATCACCCAAGAAATGCAGGTAGAAAAAGCGATACTTGCTCAAGAAATCAGCAAAATAAATCCGCAAATGGAAAAAGCCATTTTAGCCCATCTTCATGAATTGGAAGCGGCACAGGGAAATCACATTGAAGTCATTTATTGCAGCCATGAGCATTTCAAACAACGAACTCATGATAGTAAAGCCGTGATCAGAACAGGGGAATGTTCACCCTACGCAAATATCATTCTTTGTTCCGGTGTGACTTTCTGAGGTGACTATGCAACCTTTATTAGAACTAATCGGCATTGATAAAGCTTTCCCCGGAGTAAAAGCACTCTCTGGAGCCGCTCTAAAAGTCTACCCAGGTAGAGTGATGGCGCTAGTGGGAGAAAATGGTGCCGGTAAATCCACCATGATGAAAGTGCTCACGGGGATTTACAATAAAGATGCGGGAGCGATCCGTTACCTTGGTAAAGACGTGGCATTTAATGGTCCAAAGAGTTCCCAAGAAGCGGGGATCGGGATCATTCACCAAGAGCTAAACTTAATTCCAGAATTAACCATTGCTGAAAATATCTTTTTAGGTCGCGAGTTTGTAAACAAGTTCGGCAAAATCGACTGGAAAAAAATGTTCAGCGAGTCAGACAAACTGCTCCAACGATTAAACCTTGATTACGATAGCCACCAAACTATCGCCGAATTATCCATCGGTGAACAACAAATGGTGGAAATTGCCAAAGTTCTCAGCTTTCAGTCTCAAATCATCATTATGGATGAACCGACGGATGCACTTACCGATACCGAAACCGCCTCACTCTTTCGCGTGATTGAAGATTTAAAATCCCAAGGCTGCGGGATTGTGTATATCTCTCACCGTTTAAAAGAAATTTTCGAAATTTGCGACGACGTGACCGTTTTTCGTGACGGTCAGTTTATTGGTGAAAAGCCCGTCAGTGAATTAGAAGAAGAAAAACTGATTGAGATGATGGTCGGACGTAAGCTGGAAGACCAATATCCGCGAGTCGATGTGCCTGTTGGTGATATTCGTCTTCAAGTTGAAAATGTTTCTGGTCCCGGTGTCACCAATGCCAGTTTCACGCTAAAAAGCGGTGAAATTTTAGGTGTTTCAGGTTTGATGGGCGCAGGACGTACAGAGTTGATGAAAATCATCTACGGCGCAGCACCGAAAAAATCCGGCAATATCCAGCTAGAAGGCAAAAACGTCACCTTAAAAACCCCACAAGATGGTTTGAATAACGGCATCGTTTATATTTCGGAAGACCGTAAGCGCGATGGTTTAGTACTGGGGATGTCAGTAAAAGAAAATATGTCCTTAACGGCATTAGGTTACTTCAGCCACTTTGGTGGCACATTAAAACATGGCGAAGAGCAAATGACCGTGGGGGATTTTATCCGCTTATTTAATATTAAAACCCCATCCATGGACCAAATTATTGGCAACTTATCTGGTGGTAACCAGCAAAAAGTGGCTATTGCCCGTGGATTAATGACTCGACCGAAAGTGCTTATCCTTGATGAGCCAACCCGTGGTGTCGACGTTGGGGCAAAAAAAGAGATTTACCAACTAATCAACCAATTTAAAAAAGAAGGGCTGAGTATCATCCTTGTATCTTCAGAAATGCCTGAAGTGATTGGGATGAGCGATCGCATTTTGGTTATGCATGAAGGGCATATCAGCGGCGAATTCTCTGCCAAAGAAGCAACGCAGGAAGCCTTAATGGCGGCCGCAGTCGGTAAAAATTACGGCTCAGTTCAGGAGTTAACAGCATGAGTTCAACAACCGCACCATCAAAACGCTACTTCAGCAAAGCATGGCTAATGGAGCAAAAATCCTTAATCGCCCTATTAGTCTTAATTGCGATTGTTTCAACCCTAAGTCCTAACTTTTTTACGGTCAATAACCTGTTTAATATCCTGCAACAGACTTCTGTGAACGCGATTATGGCAGTGGGAATGACGTTAGTGATTCTGACTTCAGGCATTGATTTGTCTGTGGGATCTCTATTGGCATTAACTGGTGCTGTAGCCGCATCGATGGTCGGCGCTGATGTGAATGCCTTTGTTGCTGTCGCGGGTGCATTAGCGCTCGGTGCTGCCATTGGTGCATGCACAGGGGTGATTGTCGCAAAAGGTAAAGTCCAAGCCTTTATCGCAACGTTAGTCATGATGCTATTACTACGTGGTGTAACCCGTGTTTATACCGATGGCAGCCCAATCAATACGGGTTTTAGCGATAACGCCGATTTATTTGGTTGGTTTGGTATTGGTCGCCCGCTAGGTATTCCTACCCCAGTATGGTTAATGGTAATTGTCTTTGCTGCGGCATGGTACATGCTGCACCACACCCGCTTAGGTCGTTATATCTATGCGTTAGGCGGAAATGAATCAGCGACCCGCTTATCCGGTATTAATGTCGATAAAATTAAAATTATCGTTTACTCCCTGTGTGGTTTATTAGCAGCGCTGGCGAGTGTGATTGAAGTGGCACGTTTATCTTCAGCTCAGCCAATGGCGGGTAACGGTTATGAACTGGATGCGATTGCTGCGGTGGTACTGGGTGGCACAAGCCTTGCTGGTGGTAAAGGGCGCATTGTTGGTACGCTGATTGGTGCGCTGATCTTAGGTTTCTTAAACAATGGTTTGAACTTATTAGGTATTTCGTCGAACTACCAAATGATCGTAAAAGCCGTTGTGATTTTATTAGCTGTACTTGTTGATAACAAAAAATAGTGATTCTGACCCCTACCCGATAATGACAGGAATTTTCTTATGAAACTGAACAAATTAGCGACTTTATTTACCGCTTTTGCACTAACAGCAACCGTCAGTGTGAACGCGATGGCCAAAGAGAGCATCGCGCTGGTTATTTCAACCTTGAACAACCCATTCTTTGTGACCATGAAAGATGCGGCACAAAAAGAAGCGGACAAACTGGGCTATGAACTGATTGTTTTAGATTCTCAAGATAACCCAGCGAAAGAGTTAGCGAACGTCCAAGATTTAACGGTACGTGGCACCAAATTAATGCTGATCAACCCAACTGACTCTGACGCAGTGGGTAACTCTATCTTGATGGCTAACAAAGCGAAAATCCCCGTGATCACCCTAGACCGCGCCGCTAACAAAGGTGAAGTGGTGAGCCATGTTGCCTCTGATAACCGCATGGGCGGAAAAATGGCGGCAGACTTTATCGCCAAGAAAACGGGCAATGACGCCAAAGTTATTCAATTAGAAGGGATTTCTGGAACGTCGGCAGCTCGTGAACGTGGTGAAGGTTTCAATACGGGTGCGAAAGAGCATAAATTCAACGTATTAGCGAGCCAGCCTGCGGATTTCGACAGAACTAAAGGCTTGAACGTGATGCAAAACTTATTGACTGCACACCCTACTGTTCAGGCTGTTTTTGCACAAAATGATGAAATGGCTTTAGGTGCGTTAAGAGCATTACAAACTGCCGGTCGTGATGACGTTTTGGTGGTTGGTTTTGATGGTACAAATGACGGTATCAAAGCAGTTCAAGGTGGAAAGTTAGGCGCGACGATTGCTCAACGTCCAGATCAAATTGGTATTGTTGGAGTGCAGATCGCAGATAAAGTATTAAAAGGCGAGAAAGTCGAAGCAACAGTTCCTGTTGAATTAGAACTCGTGGTAAAACAATAATTCTATATAAAGTAATAATCCTTGATAAAACAAGAAGATTGATAAATCGCCGTGAAACTTAGCGGCGGTTTATTTAATTGCGTAGCAAAAGGACATAAATGTGATGGCAGCAGCTAAACTGGTTGTTTTAGGTAGTATCAACGTTGACCACATTCTGAATGTGCAGCAGTTTCCCCAGCCAGGCGAAACAGTAAGAGGTGATAGTTACCAAGTTGCTTTCGGTGGCAAAGGTGCCAACCAAGCGGTAGCTGCAGGTCGTAGTGGCGTTGATATCACATTTATTGCTTGTGTCGGTGATGACGATGTAGGCGTCAGCATCAAAAAACAACTGCAAAAAGATACGATTAAGATTGATTGTATTGATTCAGTTGCCGGTGAAACAACGGGTGTTGCACTCATTTATGTGAACGGGCAAGGCGAAAATATTATTGGGATCAACGCGGGAGCCAATGGTCATCTTTCTACAGAACGACTGGCCGCATATCAGCAAAAAATTATCGATGCTGATGCTTTATTGATGCAGCTTGAATCCCCGATTGAAACTGTTCAAATGGCCGCTGAGATCGCGCGTAAACACCAAACTCAAGTGATTTTAAACCCAGCGCCTGCGCAAGCGTTGCCAGATTCGCTACTGTCGCTGGTGGATGTGATCACGCCGAATGAAACGGAAGCGGAGCATTTAACGGGTATCGCTGTTAATGATGAAGAAGGCGCACAAAAAGCGGCACAAGCACTGCATCAAAAAGGCATTAATAAAGTGATGATTACATTGGGTGCCAGAGGGGTTTGGTACAGTGAATCTGGTAAGCAAGGCAAAATAATTCCAGGCTTTAAAGTGAAAGCGGTGGACACCATTGCAGCAGGTGATACATTCAATGGGGCGTATGTAACTGCGCTACTTGAAGGTCAATCCGATGAAGATGCGATTGTCTTTGCCCATGCGGCTGCCGCAATTGCAGTGACGCGTCCCGGTGCACAACCTTCTGTTCCATGGCGTAATGAAATAGACCAGTTTCTTCTTCAATAGGATTAATTTGTGGCAACAATGAAAGATGTTGCTCGCCTTGCTGGCGTGTCAACATCCACCGTATCCCATGTTATCAACCAAAATCGCTATGTTAGCGAAAGCGTCACTTCACGGGTAAAAAGTGCCATCGAACATCTCAACTATGCGCCATCGGCCTTAGCGAGAAGTTTGAAGATGAACCGCACCAATACCATCGGAATGTTACTAACCGCCAGTAACAACCCGTTTTATGCGGAAGTCGTACGTGGTGTAGAACGTAGTTGCTACGAATTGGGTTACAGTTTGATCCTGTGCAACACCGAAGGGGATTTTAAGCGGATGGATCATAGCTTAGAGACCCTTTTGCAAAAACGCGTCGATGGGCTTCTTATTATGTGCACGGAAGCGCAAGGCCCATCCAAAGCCGTATTTTCCCGCTATCCATCTGTTCCTACGGTGATGATGGACTGGTCTCCGTTTGAATCAGCCGGAGATATTATTCAGGATAACTCGTTCCTCGGCGGTGAAATTGCCACGCGTCATTTAATTGATGCGGGCTTTACTCGAATTGCCTGTATTGCTGGCCCTCAAGATAAATCTCCCGCACAAGCGCGTTATCAAGGTTTCCTTCAAGCCATGAAGGCCGCATCCCTCAATATCCATGACGAATATATTATCTTTAGTGATTTTGAGTTTTCAGGTGGTTTTGATTCGATGAATAAACTCTTGGCACTACCGAATCCCCCTGATGCTATTTTTGCGGGGAATGATGCAATGGCGGTCGGTGCCTACCAAGCTATTTACCAAAAAGGCATGAAAGTGCCTGACGACATTTCCATTATTGGTTATGACGATATTGCACTCTCTTCTTACATGATCCCACCACTCACCACAGTTCATCAGCCAAAGGATGAACTTGGTCAGCAAGCGGTTAACCAGCTTATTTATCGAATGGATAACCCAGATGCAGAACCATCTGTTTTAGTCTTAACACCAAAACTCGTGGAACGCCAATCAGTGAGGAAACGCTAATTCTGCGTTTTCTCAGATTTTTTGCCTTTGCCTTTAATTAAATTATCGCCATCGGTTTTACTGAGTAATAGAAACACAAAGGCAGAAAGTAACGTGATAGCGCCGATAGTAATAAAGGTGTAATGGAAGTTATCCACGACATTACTGTTTGGCTGGTTATCAAAAAAGCTCAAAATGGTGGCGCTCACCGCGATCCCAAAGCTAATCGAAAGTTGCTGAGTCACGGCTAGCATACTGTTGCCGGCGCTAGCATTATTATCCGTTAAATCCGCTAGGCAAATGGTATTCATAGCAGTGAACTGGGTGGACATCACCATCCCTAAAACAAACAACGGAACGATAAGCAGGTAAATTGACATATCTGGAGATTGCAGCGAAAACTGCGAGACCATCAACCCAATAATTACCGTGACAGTAAATAGCGTATTACGGTATCCAAATCGGGTTAGAATTCTTGTGACTGCGGACTTTGCCGTAATCGAGCCAATGGCCATCGGAGCCATCATCATTCCCGCGACAACGGCTTCATAACCAAATCCTACTTGCAGCATTAATGGCATTAAGAATGGAATACTTCCCGTACCTAATCGCGTGGCGATGTTACCGCTAATACCGATGGAAAAGGTTCTCGTCTTAAATAAGTTGAGCGGAATAATGGCGTGCTTAATGCGCCTTGCGTGAAGTATATAAAGAAGAAGACAAAGAAAACCGCCCAGAACAATAGCCAAAGGAATATAGTTAGACAGTGATTTATCGCCGAACAGATCCAGACTGACTGAGAGCATGACCAAGCCAAAGCCAAATAAAAGAAAGCCAAGGGTATCAAACTTACGCTTTGGCATTTTAAAATCAGGCATATGCCTTAAGGCATACACAATCCCAAGTACACCAATAGGGATATTAATAATGAATATCCAATGCCATGTGGCATAGGTGACGAGAATACCACCCAACAGAGGCCCTAAGATGGGGCCGACTAACCCAGGGATGGTGACAAAATTCAAAATAGGCAGAAGTTCACTGCGCGGATACGCCCGAATTAATGCGAGCCGCGCTACTGGCATCATCATTGCCCCGCCAATTCCTTGGATAACGCGAGAAATAACCAGCACAGTTAATGAAGGGGAAAGCGCGCAGAGTAATGACCCTAAAGAAAACAGAGAAACCGCAATGATAAAGATACGTCGAGTGCCAAATCTATCGGCAAACCAACCACTCACCGGAATTAACAGTGCAACTGTTAGGGTATAGCTCACTACGGCAGATTGCATCGCTAATGGGGAGTGATGCAAACTTTTGGCGATATCGGGCAGTGCCGTATTCAATATCGTGGCATCTAACGCTTGCATAAAGAAAGCCATCGCGGCAATCCATGGCAAACCCGACATATTTTTAGCAGTTTTAAACATCCGTTACCTATCGATAAATTTGGTGAGCGAATTCGTTCTGTTAGCTTATTTGTTCATTGTCGTTAATAAGGTATAGCAGAGATCGTAAGCTTCACGGCTATTGCCATTAATAATAGCATCGGCAAGTTGTTGATGAAGTTCCACTTCAATCGCATCATTTTCTGTTATTGCATCAAAATAAAGCTGATACACCGACCTAAAAAGATTCGCGAACGAAATTAAAAAAGGATTACAGCACGCCCGATAGATAGTGAGATGAAAGCGAAAATCAACTTTTATCCAGTGAGGCCTATCGAACTCTTTTTCTAAGGTTACCATTTCATTTGATAGTAATTGTAGAGACTGTTTTTGCTCTTCAGTGGCATTCAGTGCAGCGAAATAGCAAGCTTGGGGCTCAATGGCGAGGCGAACAACTTGAAAGTGTTTAATCACCACGGATTTTTCTTCGCTGTTAATCCACCAATTTAATAAGTCTTGGTCAAGGAAGTTCCAATTTGATGCGGGCATGACTCGTGTACCAATTCGAGGGCGAGCTAAAACCATGCCTTTTGCAGCTAATGTTTTAATGGCTTCTCTTATGGCGGTTCGGCTGGCATTAAATTGCTTTGATAATTCTAATTCGCTGGGAAGAATAGAGTCAGATAAGTAGGTGCCTTTTAATATGAGCTGTCCAAGACTCTGCGCAATAATAAAAGAGAGGTTTTTTTGTGAGGCATTTTGTTGCTTGCTCAATTCCATAATTCATCTCATACAGATACTAATCAATGATATGTTACGTGAGTAAATCAATTATTGCTGCTGAAATAGTCAAAAAACAGTAGTAATTTACGCTATTAAGTCATATTTGGCTAAAAAAAGCGCGAACGAAATAAATATGTAAAAAAAACACTTGCGAGATTTTGGGAGCTCCCTATAATGCGCATCCGTTGTCACGACAAACCGGCTCGAAGAAAACCTCGAAGCACCGTGATAACAGAGGTGAAGAAAGAAAATAGTTGAAAATAATCGCTTGACTTTCTAAATAAAAAACGTAGTATACGACACCTCGCGACAATGACCTAAAGTCGATAATCGAAAGATTAAGTCGCACCGCTCTTTAACAATTTATCAGACAATCTGTGTGGGCACTCACAGGACACTATCAAAAAAATATTTGATTTTAAGTCTTGAAGAGTGACTAACACGTTAATTCATATATATATGAACTAATAGGTAATTTGGTTTCTTCGGAAATCAAACGACAGTAAACATTCTTTGAGCATCAAGCTTTTTAATTGAAGAGTTTGATCATGGCTCAG
>NZ_WLTU01000021.1:0-73325 GCF_009706275.1 Providencia sp. wls1943
GAGGCGCGGAAGTTATCGGAGCCCGCTTTCATCACTAAGCGATACACACCGACTTTACGTGGTGCTTTAGCGATAATCGCATCCGAGATAAAGTCTTTACGGGTGCGGTTTGATTCGACAATCGCGTTAATCAGGTTATTCGGCACATCATCGTAGTTCGCCAGTAACTGCTTGGTGTCTTTCGGTAAGCAGTAGCCACCATAACCGAATGATGGGTTATTGTAGTGGCTGCCGATACGCGGGTCTAAAGAAACCCCTTCAATGATTTGACGCGCATTTAAGCCACGGCTTTCTGCGTAAGTATCTAATTCGTTGAAGTATGCGACACGCATCGCTAAGAAGGTGTTTGCGAACAGTTTAACCGCTTCGGCTTCAGTCCCGTCAGTGAACAGCACCGGTACATCTTTCTTAATCGCACCTTCTAACAGTAAGTCAGCGAAAATCTGTGCACGTTCAGAACGTTCTCCCACCACGATACGGGACGGGTACAGGTTATCCCACAGCGCGCGTCCTTCACGTAAGAATTCTGGGGAGAAAATCACGTTGGTGTAACCAAACTCTTCACGCAGACGCTCCGTAAAGCCCACTGGAATGGTAGATTTGACGATAATGGTCGCTTCCGGGTTCAGTTTGTTCACATCATGAATAACGGATTCCACTGAATTGGTGTTGAAGTAGTTAGTTTTTGGGTCGTAGTCTGTCGGGGTCGCCACAATCACGTATTGTGCGCCCATATAGGCTTCGACTTTATCTTCGGTCGCACGGAAATTGAGTTGCTTTTCCGTTAGAAACTGTTCGATTTCAGTGTCGATAATCGGGGATTGCTTATTGTTAAGCATCGCCACTTTTTCAGGGATGATATCGACCGCCACCACTTCGTGGTGTTGGGACAGTAACATGGCGTTAGATAGACCGACGTAGCCGGTACCTGCGATTGCTATTTTCATGTGATAACCAATTTTTAGAAGTCAGAAAATGTTTGAACTTGGCGTAATGTTTGAATGACAGTAGATTGGGCTATTTCAGCGCTATTTGCTTCAGCATAGCATCTTAATTCTGGAGCATTACCTGAAGGTCTTAGGTGGATAATATTACCATTGGATAATGTCATCCTTAAGCCATCAATAGTGTTGACCTCTAGTATACGTGCATCGCTAAAGCCTAAATCACTCAATAATTTTTCAGGATTTCTTTTGGCTTTTTCAATGATATTTTTGCTTTTTTCTGTTGCAAAATTCTGTATACGATCACTAAAAGTAATACGTTGTGGTAATGCATTAACTAAAGAAGAGATACCCACTTTTTTTGCTGCTGATAATAACATTAGGAATGGTAAGACAGCATCGCGGGTTGGTAGTGCTGCGAGTGGTTTACTATTAACTAGAATATCTGACCCAAGCAGGAAGCCACCATTGGCTTCAAAGCCTGCAAGTTTGGAATGGTTTTTAGCTAAATTAGTAAATTCCTCAATGACATAAGGTGAACCGATTTTTGTTTGCTTTACACATTTAAACTGTTCTGTTTTTGAGATAATTGTATTGCAACTTACCGGAATCGCTAGTGCTTCAATACCCATTTCTAATGAACATAGTAAACCTAGTATATCACCTCGTAGCCATACACCATTTTCATCAGCCACTAGAGGTCGATCGCCATCTCCATCCGTTGAGAATATTGCATCAAAGCCATGTAATTTAGACCAGTTTTGTGCTCTGATTTTGTCCTCTTCAGAAACAGCTTCAGTATCAATCGGGACAAAAACATCACTTCTTTCCAAAGAAATAACTTCGGCGCCTAACTGCTTAAATAGAACCGGATAAATATCTCGACCAGCACTTGAGTGCTCATAGATACCAATACGTTTTCCCATTAATAGTTTTTCATCAAAGATAGAGCAATATCGTTGAATGTATTGCTCTGTTGCGAGAGGGTTTACGGGTAATAGCTGAGCTAAGTTAGGAGAGAGTTCAAATTCTATATTACTGTTCAGAATTTCAAGTTCATCAGCCTTTGTGATTTCACCATCAGGTCGATAAAATTTTAAACCGTTTCTATCAAAAGGAATGTGGCTACCAGTTACCATAATGCAAGGAATATTACTTTGCATCGCAGTATACGCAAGGGCAGGGGTAGGAATAACGCCATAGTAAAGTGGCTCAAGGCCTTGTTTTTGAATGGCATCAATACAAGCTGTTGCAATAAACTCACTACTCGGGCGGTTATCTATAGCAATAGCAACTTGGCGAAAAGTAAATTTATTCTTGATGCTTGCTAGGAATGCGTGGGTGAAAGCTGCACAGGCTTCATGAGTAAACTGAGTCACTAAACCACGGGCACCACTGGTACCAAACTGAATACCTGATTTTTTTATTACATCATAACTATTCATAATCATATCATCGTTAAGAATGTCTAGGTGGTTAGTCATCTAACCCATATTCTTTAATGCGAACAATGTCATCTTCTTCGAGATAATTTCCAGAACGAACTTCAATTAAATGAAGGTCAATTTTTCCAGGATTTTCTATTCGATGAGGTGAACCTATAGGGATATAGGTCGATTCGTTCTCACTTAAAATATAGCTTTTATCACCGTTAGTCACCTTAGCTGTGCCTTGTACAACTACCCAGTGCTCAGCTCGGTGATAATGCATTTGTAGTGCGGTTTTTTCACCGGGTTTGACTTTCAAATGTTTAACGTGAAAGCGTTCCCCATGTGCAATTTCATCATGAGTTCCCCATGGGCGATATGCTTCACGGTGTTGCTCACATTCACTACGACCAGCTTGTTTCAGTTGATTAACGATACTTTTGACATCCTGGACATTATCTTTGTTCGCAACAAGAACTGCATCTTTAGTTTCAATAATAACAAGGTTATCAACACCAACAGTGGAGACGAGTTTACTTTGTGAGTAGACATAACTATTTCTAGTATTTTCTGTAAGAACGTCACCAATGATCACGTTAGACTGCTGATCTTTAGGGGAAACTTCCCAAAGTGAACTGAATGAGCCAACATCACTCCATCCTGCATCCATTGGAACAACTAAGACATTGTCTGCTTTCTCCATAACGGCATAGTCAATGGAGTCTTCTGGGCATGCTTTAAAAATTTCAGCGTTGATACGTGTAAAGTCTAAATCACTAAGCGAATTTTTAAGGGCTAGCTCACAGCTGGATAGAATTTCAGGGGCGTGTTTCTTTAACTCGTTAACATAGCAAGATGCTTTAAATAAAAACATTCCGCTATTCCAAAGATACTCATTGCTAGCAATATATTGTTCGGCAGTATTTAAATCAGGCTTTTCAACGAAACGTTCAACTTGGAAAGCGGATTCATTGACTAAATTACCTTTTTTAATATAGCCATAACCTGTTTCTGGAGCTGTCGGAACAATTCCAAAGGTAATTAAAGCGCCTTGTTCTGCGGAGGAGATTGCCTTTTCTATGCTCTTTGTGAAGGATGTATGGTCTTGAATAACATGATCTGCGGCTAAAACAAGCAGTAGAGGGTCATCACCATTTTGCATAGCTTTAATTGCCGCTAATGCAATTGCTGGTCCTGTGTTACGTCCAACAGGCTCTAAAATAATGCCGCTGTGTTTAAAATTCTCTTGTCTCAATTGTTCAGCAACAATAAATCGATGTTCTTCATTACAAATAAGTAATGGTGGCTGATGCTCTACATTTTTTAGGCGAGCAATAGTTTCTTGTAGCATCGTTTTCTTGCTTGTGAGACTAATAAATTGTTTTGGATATAAGCTACGAGAAAGAGGCCATAAACGACTACCAGAGCCTCCGGCCATAATAACAGGCAATAACATTATAATTTACCGTGAATTGAAGTGATGACTAAGAAAGTAAGCCTTTGTATTATCATGAACTTCACTTGAAGCAAGCAGCTCATTGATATCCCACCACTTATAATTATTATGCTGCTCTAGTGGTAATATATTGAGGTCAACATCTTGTTTAATTAAAAAGCCGAGAACGACATAGTGAGTAGAGAAATGTTCTTCGGAAAAATTATCAGGGTATAAATGCTGATAGTATCCAATAAAATTGGCTTCGTGGATGTTGTAAGGAAAACCAAGTTCTGCATGCGTCAGGCGATGAAATGCATCATCAAATGTTTCATCCTTGCAAATACGCCCTCCAGGAACAAACCAATAACCTTGAGCTGGGCGGTTATTACGTAATCCTAGTAACGCTTGATTGTTTGAATTGCAAACAATCAAGTCAATAGAAACGAGGGGCGTAGATGCAACGACCGTTTTAAACGTATTTAATTCTAATCGTTGCGTCATATTAACAACCTATTGTTTACGGAAGTTATTTTGATTTTGCAAAAACCATTGGTAAGTTTTATTAAGACCATCTTCTAACTCAATAGAGTAGCTCCAGCCTAGATCCTTCAAGCGTGAAACATCCATGAGTTTACGTGGAGTTCCATCCGGTTTGCTGTTATCAAAGACTACTTTTCCGGCAAAACCAACAACTTTTGCCATAGTTTCTGCCATTTCACGAATAGTACAGTCGACGCCTGTACCTACGTTGATATGAGAAAGCATCGGCTGGGTATTGTCTTGATAAGTCTTATTATTAAGCTCCATGACATAGACAGATGCTGCGGCCATATCATCGACGTGAAGGAATTCACGCATTGGTGTGCCAGTACCCCAAACAACAACTTGCGCATCATTATTGAGTTTTGCTTCGTGGAAACGGCGCATTAATGCAGGAATAACGTGAGAGTTCTCTGGATGAAAATTATCATTTTCACCATATAAATTTGTTGGCATAACACTGCGATAATCACGACCGTATTGTCGATTATAGGATTCACACAGTTTTATACCGGCAATTTTTGCAATAGCATAAGGCTCGTTAGTCGCTTCCAAAATGCCAGTTAGAAGAGCATCTTCTGACATTGGTTGAGATGCAAGCTTAGGATAAATACATGAAGAACCTAAAAATAATAGATGTTGAATATTATTTTTATGGGAAGCATTTATGATATTACATTCCATAATGAGATTTTGGTAAATAAAATCGGCGGGATAAGTATTATTAGCGTGAATACCGCCTACTTTTGCAGCAGCTAAATAAACTTCATCAATTTCATTATGAGCAAAAAAACTATCTACATCAGCTTGATTTGTCAGATCTAATTCATTACGTGATTTAGTAATTAATTCAATATCACTACGATTGGCTAGCTGTCTAACTATTGCTGAGCCAACCATACCATTATGACCAGCAACAAAAACTCTTTTCATTTTATTCACCAATTAGACCATGTGTTTTTAAATCTAATTTTTCTTTTGCTTTTGAAAATGTATTTGTATTTTCAAGAGAAATTGAAACATCAAAACCATGGGCTTTCAGTAGGGCATGTTGTTTTGCTTTCTGTATATCCGAAGCAACCATTTCAGCACACATTTCTTCAACCGTGATCTCTGGTACCCATCCCAGCTTTTCTTTTGCTTTGGATGGATCGCCTAATAATGTTTCAACTTCGGCAGGTCTAAAGAATTTAGGGCTAACGCGAACAATGATATCGTCGACATTAACATGTGGAGCGATTGATTTATCAACATTAGTGACAGTCGCCACTTCATCAACACCTTCACCGGTGAATGAAAGTTCAATACCCGCTTCTTTTGCCGACATTCTTACAAATTCACGTACAGAAATTTGTTTACCTGTCGCGATAACAAAATCATCCGCTTGTTCTTGCTGTAACATCATCCACTGCATACGAACGTAATCTTTTGCATGACCCCAATCGCGGAGCGCATCCATATTACCTAGATACAAGCATGATTCTAACCCTTGAGAAATATTCGCAATAGTACGAGTAATTTTGCGTGTTACAAAGGTTTCACCTCGGCGTGGAGATTCATGGTTGAAGAGAATTCCATTACAAGCATACATCCCATAGGATTCGCGATAGTTAACCGTGATCCAATATGCATACATTTTAGCAACAGCATAAGGAGAACGTGGGTGGAATGGTGTCGTTTCACGTTGTGGGATTTCCTGAACTTCGCCATATAGTTCAGAAGTTGAAGCCTGATAAAAACGTGTCTTATGTTCTAATCCATTGATACGAATAGCTTCCAACAAACGGATCGCTCCCATAGCATCAACATCAGCAGCATATTCTGGAGACTCAAATGAAACGGCTACATGAGACATGGCACCTAGGTTATAAACTTCATCTGGCTGGATTTCTTTGACTAGGCGAATTAGGTTAGATGAATCAGTCAGATCTCCATAGTGAAGATGGATTCTATCGCTTTGATTAATCGCGGAGTCAATTCGTTCAGTATTAAATGAAGATGCTCGGCGTATAATTCCATGCACTTCATAACCTTTTTTTAATAAAAATTCAGCTAAATAAGAACCATCTTGGCCAGTGATTCCAGTAATTAAAGCTTTTTTCATAGTTTGCTACCGTCTAATTTGTTTTTTTAAAAAAATAAAAAATACATTAATGAATAATATTAGTAATAACATTAAAGGAATTTTACTGAATTGGTATATATCTTCTATTAGAATAGAGAAAGAAAACTGAGTGCTATATAAATACCAAGTCGAACTTAAAATGGAAGTGGATTCATATAATTTTTTCAACGATAATATGAATATGATGATAACTGGGAAAACAAGTATAAATCCAAAAAAACCAAAAATATTAAAAACAATTACAGGATAAGGAAATGCGAGGCCTGAAAATAAAGAAATAAATGGCATGTTATCCATAATGTTTGGGATGGATAGGGCAAAGCTTTCTTTCCATGCTTCTAATGAGCCAAGAGTAGGCATAATCGAGTAAGATACAAATCCAAAAAAATCCGAAAGATCATAACTAAAATTAGAATCGTAAACAATATAACGGTATCTAATTCTACCAGCAATATGTAAAAGGATGTCTTTCAAACTACTATCAGACATTCCATTATTTAATAATAACTTGTATGAAATGAAAAATAGACAGAGAAACGATATAACAATGAGGGAAGTCTTTCTTTTCTTTGATGTCATCAAGCGTATGGTTGAAAAAAACAATATGCCAAGTAAAATAATCCGCTGGCCCAATAAAAGGCTAGTAGCCATAAGCATGAGTAAGCATAAGTATATGTAAATGTTCATTTTTTTGCACTTTGCTATAAGCAAGGATAATACAAATGGTAAAAACTGTATCATTCCTGCTGTATATAAACCGCTGCCTTTATAGTAGGCATTTCGATATCGTTCTGAGAACTTAGTTATATCATCAAAATTCTGAATATTACTAATGCAAAAAAATAGGAAGATAGAAAAAAATAATATGCTCAATATAAATATTGACTTTGAAATATATTTCTCATCGAGAAAAATAGATGCACTGTCTATTTCTTTTATCTTTAAAAAAGAAGCTTTAGAGCAGATAAAAAAAGCAACTATTAGTGATGTTGTTTGAAATAATAGAAAAAGAATTAGGTCCATTTCTCTTTCTTCATTATCGAAAAAAACAATTTCTATACATGGAAATAAAAGAAAAAAGATGAGCAGTAAAATTGTTGCTGAAAATATTTTAGGGTTCATTATTGTTTACATGCCAAATAACTGTTTTGATTTGTAAAAATAGTACTTTAAAGTACCTTTTAATTTCCCTTTGAACGTTGTATCAAATTTTTCCATTGCGACATAGTCACAATCTGTGAATCTGTCAGCTATAGTATTTAAATCTGAACCAAAATCACATACTGCGGCTGCATTTCTAAACCATTTACGTTCTACGATACGATAATCAGAACTTACTGAAGCATAGTAATTTACATATGTTTCATATTCACTAAATAGGCTAGGGGAATTACCTGTGATATTTTTTAAAATTGCTTCAGCAAAATAATTGTTAAAACGATCTTCTATTTTTATAATCATTTTCTGCATTATATCTTTTTTGACAAATAGATGCTGGCTAATCAGAGAGTAGGTAAATTTATTTTCAATGCCTAGAATTTTTTTATATGTGTTAACGTAGTTTTCATTTAATTTTTCTTTTCCCTTTGTGAAAATAGATAAATTTTGGTCAAAAAAATTAATTCTTTTTAATAAAATTGTATCTGCATCCCATATTAGATAATTACCAGTACAATACTTACTTCGAGAGAATTCCATTTTTAAAAACTGTTGGTAATACCATCCAAAACGTTTTTCATAAAAAGGGAATGCTATTTTTTTTAAGTCGATCACTTTATTTCGACTAATTATCTGATTCTCATCAATGGCAATAACATTTTTTAATTTTGGGACTGCATTAGTATCATTTGTGATTACATATATTGTATTAATATCTAAATTTTTATTTAAGGATTGAATGCATGTGGATATATTTTCTAGGTCTTTACCTGCGCAAACAGTGACGACATCAATCATTTTTAACTCCATTATGTGGTGCCTTATATATTTTTAATAATTTAGCAGGAACACCGGCATAAATTCCTGATTTTACTTCATCATGAAATAAGAAAACTGAATTAGCGGCAAGTACACTAGATGGCGGGAATTGGCTTCCTGATATTACGGTACAGTTAGCTGCAATCCAACTACCTTGTCCTATAATTATATCTTTCTCTTCTCTTTGACCGAAGCGGTAGGAGGAGCCTTCTAGGGTATGATTACCAGCAACAATAACAGAGCCAATGCCAATCATAACATCATCTTGTAGAATAATATTTCCTCCAGTATTTATTACAGTATTTGTTGCTATAAAAACATTATTCCCAACATACAGTTTATTAATACCAAATAATTTAGCTCCGGATGATACTTGAAAGTTTTTTCCACATTTAGGCATGAATAATGAATAAAGCCATCCTCTAAATTGCATTGTTATTTTTGAGTCAGGAATAAAAAAAGTAATCATCCAAATAAACCAGGAGAAGATAAGTGATAGTTTTTTCATAAGTATTGTGTTAATAAATAAATGATAATTAATAGAATTATAGATATAATACTGGAAAATATTCTAATTTTTATTAAATTTAAATAAATGGGAGGAAGGATTTTTTTGTAAGAACCAATTTTTATTAATTTAGGGTCAACAAACATAGTCAATACTATAGTGTTTATCCCATTAAAAAAAGATGACATACCGAGTATCATACCTCGCTGTTCATGAAATGAATCTAAAAGTAGAATGACTATAGGCCAAGCTAAATAATATGGTATGTAGGAAAATAAAACTAAAAAATAAAACCCTCTAAGAGAACCTATCTTCTTTTTTTTTAATGATTGTTCTTTAATAACTCTTTCAAATATTGAATCACCTTTAAAAAAGCTACCATGTTTATTAACCCTGGATATTAGAACAGAATATATATTTATAACCCTAAGTTTAAATGTATATAATAATATCAATCCGAAAGGTATAAATAGTGAAGATAATAAAACTAAACTTTCATTTCCCAATAGATTGTTTTGGTCAGATAAATACCCTAGAAATGGCATAAATAAAAACATTAACATTCTTGAAAATAAAGCTAATGATGATTGAAGAATGAGCCCACTTTCAGGTGTTTTTAATAGATATCCTGCAAGTCGGGATAAGGATGTAGATGCTTCAATAAGCATTAATATTGATAATAGAAAAAATAATAATATCATTGTGATGACTCTAATTCAGAGATGAACTGACATTCTATTTTTTTGGAATTCTTTGCATTTAAATGAAAGAACCAATCTTGTGTCGTTGATATTCTAGATGGGAAAAATACATTATCAACATTACCAAGAATGCATGCCCAGTAGCAGTAAGTTGAATTTGACATAATTGCATTTTTAGAATTGAAAATAGTGAAGAAATCATCCAACATTGATTTTCCATTGCTTAGTTCTACATTGGAATGAATTTTCTTCTTTACGTGATCTAGAATTTTAGGTTCATCAGTTACTATTATTATAGTGTCTTGAACTGATAAATCGCTTATGGCTTTAATATAGTAATCATCAGTTAGAGTACAATTATTAGAAAAGTCTCCTTTTCTAATGTGAAGAATAGTATTGGTTTTTTTATTGCTAATCTTGTGTGGAAAATATTTTTTAATTTTATTAGATATTATTGAGAATACTTTTTCATTTAAATGCTCTCCTTCTACCGCATATCCAAAGTATCTACTATTGTTTGATGGAGTGGTTTTATAAAACTTATCCTTTGTTATTTTTTTCTTTAAAAAATGATAACTAAGAAATAGGATGTCTATAATATTAGCCTTATGTAAGGTTTTTTTGTCTAATAATAATTTTTCTGTAATATCATTACTATGAATTGACCAACCTAATAATTTTGTTAACATATTTTTCTTTGTTAGAACTGTCTGAAAAATAACTTCATAGCCAGATTGTTCTAAAAACTCTCCATATGCTATTTGAAATAAATTGTTTCCTAACCCACCGCTTAAAAATATAGTTTTTCTTTTCATATTTTAATATATATTACTTTTTCGTTTTGATACTGAAAATGTTGATAATTTATTTTTACATCACTAGTAGGTTATTAGAAATAATCTATAATTCTACTAAACACCCATAGCTACCGCACTGGGTTATCGGGTCCCAGAGCGCCATTGAATTTCAAAATTTAGTGTTTATTAATTGAAAATACTGCATTTTTTACAAAATTGCTCAATTAATAAACACTGCTTATGATAGCCTTCCCATATAGGTTGACTCGTGCCGTAAGCACAATCAATCAAAAGCCCTTAATAATAGCACTAAAGTATCGGAGTGACTATCGGTGTGAGGCGCCTAAAAATCGCTACATTGCCTGTAATCTTTTGATCACCTTCTTGAAACCATTAAGTGACTTATTAGCATATACCTCTATTAAAAATTATTAATTTCACATTTGGCGGTATATTACTTTGGATGGTATCTATACTTAGTGGATAACCTGATGGTCAAGAAAAAGCATACATACGGCTCGATAGTATAAAAAATAATGATAATCACAGCAGTAACTTGATGTATGTTATTAATATATAAATAGAACACGCATATGTAGTGTAGAAAAAGGTAATTACTCGAATAACGAGGTAATCACTGAAATATAATGTTTATAAGAATTGTCTGAGCTATTTCTTACTTACAAGTATATGTGGTAAACGCGTATAGGCAAATATCACACAATGTTTGAGGCACTAATTTCATCACTGTCTGTGAATATGAATAAGTTAATTATCAGTCAGGTTGAGTTTGGTAGGGAATATTAGGCGAAATAAGATAGGAATATATGGCTGATATATAAAAAGGCCTTTGGCACATGGGTACCAAAGACCTTTATCATGCAAGATTAACGGCCGTGTTCTGGCAGCCAAATCTGTAGACGTAATCCACCTAGCGGGCTGTCGTCAGCTTTTACCCAGCCTTTATGTTGGGAAATCGCAGTTTCAACAATCGCTAAGCCAAGCCCTGTACCGCCGGTTTCTCTGTCGCGAGCTTCATCGGTGCGATAGAAAGGTCGGAAGATATGCTCGCGGTCAGCGGGGCTAACACCCGGGCCATCATCGTCGACAGTAATCAGAATGCCGTTATTTTCTTCTTTGAAATCAACCGCAATATGAGTATTTGAGTAACGTAGCGCGTTACGCACAATGTTTTCAAACGCGCTGCCAATGGCGGATGGATTGCAATACAACGGCCATGAACCTGGGTGTGACGTGACATCCAATGTTTTGTTCATCTGCTCCGCTTCGAAGCTTGCATCATCCAGAATATCTCCCCATAACTCATCGGCTTTGATGTGTTCGCGAAGAATTTCATTTTTATGCTGACTGCGAGAGAGCACCAGCAAGTCATTGATCATGCTATCTAAACGATGAGTTTCCGTTTCAATGCGTTCCAGTTCTTTACTCTCACCATGGCGGCGGCGTAATAATGCCGTCGCTAGCTGTAATCGTGTGAGTGGGGTGCGCAGCTCGTGAGAAATGTCAGAAATCAATCGCTGCTGGGCAGTGACCATGCCATCTAACGCACTGATCATCTGGTTAAAACTGTTACCCGTTGATAAGAATTCTTGGGGGCCAGATTCAAGCTCAGGGTGTGGGCGCAAGTTACCTTTTGCCACATCGTCCGCCGCCATTTTTAATTTACGGGCAGGTCGAGCCAAGCTCCATGATAGCCATAATAGCAACGGTGCACTGATTAACATGGTGGCAATCAAGAGTAAAAATGGTCGGTCAAACAAGAGGTTAATAAAGTCTGACTGCGGGCTGCTAGCAGGGCGAACTAAATAGAGTTGGTAGTGATCTTCACCGTCTCGAATAGAAAATGGACCCAAAATTTCTGCGCGTCCGTACTTTTTCTTCTTCGGATGGTCGGCATTATCAGATTGCCCAATAAAGTTGCGGATCACCTGCATTTCACTCGGCATCGCACCAATCACGCGGCCTTCACTGGTCACGATAATCAGCCGTTGCCCTGGGGGCGCCCATTTTTTGATGGCGTTGGAAATCCGTCGCCACCAAAGTAGGTCGTTCATTGGAGCTTGCGCGAGTTCGGCTTCGATATGTTGCTCAAGCATCTCCCCTTGGCGTTGCTCACTTTCCATCAGGACGGTGAGCTGCCGAGAGTCAAGCTTGGGCACCATCAGCACTAGCATTAAGACTAGTGCGAGGGTAAACCAGAAAATCGCAAAGATTCGAGCTGTTAAGCTGTTGATCATGTGGCAGAAACCATCAAGTAACCGCGTCCACGCAAGGTTTTAAACCAAGGTTGACCATCGGTGCGTTCTGGAAGTTTGCGGCGCAAGTTTGAAATATGCATATCAATCGCACGGTCAAATGGTGTGAGGCGTTTGCCCAACACTTCTTGGCTTAAATGTTCTCTCGAAACCACTTGCCCTAAATGCTGGGCTAATAGATAGAGCAAAGTAAACTCGGTGCCAGTTAAATCAAGGATTTCGTTGTCGAAGCTGGCTTCTTGACGACCCGGATTGAGCTGTAATTTGTCCACTTGTAAGGTTGGGGTGTTGCTGTTGTCCCCTTGAGTTTGCTCGCTCCAGTTTGAGCGGCGCAGTAACGCACGAATTCGCGCCACTAACTCCCTATCGTTAAATGGTTTTGGTAAATAGTCATCTGCGCCGAGCTCTAAGCCCAGCACTTTATCTAATTCACTGCCGCGCGCCGTTAACATAATGACTGGCGTTTGGTGAATTTGGCGTAACTCTTTTAATGTCTCAATACCGTTTTTCTTCGGCATCATGACGTCGAGTAATAATAGGTCAATGGATGAATCGATTTGCTGTAATGCTTGCTCACCGTCATAAGCGATGACAACATTGAAACCTTCCATTTCCAGCAGTTCTTTTAAAAGCGACGTGAGTTCACGGTCGTCATCAACTAATAGGATTTTATGCATTAATTAAGTCCTCCAACTGCCAAAATACGATAACAATCTTCACGTTTCCATGACTTTACGTTCTTTTACATGCTCTGACGCTAGTTTGCAGCCGACCGCGTATATTTAACTCCATTGAATCACGAGCATCGTTCGGAGACAAGGTATCTAAATGCAAAGAATAGTACACAGAACAAAACACAGTTCAGTACATAAAACAGCCGCATACGTTTTAGCTTCTGCATTTGTTTTCGGACCAGTCGCTGCGTTTGGTGAAGCATCTGAAAGTAGTGTTAATGATGAACCCTCATTAGTGCTTCAAATGCAACCGGACCAGCCACTACAAACCACACATATTGCTATTCAGTTTCAGATCCCTGAATCATTAAATAGCGACGAACGTGCCAGTGAATTTATGTTTAATGGTATCACGTTGAGTGAGAAACAGCGCCAACAGCTTCGTGACTTGATGGCTACCCAGCGCCACCGTCATAGTGAAAATGTTGACTCAATACAAGAACGTGAGTCATTGCACAAACTTATTATAGCGGATTGCTTTGATGATAAAGCTGTCCGAGCGCAACTTGAGAAACAATTGCAAAAAGAACTGGATGAACGCGTTGAGATGGCTCGTATCCATCACGAGCTTTACCAGTTACTGACGCCAGAGCAAAAGGCGCAGCTTGAGCAAATTAATCAGCATAAATTCGCTGAATATCAAGTTATGCAGTAGAGATTCCTAGTAGTGAGTGTAGTTGAGTTTTTTAAAGCCTGTAGTTGAGTTTCTAAGCTGTATCGTTGAGTTTCGAAGTAAGTAGTGAAGTAGCAATAACTGAAGTTTTTCCTTGCCATAGACACCATCCCTGTCTTTATAGCCCCTTTTTAAGGGGCTTTTTTTTATTTATCAATTTAACGACAACTTTAGATTGTCTATACATTCACTTTCCACGTACTATCTTTATTTCCACTGATTATTCTGAACACTTGCAAAATAGATTTTCACACATCCAAAGAGGTCATACTGCGCCATGATCCAGAAACTTACTGCTCAAGATTATAAAAAAATGCCTTGGAAAAATGGGCAAGGATTTACGTTAGAACTGGCGAGAAGCCACGGGGAAGGGCTAGAAAATTTTGACTGGCGAGTGTCGATTGCAGATGTAAAATCCGCGGGCTCATTCTCTTTTTTCCCAAATAAACAACGCATCATTGGCGTGCTGGAAGGCTCCGGGATTGTGCTGCAGATAGATAAAAACCCGCCAGTTTCTTTATTACAAAAGCAATTTCATGCCTTTAATGGTGAAAGTGATGTGTATGCCGAATTAATCAATGAAGCCATCCGCGATTTTAATTTGATTTACAACCCTGAAAAGTATTCAGCTCGCCTGCAGTGGGTATCTTGTGAGTCGGAAAACTCGTGGATCAGTAATGGAAACTGTGTGCTGATTTTTAACTTACAAGGCAAGCTAGAGTTGCAGATAGATGGGCAGCGCTCAGTCTTAAATGATTTTGAAACCCTATTGGTCGAAAAAACAGGTTCCCCTGCGCAATATATTGCTTCTCCTGAGCATCATGGAGATTTTTGTGTGATTGAGTTATTTGAAAGATAACGCTACAAAGCCGTTTAAGTCATTTTGGAGTGATTTAACTCAGTCAAATCGCGACTATTTAGTTAGCGGATAATTCTGATAATTTCACTCTTTGGACAAAATTGTTATCAAATTCATAGATTGCTTATTTAATGGCTTTATTCTTATTGTGATTTTAAACAGAATCTTTAGGCTGTATCTCTTAATCGTTATTAGAACGAGAATGGTTTATTAAAAACAGTAATATAATTTTTGTAGCAAGGAAAAAAAGAAGATGAAAATGAAGGGGCTTGTTGCGGTCGCAGTTTCTGCGGTCATTATGACTGGCTGTAAGAGTATGGACACTGGGCTGATGACCAACTCTGGAATGCAATTATTCCAAGCTGCGACATTATCTGATGCAGATGTTAAAAAATTCAGCGATGACGCTTGTAAAGAGATGGACGCAGAAAACAAAATTGCTCCAGCTTCAAGCAAATACACTCAACGCTTAAACAAAATTGCTAAAGCGCTGGGTAACGAAGTTGACGGTACTCCGGTTAACTATAAAGTTTACATGACCAAAGATGTGAACGCATGGGCAATGGCAAATGGCTGTGTACGTGTATACAGCGGTCTGATGGACATCATGAACGACAACGAAGTTGAAGGCGTTCTGGGTCACGAGATGGGTCACGTTGCTTTAGGTCATACCCGTAAAGCAATGCAAGTTGCTTATGCAGCAGTTGCAGCACGTACTGCGGTAGCGGCAACAGGTAACGATGTTGCGACTCAATTAAGCTCTTCACAATTAGGTGAGCTGGGTCAAAAACTGGTTAACTCTCAGTTCTCTCAACACCAAGAAAGCCAAGCGGATGATTTCTCTTATGATCTGCTGAAAAAACGTGGTGTGGATACTAAAGGTCTAGTGACTGGTTTTGACAAATTAGCAAAACTGGGTAGCAAAGAAACTAGCATGTTTGATTCTCACCCACCGTCAGATGAGCGTGCACAACATATCCGTGACCGTATCGCGGCAGATAAAAAATAATTTTTATCTTGAATGATATTAATGGGGAAGCTAAGGCTTCCCTATTTTTTATCTAACATCTGAGTTTTATATATAACCTGCATTTTATCTTAATTCTGGTGGTGAAAATAAAGTCACAAATCAGAACTTATCCTGTTGTACTCTCGTTCTGCGCTGCATATCTTATTAAGCAAATACGATTAAGAATTTTTTTATCATTGTTTTATTTGTGCTCGATAAGAGAGCAAGGAAAAAAGATGGAAAAAACACAGCGAGTTTCTCTACTGGCGAAAGGAATGGGAATGCTGTTGTCCGGTACTTGCCGCTTATTAACGGGAGTTCGTACACGTTGGGTCGGATGCCAACCGGCTATTACTCCCCGCATCTACTATGCAAACCACTCAAGCCACCTCGACGGTTTGGTTATCTGGTCAGGCCTACCACCTTTAATGCGCCATTTTGTTCACCCTGTTGCCGCGAAAGATTATTGGGATGGCACACCATTTCGCCGATACCTCGTCAATAACGTGTTTCGAGCCGTATTGGTTGATAGAAAAGGGGATAAACCTGCCAAAGAGTCTGTTCTTGGGCCACTAGAAGCAGTGCTTGCTGCAAACCATTCATTAATTTTATTTCCAGAGGGAACCCGAGGAGATGGTGAGGAACTGGGTTGCTTCAAAAGCGGAATTTATCATTTAGCGAAAAAATACCCCAATGTTGAAGTCGTCCCGGTGTATTTGGAAAATTTAAATCGCGTGCTACCGAAAGGAACAAAACTCGTGGTTCCAGTTATCTGTTCAGCAACGGTTGGAAAGCCACTATCCCCACTGACTGAAGATGAAAATAAGGCGGAATTTTTGCAAAGAGCGAAAGTTGCACTTGAGGAGATGATGCCATGAGTCTTTGGGATCGTGAATTAGCACTGCTGTTATCCGGTGTCTTCGGTATTTTGATGGTCGCCAGCGTAATAGGCGGCATTCTGGCATACCGTTATTCAGGGGAAAAAAGTAACCCAACCATCGATAACCTAAATGCGCGTATTCGTGCTTGGTGGGTGATGTGCATCGTCTGCGTTTTGGCGGTAGTGCTTGGGAATATTGGGGTCGTGATCCTGTTTGCATTGATCTCTTTCTTTGCATTAAGGGAATTTATTACGTTAGCACCGACTCGCCGTAGCGACCATGAAGCGTTATTTTGGTGTTTTTTCGTCTTCCTTCCTCTGCAATATGTGCTGGTTGGGGTTGAGTGGTATGGGATGTTCTCGATTTTTGTGCCCGTGTTTGTCTTCTTGTTTTTACCGACGCGAATTGCGTTGGCGGGGGATACTTACCACTTCCTCGAACGTACGGCAAAAATACAGTGGGGCATGTTGGTCACGGTATTCTGCTTGAGCCACGTACCAGCATTATTGATGCTGAATATTGAAGGTTACCAAGGGGAAAACGTTAAGTTGCTGCTGTTCTTAATTGTGGTCACGCAAATCTCTGATGTGCTGCAATATGTCTTTGGTAAGTTACTGGGCAAACACCCTATTGTGCCTAAGCTGAGCCCAAATAAAACTGTCGAAGGATTTATTGGCGGCATATTAACGTCAGTGCTGATTGGTATCTGTTTGTACTGGGTGACGCCATTTAGTTGGTGGGCGGCAGGGTTAATGTCACTGGCGATTACGTTAATGGGCTTTGTCGGTGGGTTGTGTATGTCTGCAATTAAGCGCGACAGCGGGATCAAAGACTTTGGTGCCATCATTGAAGGGCATGGTGGAATGTTAGATAGGATTGATTCCCTGTGTTTTGCAGCGCCAATTTTCTTCCACCTAACGCGTTATTTTTATACCTAATTAGCTGTTATTCCTAGGTTTCTCTATTTTTATCAACCGCAGAAGCACCTTAGGGTGCTTTTTTTATAGGAAAATGCCCCGCATCTTGCAATGATGGGGTCGTGCTGAGATTAACATGCTATCATCGAGACTTAATTTGTACTTCGAAGTAAGATGATTACGTTGAGTGGGTTGGTTTTCGTCATTTGAGCTAAAATTATGTAATCGAGATCACAAGAAAACATAAAAGTTGGCGAGAAAACCCATGCATAATCCTTGCTTTGTCGTATTATTTTGCTTGTTGAATCAATTCAGCAAAATTATTGGCTGAGTTTTGCGGTTAATCCGTCAGTGAGTCGCAGTGAATATCAGTGCAGTGCGGTGGTTTTTTCATAGATTTGCAATTTATGTTCATTAATCAGAGGTCATCATGGTCAAGCAGATTAAAAGAATTGGAGTGTTAACGAGCGGTGGAGATGCACCGGGTATGAACGCAGCGATCCGCGGCGTAGTACGTGCAGCTCTTGCGGAAGGTTTAGAAGTAATGGGTATTTTTGATGGATACCTCGGCCTTTATGAAAACCGTATGAAGCAATTAGACCGTTATAGCGTTTCGGATATGATCAACCGTGGCGGTACATTCTTAGGCTCTGCTCGCTTCCCTCAATTCCGTGATGAAAAAGTCCGCGCGGTAGCGGTTGAAAACCTGAAGAAAAACCACATTGATGCACTGGTTGTTATTGGTGGTGATGGTTCTTACCTTGGTGCTAAATGCCTGACTGAATTAGGTTTTCCATGCATTGGCTTACCAGGCACGATTGATAACGACGTTGCTGGAACAGACTACACCATCGGTTATTTCACTGCGTTAGAAACCGTGGTTGAAGCGATTGACCGCTTACGTGATACATCGACGTCTCACAAACGCATCTCTATCGTTGAAGTGATGGGGCGTTATTGTGGCGATCTCACCCTCTCTGCGGCAATTGCAGGCGGCTGTGAATTCTTAGTTCTGCCAGAACAAGAAATGCCATTTAACCGTGAAGAGTTACTGTCGGAAATCAAGCGTGGGATTGAAAAAGGCAAGCGCCATGCAATCGTTGCGATCACCGAGCACGTTTGCGATGTGGATGAGTTAGCAAAATACATTGAAGCAGAAACTCATCATGAAACTCGTGCAACGGTATTAGGTCACATTCAGCGCGGTGGTTCTCCGGTTGCTTATGACCGTATTTTGGCTTCTCGCATGGGTGCATATTCTATCCAATTGCTGCTGGAAGGCTACGGCGGGCGTTGTGTGGGGATCCAAAATGAAAAATTAGTTCACCATGATATTGTTGATGCGGTCATGAACATGAAACGTGTCTTCAAGAAAGATTGGCTGGAAACCGCGAAAAAACTGTACTAATTTTTCACCTCTATTATTGCAAATCTCACCGGTATGGTTGGCTTTATGCTGACCATATCGGCGAAGATTGCCCTTGTTCCCTTCGATATTCCTCTTATTTATAAGATTTACCTTTTCGGTATTTCCCGTTGCCGTGGGTATCTGTCAGCCTGATTCCGTATTCAATTAATGGAGAAAAGGATGATGGTACGTTTCTGGCAAAGTTCACGCTATCCCATAGCGGCATTTTCTTTATTGTTATTAACTGCGGGAGCATGGGCGAAAGATATCCAAATCTTAAATGTCTCTTATGACCCGACTCGCGAATTTTATCGCCAATATAATCAAGAATTTGGTGATTACTGGAAAGCAAAAACGGGGGATACGGTGACTGTGCGCCAGTCTCATGGCGGTTCCGGTAAACAAGCCACTTCGGTGATTAACGGTTTAGAGGCAGACGTGGTGACGCTAGCCTTGGCATACGATGTGGATGCGATTGCACAAAGTGGCAAAATTAATCCAGGCTGGCTGAAAAAATTGCCAGATAATTCAGCTCCCTATACTTCAACCATTGTCTTTTTAGTGCGTAAAGATAACCCGAAAAATATCCATGATTGGGATGATTTGATCCGAAAAGACGTTTCGGTTGTGACGCCTAATCCGAAAACATCGGGCGGCGCACGCTGGAATTATTTGGCTGCATGGGGATATGGATTAGAAAAAAATCAGAATGACCCAGAGAAGGCAAAACAGTTTGTGAAGCAGCTTTATCAAAATGTTGAAGTGCTAGATTCAGGTGCGAGAGGGGCAACCAACAGCTTTGTAGAGCGCGGAATAGGTGACGTTTTGATCGCGTGGGAAAATGAAGCGTTGTTAGCCATTAATGAGTTAGGCGCGAAGGGGGATTTTGAAATTGTTACACCGAGTATTTCCATTTTGGCAGAGCCGACCGTTGCTGTTGTCGATAAAACGGTGGATAAGCGAGATCACCGTGAAGTGGCACAAGCCTATCTGGAATTTTTGTATTCACCGAAAGGGCAAGAAATTGCCGCGAAAAACTATTATCGTCCCCGAGATGCTCAAGTGGCCAAAGCGTATCAAAGCCAGTTTCCACAATTGAAATTACTCACCGTAGATGAAAATTTTGGAGGTTGGCAACAAGCGCAGAAAACGCATTTTGCGAATGGTGGGATCTTTGATGAAATCATTCGCCGCTAGTTGATAAAGATTTAAAGACAAAATTAAACTCCTAACCGTCCGCTATAATGGGCGGAACGGCTAGGAATTTATGACTGCAGAATGGCTATCGCTACCAGCTATATTTCACACTACCAGCTATATTTCACGCCTAACTGACCGAGATACATCGTTTGTTTATTACTGTTTCCTGATGTTTTTTCACTGCCTTTCGGGTATTTCCATTTGGTGGGTTCATAAGCCACGCCTCCCCACAATGCTAACTTCGGTGTCACTTTGTATTCCACTTGAGTGCCGAGACGGTAGCCACTGCGTAACTGCTGAGTGAGATGACCTCGATTGTTGTAATCGTTGTCATTAATGAGATAGCGGAAATAAGGGGAAATGCTCCAATCTTGGTTAATAGTTACTGGTAAGCCAAGACGAATTTGGCGTTGTAAGGATTGGGTGGTGAACTCATTATCCCATGCTTTGTCACTGTAATAGCTGACCTTGGCTTTAATGCTATCGGTGAGTTTATAGCTCACGCCAACTTCAGATTCAAATTCGTAGCTATTGGCCTCATAGAAATTACTGTAGTAGTAAAGCGCACCCCAATAATTAAATGTCCATCGTTCATCAAGGTTGATTGAACCTGAAGGCATGATCCAATAAAGGCTATTGGAGGAGCGGGCATTAGAGCCTGGTGTTCCATCATTGGATTCTTTGCGGTAGGTTAAATTGATATCGAGGTTGGAAATTTTATCTTTAATGAACTGTTTGGTTACACCGATTTGGGTTCGATTGCGAATGTAAGAATCTCGGAAATTGGTGAAGTTTTTTCCGTGATTTCTTAACGTTTCTCGGTGTTCGAGATCAAACGACCAAGTCGATGCCGGATTACTCAGCGATAACTTACCTACCATGCTGGCTTTGTCATACACTTTGTTATTCTGTGAATCCCGCTGGCCTTGGTACTCTTCCAGTTCGGCATACACATTGGTTTTAACACGCCAATGGTCATCGTTAGACGGAGATTGACTGGATTGAGAATAACTGGCGATAGGAAAAATAATTGCTGTGCTAAGAATTGCAGTATTAAGAATTAAACCCATTATAGACTTCATATTCATCCTTTATAGAATGCTTTAATTATTTAATGATTGAAAATCAATGGGCTCATAGATTAATTACAATAAGAAATAATCTGTCGAACTCTTTGAAGAGGGACATTACTATAATTAATAAAGAGCCATTGATTTTTATTACGTTACTAATTTAAAGAGAACAGAATAAAAAATATCAATAATGAAAAATCGGCGAGCCGACGCAAGTAATCTAAATGAATTATCTCACTGTTGTCTATTGTTATTTTTTAATACTGTGGATGGTTAAATTAGTGGATTGGCTAATTTAGAGTGATCTAATTGGTTGTGTTTATTCGATTTTTATTTCTGTTTTTAATAGGATTGAAGTTTGTCTTATATTTATATAATTATTTATTTTCAATGCGAGGGTAAATAAATTTAGATGGGTTATGTTTTTAATTAATGGTTTTTTAAATTCTTTTGTTATTATTTTATTTTTAGGTTTTTCTGTAAAGAAGATAAAATAAACCGCCTATTTAAAAATAATTTAAATAGACGGTTAAATTGAATAATCAAATAGAGTATTTAATTATTTCGCTTTTTTTGCTTCTGCGGCTGCTTTTACAATCACAGCGAAAGCATCAGCTTTTAAGGACGCGCCGCCCACTAAAGCACCATCGATATCTGGTTGAGTGAATAACTCAGCTGCGTTGCCTGCGTTAACAGAACCGCCGTATTGAATGATTACTTGCTCAGCGACAGCTGCATCTTTTTTCGCAATGTGGCTACGAATAAATTTATGTACTGCTTGCGCCTGCGCTGGAGTTGCAGATTTACCAGTGCCGATTGCCCAGATTGGCTCATAAGCGATAACTGCGCCTTGGAATGCTTCTGCGCCTAATGTGTTCAGGACTGCATCGATTTGACGAGCACAAACTTCTTCAGTTTTGCCAGCTTCGTTTTCAGCTTCGCTTTCACCGATACACAGAACTGGGATTAAACCTTGTTCTTTCAGCACTGCAAATTGTTTTGCAACGAACTCATCACTTTCTTTGTGATAAGTACGGCGCTCTGAGTGACCGATGATGATGTATTTGGCACCGACATCTTTCAGCATTTCAGCAGAAATTTCGCCAGTGAATGCGCCAGACAGGTTGACGTCAACGTTTTGTGCGCCTAATGCTATGCGGCTGCCTGCGATAGCGTGTTTAGCTTGAGTTAAGTACATCGCTGGTGGCGCAATTGCTACGTCACAGCCATCAACGCTGCTCAGTTCGTTACGCAGGCCAGCAATCAGTTCATTGACCATCTGGGTACTGCCGTTCAGTTTCCAGTTACCCATTACCAATGGATGTCGCATGTTATTTCCTCCAACCAAAAAGTTTGAATGATTTATCGATTAGTTTTTCATCACGCGATCAAGGTATTACGCGCAACGAGACGTTTCTGTCGCTGTTCCTGCATTATAGGAACAATGGATAATAATAGCTTTGCTTTTCATCATGCTTATTGCCAGAGCGTGATCATCATCCATTTAGCGTATTTGTTGCTCTCAATTATTGACTGTTTTCACTTGCTTGTTGTTCTAGCTTAATCGGTTCAACAGCAAAAGTAAGCACATTATTGTCACTTTTTACCAAAATATATCGCAATGCACCTAATCTTGCTTCTTCCGCGCGGGTTGGGTTTTTATTGGCCATAAACTTGTTCAGCGCAGCGGTCAGCTCTGGGGCTTTATCCAGAGAAACATTAGGGTCAAACTGATGAATAATAGCAATAATATAGCGCTCAATTAATTGGCGATTTTCTTGAGCGTCAGTTTCGTTGTCCGTGGGTAATAATGTGATTTGTAAGCTTTTAATTTTCTCACTACCTCGTTCGAGGACGGCAGATGAGTATATTTGTTGATTAATACGTGATGCGGCACGAATGTAGGGCGCGGATATATCTTGGCTAGCAATCACTTTGTATTCGTGAAGATACAAATCTTTATAGGTTTGATTAAATTGACTACGTAGCTCTGGGATCGTGAGATTAAAGGTTGGCGCATCAGGTGCTAAATACGCGACGCTTAAGTCGGTATCAGGTAATGTCGGTACCTTTTGGGAAAATGCCATTTGTGGAAAATAGCACACAAAAGCGGTTATGATGATGGACATGGAACGGAATATTGGTTGAGCCATTTTTTCTGCCACTTATTCTTCAGAGATTAATATTGTATCAGGATTACACACAATGACATTACTACAATGGGCTTTTTCCTTTAAAGGCAGAATTGGACGGCGACCATTTTGGGCGGGTGTAGCAGGCTGTTTTATTTTAATGACCCTGATTTCTCTCTTCCAAAACACGTTTTCATTACCGGATGTCGTTGTGGTGGTGTTGTTTATTTTATTACTGTATCCCCTTGCTGCAATTTTCACTAAACGTCTGCATGATAGAGGTAAACCGGGGGGATGGTTTGCTTTAGTCGTGTTAGCTTTTGCCCTTTTTTCCTTCGATGTCAGTCACTTGGCGGAAATTTGGCAATGGGGAATTGGACGCTTTCTTCCACTACTGATCACGATGATGATGCTGATTGATTGCGGCGTTTTTGTGGGAATGGAAGGTGAAAATCCGTATGGGAAAAAGACAGATAAAGTGGATTATCTGTCTTAATCGTGAAGGGATTACCAGTACTGTTCGCTGGTAATATGCCCCGGCTTACGACGTAGGTGTTTGATAAGCCCATGAGTTTCTTTGAGTTTATCCCGTGTATCTCGCACCATTTCTGGGTTGCCGCACAACATAATGTGGCAATTTTCTGCATCAATCGGCAACCCAACAAATTCTTCCAATTGATGATCTTCAATTAATGCGGGAACCCGCCCATATAGGGAGCCGGGGGCATGTTCACGGCTCACGACAGTGACAATGCGTAATTTCCCTTGGAATTGTTGCTCTAATTGCTGCATTAGCGGTAGGTAACTCAGATCTTTTTGATAACGCACGGCATGCAGTAAGATAATTTTTTCGAAGCGTTCTAACCCTTTGTTCTCTTGTAAAATAGAGAGAAATGGACCAATTGCAGTTCCTGTAGAAAGCATCCAAAGATGCCGACATTCAGGAATTTCATCTAACACAAAGAAACCCGAAGCTTCATCGGTGATTTGCAGTGTATCGCCAACCTGTAGCTCAGCAAGTTTTGGGCTCAATTTACCCTTTGGGACGATAACAAAATAGAATTCGAGTCGGCTATCACTAGGGGCATTCACATAGGAGTAGGCACGGGCAACGCGTTCTCCATTAACTTCAAGGGCGAGTTTAGCAAATTGTCCTGCAATAAACGGTTGAATAGGTGCATCCACCACTAAACTAAACAAGGTTTCTGTCCAATATTTGGCTTCAACCACCCGACCTGTTACCCAATTCGCCATAAATTTGTCCCTCTTATCGAAAAAATCTCAGAGAAAGTATTCAACAGTGTGAATTATTTAAGATATACATTGCTGAACTTAATAGAATTTCATACTAGAACAGTTCATTGTTTATGCTTATCGATAAAGTGTTTTAGTGGATTATTCTGCAAATGTGGGGTTTTGTAATTTTAATGTACAGTTAAGTTGACAGGGGTGGCGAATATTACTGCCAGCGCGAAGTAAATTAAAATGGTGTTCTATCTCGAAAAATTCATAAATTTTGTTATCTTTATCACACAAGAACAATATCAATTGTTTGCTAGTTATATAATTCCAATGTAATGGGCAAAACAACGAACAAAAATCTATTATTTAATCCTAAGTGCAAGCGTTCGTGTTATTAAACTTTAATAATACGGCGCTATTGTGTGCTCAGGAATTATGAGTGTCTGAGAGCAAAATGAGAAAGCTTGAAAATTTTAATCTGTTATTAATGTTGATTGCCCTCGCTGCGGTTGGGCAAATGACTCAAACTGTTTATGTCCCTGTTATTGCTGAAATTGCGGTGTATTTCGGTGAGCCTTCGGGTGCCATACAGCGCGTTATGGCGGCGTATCTGTTTTCTTATGGTTTCTCCCAGCTACTATATGGTCCGTTATCTGACCAAATTGGTCGCCGTCCGGTGATTTTAGCTGGGTTATCTATCTTCTTAGTTTCAACGATTGTCGCCATTTTTGCCCCAACATTGACGGTATTGACAGTCGCGAGTGGTTTACAAGGTTTAGGTACAGGGGTTGCGGGAGTGATGGTGAGAACCATGCCGCGCGACCTGTATAAAGGCACAGCGCTACGTTACGCCAATAGTCTGCTCAATATGGGGGTGTTAGTGAGCCCACTGTTAGCGCCTATGTTTGGCGGGATACTGGCGCACTTCTTTGGTTGGCACGCTTGTTATATTTTCTTATTCCTATTGGGTGGCGGGGTGTTGTTCAGTATGTATCGCTGGATGCCGGAAACGCGTCCTATTTCACCTGAAAAGCATAATTTAGTGGCGTCATACCGTGAATTATTATCTAACGGTTCCTTTCTATCGTATTTGACGATGCTGATTGGTGCACTTGCTGGGATCGCAGTTTTCGAAGCCTGTAGTGGTGTATTGATGGGCGGCGTCTTAGGGCTCAGTAGTATTACCGTCAGTATTCTGTTTATTCTGCCTATTCCTGCGGCGTTCTTTGGTGCTTGGTATGCGGGGCGTGAAGGTAAGAATTTCTCCACCTTGATGTGGCAGTCGGTACTAATTTGTTTGGCTGCGGGCATCATGATGTGGGTACCGGGTTGGTTTGGCATCATGAATACATGGACACTGTTAGTACCTGCCGCTATTTTCTTCTTTGGTGCTGGGATGTTATTCCCGTTGGCGACTACCGGTGCGATGGAGCCATTCCCCTATTTAGCCGGTGCAGCAGGGGCATTAGTGGGTGGACTGCAAAATGTGGGCTCTGGTGTGGCGACATGGGTGTCAGCGTTGATGCCACAAAATGGGCAATTCAGCCTTGGTTTGCTGATGTTTTTGATGTCGATGCTGGTGGTGTTATGCTGGCTGCCGTTAGCTCGCCGTATGAACCACACGGAGCGAATGGTTTAATCTAAGACTTTCGTTTAAGCATCTATGAGCAGGGGGCAATTAAGCCCCCTGAGGTTGATGACAAAGAGGGATAAAAACGTGGTTTTTCCCTCTTTGTGTTATCAGGCGAAAATCAATAAATTGATTTTTCTTGTTAATATTACAACCCAAAAGAGCCATTTCCAAACATGATAGGTTTGTCAATGGTCTGAGGGGGCAATTAAGCCCCCTGATTTTTTAGGCGACTAATGGCATAAAATGCACGGCTTCAGCCCATTGAGAAGCTTGTTGTTGTGCACTGATTGTGTCTTCCGTCATTCCCGCTATGTGTGAAATGAGTGAGTTAAATTCCACGGGGCTATCATAGTTTAACCATTCGCGATTTTCAGCAAGCGTATATTTATTTTGTTGGATAAGTATTGTGCTGGCGGCGGCGTCATCTTGTAAATGTGAGTCAATATGGACTTTGATACCCGCAATATTTAAGTTTGGGGTACTATCTATTGCTCCTTTCACTATCAACGTATCGTCTTGCACTGAAAGGTACCACGCTTCAAGTGGCGCATATTCTTGAATCTCACCTTGCTCATCATAAACTAATAGCGTGACCCAATAGTTAGTATCGCTGTTAGTCAGTATGCCTAGTTGTTTAATATCGATTCGCTGATTGATTTGAACATCAGAAAGCAGTCGAACATCCGATAAAATATGAATTTCTGAGACGGATTGGCTATCGGAATATAAGTTCAGATGGTTGAGGGGGGTAAACTTCGCCTCAGTGTTTACTTGATGCCGATTGAATGGCATTTCTAATGAAAAATATTGCTGATTGAGCCGTCCATTTTCAACCCAAGTCGCGCGCAAAGCTTGGTTGTCTTTATCGTGTGCCCAAAATAATTTACTGCCTCGCCAATAATTATCTCTCTGTAGTTTCTGCGGTATTGTCTGACCGTCACCATAAATAAATAGGCGATTAGCCAACGATTCAGGGTTTTTATAGCCGTAAATAGAGCGCTCAGACTCATCTTCAGTTTTAATGATGTCAATACTGACTAGCTCACCTTTATTCGGTATGTTCACATTGAGCGTATTCTCATCTAACGCGGTTTTTATTGTCTCAGTGAGTAGCCCTGTTCGAGTCATATAAGTGATCCGCAAACTGTGCTCTGAGTTGGCATGATCGTTGGCTCCCAAGTGGCCTATTGTTTCAGTAACACTTAATTGGCTATAAGGGTGAAGTGACCCGTCAGATTGCGGAAGAAAAATTCCATTGAGCTGATAAACGGGCAGATATTCACGGGGTATTTCTTGCTCATCAATGCGTGCTAAAAACCGTTGGGCTTGGTGTGTGAAATAGTCTGCATGGGGTAAAAATGCGTCATATTGATCAGTGAAGTAGGCATAATCCATCGGGTACATTGCAGGCATGATTTTACTATTTTGATCTTTTTCGAAATAGGTTGTGTATTGTTGGCGATATTGGTCGAAGGCGATATTATCACCGTGACTCTCAGGAGAATATGGGTAATCTGAGGCCGTGGTATGACCCAGACTTAATCCATGCCCAAACACTTCATGCCATAAAATACTCGGGCTTGTGAGCCCACCACCAAAGTGATGGGTAGCGAGTCCAATCACGTTTGAGGTACCTCTACTCATTGGTAACCGATTGATAGAGGAATAAAAAAACTCTGAATATAATTTTGTGCGCCGAGCTGCGTTTTGACTATCTCGGTAGGCCCACCCTATTTGGGAATGAGAAAGTTCCTCGATTGCGTCAGGAGCATCATATAAAGGGTGTACCAAAGTGGTTATGTCAGTATTACCTTCCTCATTTTGGATGACGTAAGGATACAAACTTGGTTGTTTCGTCAGCGCAGGGTAACTGAATAATGAAAATCGATGGGTCGGGAGTTTGGCATTCGCTTCTAAGCCCCAACTCAAAGGGGAGTATGCATAAGTGCCGTGACCTTGACGATACAAGCTTTTATTAGTTACATGAGCAATGATTGGCGTGACATGTTTAACGGGGGGAGAAAACCAACCATGAGCATTGGTATAGGATTGCACTATTGGGGTCTCGCCAGCCATGATTTGTATTTGTACCTCAGGTTGTATCCATTTTCCGCTGATAGGCGCTGTGTAGCTGTGACGGTGTAAATCTTGAGCTTCTATGCAGGGAATTTTAGGTCTTTCATCAATGTTTGTCGGCAGTTTTTTTGGTCCAGTCAAAATAACCCTTTCGAGTTCTATTCCTGATTTATCGCGAATAATGGCGACAATATCCGGTGCATTTGCTGCGGATGGGCTAATGAGGTCAACTTTTAATAATGCCCAGCGGTTGGCTGTCAATGTAAAATGTGGAGAATCAGGGGCAAGTAAGTGTGTTTGTGCCATTTGAACGTTTAATACTTGTATGTCGGCGGGCGTTTTGTAGTGCCGTAACTCAGGCTGATGATAGATTGGGTCAGGAAGGGTAAAGGTTCTTTGACCGGGGATGGATACATCCGGTGCGTTTTCAGACTGTAATTGAATGGATATTGGGGCTGATACCGAGCCATCCTTCATAACCACAGAAATATCAAATTGATCATTTCCTTGAATATGGGCACTCTCATCAGGCAGATATACCCACTCACCTGTTTGGTTATTGAGTTCTACTTTGCCAAAAAGCGGAGATTCAATGAGTTGAAAGTAGGCAATATCTTTATGTGTTGGAAGCGAACCTGAAATAGCGCCAATGACGAGTTGATTCGCTTTTCCATTTGGATTTTCAACGATGAGAATTGGGCGCCTTTGGCGGTCTTTAAGCTGAAACTGAGAAACTATCATACCATCACACTCTAGCAGTAATTGTCCTTGAGAGTATTGGAGGGTGACAGGTGGTAATCTATTGGCAACCAGTTGCTGGTTAATTTCAGTTTCTATTTTGATTGCGATCTCATGCCAAGAATCAGAAGCGGATAGCACGATATCATCGAGTCTAAGGGCTATATTTTGGCGTGAGCTGTTGATGACAAGCGAAAAATAGTGGCTATTTTTTAGGGTATCTTGCGTGAGTGCGAATGAATTAATGGATGATGAAGGTAAGGAAACAATGTGATGAATACCATGTGGATTGAATATTGCTGGCTTAGTTAGCGGTGGTGCCACAGACAAGTTATCAGAAACAGGCGGGGGCATATAATGAATCGCATCGTGAGGAATAAGCTGGATTGCGTTCATATTTTGAAAACCCCAACCTAGCCGGATTTGAGGTGCAGGACCTTGTGTGGTAGTGGTGATTTTAAACGGTATTTGCTGACTGTCTTTGATGTCATTGAGAATGATTTCGCCATGTGTATCGTGCTTATCTATTTTTTCTACATGCTGACCAATTTCAAGTATGAGATCATCGGTATGGCGTAAAGTGTCTACATAGATCCGAATATCATCTGATTCAGGTGCCGTAATAACACCTTCGTAAACCCAAGTCGTTGACGATGAGTGATCTGGCAGCCCACTTTTATAGTGATTTAAGCTGGAGATTGGATAGTGTATATCTTCTATTTGTTTGGCGGGTTGAAAGGCCGTCACAAGCATCCCTGAACATTGCTGTGGTTGCTGAGCAGCGAGTGGTTTTTCATCAATGCTAATAGGGTCTAAATCACTCAGAAGTCTCTGAATCGGTAAGGATGTTTTTCTTTTATCATCATCAATAATGACCACGCTGCCACCTGTTAATTCAAGCCAATGGCGAATAAGTTCGACTTGTTGGTCATTAGCATCATTGGCAAGTATGACGGTGTCGTAATGGCGATGCCACTGACCACTGGGTAGAAGTAAATCCACTATCTGAGCTTGTGAGCGAGGTTCACCATCTCGCCAATGATGAGGTGAGTTGAAACTATCAACCCATAAACGGTGCTGTGGGTGGAATTCAAATCCTGAGAACGTATCAGTATCGACAGTACTTAATAGGTAGTTTTGGCGTTGTTCGCCAAATAAACGTGGTTTATCGATCAACCAATTTGTGAGTGCGAACGCATTCTGTCCGTCGATATCTTGTTGTGGTGAATTTTTTAAGCCTTCAAGATAAAAACTGTCTACATGAATTTTCGCGACCCGACCTCGGTTTTTATAGAAACCTAGTTGAATCTCACCTTGCTGTATATCTTGATATAGGCGCTGTGTAGCATGCTGGTTTGAGTGATTAAAAAGGTCTTGCTGTGGGTTATCCATAACCTAATCTCCTAAAATAAAAGATAAACACTGTTATTGCAGGAAACGATTTTAAATAAGCGAGTAGGTTCTTTCTAATTTATTATTAGTCTAGGTAACCATGATGGTATTTATTCGCTAACTATTTGTTTGCTAATTATAAATTAGTAATTTATTTTTACGGTGGAAAATAAAAAAGCAGTGCAGAGGCACTGCTTTGATAGATAAAGAAATAAGACTAAGCGCGGTCTTCCCACTCTTGGGCGCGAGCAACGGCTTTTTTCCAGCCTTCGTATTTATAATTACGCTCCGTGGTTTCGATACCCGGCTTAAAGACTTTCTCAATGGTGGCTTTGCTTTGCAGCTCATCCAGACTTTCCCAGAATCCAACAGCAATACCGGCTAAATAAGCCGCTCCCAACGCAGTACTTTCACGTACAGCGGGACGCTCAACGGATGTACCGAGAATATCAGATTGGAATTGCATCAGGAAGTTATTGGCAACTGCACCGCCATCTACACGCAGCGCTTTTAGGCGTTCACCTGAGTCGGCTTGCATTGCGTCAAGGACATCGCGAGTTTGGTATGCGATAGACTCCAGTGTTGCACGGATAATATGGTTGCGGTTTGCACCACGCGTTAAGCCAAAGATAGCACCACGAGCATAAGGGTCCCAGTAAGGGGCGCCTAATCCAGTAAATGCAGGGACAACATAGACACCATTACTGTCTTTGACTTTGGTTGCGAAATATTCTGAATCTGTTGCTTCATCAATGAGTTTGAGCTCATCACGTAACCATTGAATGGATGCCCCACCAACAAACACCGCGCCTTCAAGGGCATAGTTAACTTCCCCTTTAGGACCACAAGCAATCGTTGTTAATAGACCGTGATTGGAGCGAACTGCGGTATTGCCGGTGTTCATTAATAAGAAACAGCCCGTTCCGTAGGTATTTTTCGCCATTCCTGATTTCACACATAATTGACCGTATAGCGCGGCTTGCTGGTCACCCGCAATGCCTGAAATTGGAATACGAGTCCCGCCTTTACCGCCGATGTTGGTTTGACCGTACACTTCGGAAGATGGGCGCACTTCTGGCAACATACTACGAGGAATATTCAGCGCTTTAAGAATTTTATCGTCCCACTCTAAATTACGAATGTTGAATAACATCGTGCGGGAAGCGTTGGTATAGTCAGTCACATGTACCCGGCCTTGGGTCATTTTCCATACTAACCAAGTATCGACAGTTCCGAACAATAATTCGCCTTTTTCTGCGCGTTCACGAGCACCTTCGACATTATCAAGGATCCACTTTACTTTTGTGCCGGAGAAATAAGGGTCAACGACTAAACCTGTGTTCTGACGAATATACTCTTCGAGCTCTTTATCGTTGGTTTTTAAGTGGGTACAGAAATCCGCAGTACGGCGACACTGCCAGACAATCGCATTATAGACGGGTTTACCTGTTGCTTTTTCCCAAACAATCGTGGTTTCACGTTGGTTAGTGATCCCGATACTGGCGACTTCATCGGTGCGAATATCGGCTTTGGCAAGGACTTCAATCAACGTAGAACTTTGCGTTGCCCAAATTTCCATTGGGTCATGTTCTACCCAGCCTGGTTTTGGGTAAATTTGCGTGAATTCGCGCTGGGAAATACTAACAATATTTGCATCATGGTCGAGAACGATAGCTCGCGAACTGGTTGTGCCTTGATCAAGAGCGACAATATATTTTTTAACGATATTGGTTTCTGTTGTCATAATTTAAACCTGTTCAGCAATGGGTTAATCTGGTTTTAAGTAAACCCAGTTTTGGAAATAAGAAACGGTATTAAGAGGATTTTTTCTCTTCTTCATCAGACTCGCAAGTCATGCAAGGCAGATGGCGACCAATTAATTTGCGATAACCGAATGCCCCTAGCAGGCCACCAACAATCGGTGCAGTCAATGGGACAAGGAAATAAGGAATATCACGTCCACCTGTCAGGGCAATATCACCCCATCCGGCTAAATAAGCCACGACTTTCGGGCCAAAGTCACGCGCTGGGTTTAAGGCGAATCCAGTCAATGGACCAAAAGAGCCGCCGATAACCGCAATTAAGATACCAATTAATAACGGTGCTAATGGACCTTTAGGAACGCCATTGCCATCATCGGTTAAACCTAAAATTAAGCAGACTAAAATGGCGGCAATCACCACTTCAATAAAGAATGCGTGGAGCACGCTGATTTGTGGCGCAGGGTAAGTTGAGAAGACACCTGCAGTAAATAAACTTTCTTGCGTGCCACGAACAATATGGTGAACTTGTTCGTAATCGAAAAAAACAGGGGAGTACATCGAATACACTAAGGCGGCAGCACAAAAGCCACCGAGCATTTGAGCGATAATGTAAGGAACTACTTTTCGCTTATCGAAACACGCGAATAACCATAGTGCTAATGTGACGGCAGGGTTTAAATGAGCGCCAGAGATGCCCGCAGTCAGGTAAACAGCCAGTGCGACGCCGAAGCCCCAAATCACACTAATTTCCCAAAGACCTAACTGGGCACCCGCAATACGTACAGCTGCGACACATCCTAAACCAAAAAAAACCAACAGAGCAGTTCCAAGAAACTCCGATATACACTGACCCGTCAGTGTTGAAGGCGTTATTTTGCTCATAAATGTTCATCCTGCAATAGTTGTTAAGAGAGGTGTTTTGCACGAGTATAATTTTCTTTGCGAAAATTTATTCTGTTAATTTAGCGAGAAAAAAGATAATCGAATATTGCGATTTGTGAAAACTGTGTGCCAAATCACCAAAAAACGAAAATAAACAATCATTTTTAAGGTCGAATTCAAACATTTGAATAGTCACGGTCGAAACAATTAAAAGAATAATGTTTGTAATCAAGTGTAAGTCACTGGACACAGAGGATCATGCTACTTACAATCGGGGGAAAGCGCTTATAAAGGGAGATCCGAACATGTCATTTGAAGTATTTGAGAAACTAGAATCCAAAGTTCAGCAAGCCATCGATACCATCGCATTAATGCAGATGGAAATTGATGAACTGAAAGAACAAAACAGTGCATTAAGCCAAGAGTTACAAGCCAACAAATCAGGTGCTGAATCACTGGTTCGTGAAAATGAACAGCTGAAGCAAGAGCAGGCAACTTGGCAGGAGCGTTTGCGGACCCTCTTAGGCAAGATGGAAGAAGTCTAATTCCCTTCATACTTCGCATTGTAGGGGTGTTGGCTGCTCTCGGCTACTCGGGTCACATACTTATGTATGCTCCCCGAGATATCCTCCACTCGCCGCCTACCTCGTCATACTTCGCATTATAGGGGTGTTGGCTGCGCTCAGTTACCCTAGTCACATACTTGTGTATGCTCCTAGGGATACCCTCGTTTGCCGCCTACCTACAATGCGAATTATTTAGAGGTGTGTAGAAGTATGTAGAGGCGTGTTTTCTGAAAGAAGTGAAAATTGAGTAAAAAACAGAAAGCGGAAAACAGAAAAGAAAAAGGCAGATAGTGATATCTGCCTTTTTTGTGGAATTTGGTGGGGGTTATTCGTCGATGGCTTCGTCGAAATCGTCGTTAGCTGCTTGGGTCAGTGGTTCTTCGGATAAAATCATACCCGTGTTATCGGCATATAGATAATCGCCGGAGAAGAACGTCACGCCGCCAAAATTAACGCGGATATCGCTTTCGCCGATACCTTCGTCAGGGCAACCCGCAGGGATTGCAGCAACAGCTTGAATGCCGAGATCTAACTCCATTAATGCATCCACTTGACGGACGGCACCGTAAACCACAATACCTTCCCAGCTATTGTCTACCGCTAATCGAGCGAGTTCAGCGTCAATCAGTGCTTTACGCACTGAACCACCGCCATCCACCAGCAAGATGCGTCCATGGCCGTCTTCTTCCAGCAAATCATACAGAATGCCATTATCTTCAAAGCATTTTACTGTAATGATTTGACCGCCAAATGAAGTACGTCCACCAAAGTTGGAGAATAAAGGTTCTACTACATTAACGCTTTCTTGGTAGATGTCGCAGAGTTCGGAAGTATCATATTTCATAGGATTTAGGTCTTTTTTGCTGCAAGAGGGAGGTCAGTATATCCCTTTTAGTCACTGATTGGCAAAATTCCCGCCAGAAAATAAGCGGGAAAAGTCAAAAAAACAGCAAATAATTGAGACTATTTACTCAGGATAACCCCGAGGGAGAATAAAACGTTGGTGACTAAAGCGATTTTCACCATGTTTTCTAGCATTGGGCGCATCCCTTCAGGGGTAGGATCAGAAAGGACTTTGCGCACATGGTTCATCAGCATTGGCACCGCCAATAAGAATAACCAGCCCGCCCAGCCTGTTAAATAGAGTAAATTGAAAAATACCAAACATAAGATTGAAACGATGATGATAATGGCGTGGTACATGCGCGCGCCTTGTGGGCCTAAGCGCACTGCCAACGTGTTTTTACCCGCTTTAATGTCGTTTTCAATATCACGCATATTATTGATATTTAAAACAGCCACAGACAGTAAACCGCAAGCTGTTGCTGGCAGGACAGTGATGATATTAAAGCTATTCGCTTGTAGGTAAAAAGTACCAATCACACTTAACCAGCCAAAGAAAATGAGAACGGAAATATCCCCAAGGCCAAGGTAGCCATAAGGTTTTTTACCGACGGTATAAGTGATGGCCGCCACGATAGCCACTAACCCTAAGCCAAGGAATCCGATAGCATCCTCTGGCTTTTCACATGCGACAATAATCAACAATAGGCCGGAAAGGCAAGCCGCAAAGATATTCAGCTTCAGCGCTTTTTTCATATCTTCTTTGGTGATAACGCCTTTTTGCATTCCGCGCAAAGGCCCGATGCGTTCAGCGGTGTCTGAACCTTTAATCGCATCGCCATAGTCATTGGCGAGGTTAGATAAAATTTGTAATAAGCCCGCTGTGATAATAGAAAGCAGAGCGACTGGCCACTTAAAGTTACCCGTGAAATAGGTCAATGCGGATCCAGTGACGATGGCAATCACCCCTAATGGCAGGGTTTTTGGTCGTAAACTTTCTAGCCAAGCTTGTTTGCGGCTGATTGAAGATGAGTTCATGTAATTTATTCACCGTACTCGTGATATTTCAATGGGTAACGTGGCTTTGATGCTGAGTGACCGTTTGAATTATTGGGAGCAAATGTTCTTATTAAGTTGGGTTTTATATGTCAAAAGTGCAGCAAGATTGCTGCACTTTAGCTAACATCCATTAAGGATACATGAAAACCTGATAATTAATAAGATTATAAAATAAATCTACTCAGGTCTTCGTCTGCTACCAGTTCGTCTAAGTGCTGGCGAACATACTCTGCATCGATTGTAATGCTTTGTCCGTCACGCTCGCTAGCGTCGAAAGAGATATCTTCCATCAGGCGTTCTAACACAGTATGTAAACGACGCGCACCGATATTCTCAGTTGATTCATTCACTTGCCATGCAGACTCCGCAATTTTGCGAATACCATCCGCAGTGAATTCGACGCTAACACCTTCTGTTGCCATCAGCGCTTTGTACTGTTCAGTCAAAGAAGCATTAGGCTCAGTTAAGATGCGCTCGAAATCTTCAGTCGTTAGAGCCTGGAGCTCAACCCGAATTGGCAGACGACCTTGCAATTCCGGGATCAAATCTGATGGGCTAGAAACTTGGAATGCGCCGGATGCAATAAACAGGATGTGGTCAGTTTTGACCATACCGTGTTTGGTAGAGATGGTGCAGCCTTCGATTAATGGCAGCAGGTCACGTTGAACCCCTTCACGGGACACATCAGGGCCTGAACTTTGACCACCGCGTTTACAGATTTTATCGAACTCATCAATAAACACGATACCGTTTTGCTCAACGGCTTCAATCGCTTGTTCTTTCAGCTCTTCAGGATTAACCAGTTTTGCCGCTTCTTCTTCTACCAGCAGTTTAAAAGCTTCTTTGATTTTCATCTTACGAGGCTTCTGTTTTTGACCTGCTAAGTTTTGGAACATAGATTGCAGTTGGTTGGTCATCTCTTCCATGCCCGGAGGAGCCATGATTTCAACGCCCATTGGTGCTGCAGAAACTTCAATTTCAATTTCTTTATCGTCTAACTGGCCTTCACGTAATTTCTTACGGAATGCTTGGCGTGCTGGTGATTGCTCATCAACAGGTTCTGCTTGTCCCCAGTTATTTTTTGCTGGTGGGATTAAGACATCCAGAATACGTTCTTCCGCCATTTCTTCTGCGCGGTAACGGTTTTTCTCGATAGACTGTAAACGCACCATTTTAACGGCAGAATCGGTCAGATCGCGGATGATGGAGTCAACTTCTTTACCTACATAGCCTACTTCCGTGAACTTAGTCGCTTCAACTTTGATAAATGGTGCATTCGCCAGTTTAGCTAAACGGCGTGCAATTTCGGTTTTACCTACCCCTGTAGGACCAATCATCAGAATATTTTTTGGGGTCACTTCATGACGTAAATGCTCATTTAATTGCATACGGCGCCAGCGGTTACGCAGGGCGATAGCAACTGAACGTTTAGCTTTATGTTGGCCAATAATATGGTTGTCGAGTTCGCTGACAATTTCGCGTGGAGTCATTTCGGACATGCTAGCAATCCTTATGATTTTGAAGAAATTTCTTCAAAGTTGACATTATGGTTGGTGTAAATACAGATATCTCCCGCTATGGCGAGGGCTTTTTCCGCGATTTCGCGAGCGCTTAAGTCTGTATTTTCGAGAAGGGCGCGTGCTGCAGATTGTGCATATGGGCCACCGGAGCCAATCGCAATCAGGTCATTTTCAGGCTGAACGACGTCACCATTACCCGTAATAATTAATGAAGTGTGTTCATCAGCGACGGCAAGCAGCGCTTCTAATTTGCGCAGCATGCGGTCGGTACGCCAATCTTTGGCTAATTCCACCGCTGCTTTAGTGAGGTGTCCTTGATGGAGTTCAAGCTTGCGCTCGAACAGTTCAAAGAGAGTGAATGCGTCTGCGGTGCCACCGGCAAATCCTGCAATGACTTTGTCGTTATATAAACGGCGTACTTTGCGGACATTGCCTTTCATGACGGTATTACCCATCGTCGCCTGTCCATCACCACCGATTACAACTTGGCCATTACGGCGAACACTTACGATTGTTGTCATGAGTTAGCCCCTGGTTGTATTACAAAAAGAATGCAGTTGATTTCATTTTTTGATAGATAAATTTCAAGTGATAGTGGTCTATTCACTATCACTTGAAAGAGATTGAACTCAAAAATAACTGCTTACGAGTACGTTAAAACAGTAGATGGGGGAGACGAGGGGATTTTTCAACCCCCAGAAGCACGAAGAATACAACCACTCACGCCAACGCCTGCTGCACGGTCACGGATGTTTTCAGCGGTGGACTTGGAATATGGGCCTAATACGATACGATGCCAGCCACCACCTGCGGTGACGCGGCTTTCGATACCCGCAAATGCGAGAGTGGCACGTACTGACTCAGCCTGTTCTGCCGTTTTAAATGAACCGCATTGCACGAGCATATTCTGCATTTTATTCCCAGGCGCTGTTTCAGGTTTAGGTTCAGGCTTCACTTCCGGTTTCGTGACAGGCTGAGCTTGCTGAACTGGCGCAACTGGGCGTGTTTCAGGTTTTGGCTCAATAATCGACGGTTTACGTTGGGTCGGTGTTTCAACTGGCTTAGCAGGTTCGTTGATCACCACTTGTGAGCGCGGTACCGGCTTACCATTAAATGGCACTTCTTGCAGGTTGGTCACAGGCTGGCGACGATCAGAATCCATTTGCTCTAACAACTGGCGCTGTTCGGTGGTGAGATCAGACTGACGAATATTGCCGCTACCTGTGCTCGGTTGCGATGGCGAAGTATAATCTTGCCAAGGCTCTTCCAGCTCTCTTTTATAGCGCCAAGGTTCTTCGGGTTTAGGTGGCAGCGTGCTACCCGGTTTTGCAGCTTGAGTGGGGAGTGCAGTTTGAGGCGCTTCTTTTTTATTATGAGTAATAAAAAATAGGCCACCCACGAATAACACCACAATAGCGACCGCCACAATTAATGTGGTTAGTGGTAGCCCTTGGGCTTTCTTCGATTTGCCTTTGCCTTTTTTACGAGCGGACGACCGTCCTCGAGCTACATAATCTTTTTGTGCCACGCTATTAATTCACTAGTTGTCAGTTGTTAATCGTTATTTAGGTCATATGTTACTTAACCTTAACGATTTTGCCTAGCATTTAGGCGCTTTTGTACTCTCTCTAACGATTAAATCAGAATCTAGGAGACGAGAACCTGCGGTGACACTATTTCCGTGTAGCTGTTCTAGCAATAATAGCATCGCATGGCGACCAATTTCCTTGCGAGGGTGATTGATGGTCGTCAGTGCGGGTAATGTATATTTGGCTTGCTCAAGGTTATCAAAACCGACAAAAGAGATATCGTCGGGAATTTTCAAACCCATTTTCTTTGCTTGCCACATTGCACCGAATGCCATGATATCAGTATGGCAGAAAACGGCAGTGGGTGGCTCAGGTAAAGAAAGTAATGTTTTTAATGCTTCAGCACCGCTTTCATGAGAGAAATCCCCACGTACAATATAGCTCTCTCTCAGCCCTTCGCCAGTACGTAACATCGCTTTTTTATACCCTTCTAAACGGTATTGGCTATGTGGCATTTCTTCAGGGCCTGCGATACAAGCAATACGTTTATGACCTTGTTTTAGCAGATAATGGGTGGCATTGAATGCCGCGGTGAGGTTATCAATATGAACGGTTGGAAGTTTTAATTCTGGCGCGAATTCGTTGGCCATCACAATTGGCGGTAGGTTTTTTTGTTCTTCGGTTGAAACATCAAACGGTAAGTTAGACCCCAACAGAACCATGCCATCAATCTGTTTGGTAATGATCAGGTTAATAAAGGCATTTTCTTGTTTCTGCTGATGTTTACAGTCACCAATCAGCACAAAGTAACCTTCGTGGGCGGCCACTTCTTCAATGCCGCAGATCACATCGCTGAAGAAGGGATCGCTAATGTCTGGGACGATCGCGAGAATAGTTTTGGATTCATTGCGTTTATAGCTGCGGGCGAGGTTATGAGGATAATAGCCAACGTCTAAGACGGCTTGCTCAACTTTTTGACGTGTTTGTAGGGAGACTTTTTCAGGGTTCATCAATGTCCGAGAAACGGTGGCTGTTGATACGCCTGCTGCGTTCGCGACATCTTTCATGGTCGCCGTATTATTGTGCTTTTTACTTTCCACAACGCCTTCCTTTGTCTATTTAATCGATTGCTTTTTTTTGAATGGCGCAAACACGTCATTTTGCTAATTAAAAGACATTCTAAAGAGTTTCACAATAATATCTGTTACCTAGTTTGCATAAAAAGTGTGACTTGCATCATTTTTTAGAGCTGCCTCGCAAATTTTAAAAATAGTTATAGTGATAACCACTTAATCCAAATTCGTAATCCATGTGTTTATGGAAAAAATGACGGTTTAGTTATTGGAGTCAGTGAGTTACAGTACCTATTTTTCGGGTAAGTTAGTGGTGTTAACCGTCCGTAGGATCCACATCAATATTCCATTTTACCTTACGGCTTTCCGGTTGTTTTAGTAACTCAGGTAATAATTGCGCAGTAAACTGCTGGAGATAGGCGCGTGATGGATGCTGCAATAAAAGTTGCCAGCGAAAACGTCCGCCTCGTTTGGCTTGAATGGACGGTGCAGGACCTAAAATCCATAAGCGCGAGTCACTTTGTGGGTGTTGGCTAATATACTGGCGAACATTCTGTAAAAACTGCCGTGAATCCTGATTATTATGATCTTCAGATCGAATAAGAATGTGGCTAGTAAACGGTGGAAGCATTGCCACCCGGCGCTCTTCAAGGGCTTCTTCGGAAAAAGCGTTATAGCCACTTTCTAGTAAGGTGAGCAAAAGAGGGTGTTCAGGGTGGTGAGTTTGTAAGAACACTTCACCTTGCTTGCCTGCTCGTCCCGCTCGTCCAGAAACCTGTACATATAATTGTGCAAAACGTTCGGCAGCTCTAAAGTCACTCGAAAATAAGGCGCCATCGACATCCAGCAATGCGACGAGGGTCACATCTGGAAAGTGGTGTCCTTTCGCCAGCATTTGTGTGCCGATCAAAATTCGCGCGCCGCCTTCATGCACAGCATTCAAATGTTGCTCCAGTTCGCCTTTACGGCTGGTGGTATCTCGGTCGATACGAGTCACGGGTACATCCGGAAATAGCTGGGAAATCCCTTCTTCCAGTTGCTCGGTTCCCATCCCAACAGGGACTAAATGTGTTGATCCACATTGTGGGCATTGGCGTGGGACAGGGCGTTGGCTATCACAGTGATGGCAACGTAACTGATGAAAATTTTGGTGCAGCGTATAGTAATGGTCGCAACGCTGGCATTCCGCTATCCAACCACATTCATGGCAGATAAGTGCTGGGGAATAACCTCGGCGATTTAGAAACAAAATGACCTGATTATTTTGTGCTAGGTGATTTTTAATATGTTGGATCAGTAAATGGGACAGCCCAAATTTAAGTGGCTGTCCTTTTAAATCAATCAAATGCTGCTCAGCGGGGCGGGCATTACCTGCGCGGATCGTCAAATTTAATTGGCGATATTTATTCTGTTGCACATTGCTCAGTGTTTCGAGGGATGGGGTCGCCGTTCCCATGATAATTGGAATATTTTCTTTTTTTGCACGGAAAACCGCTAAATCACGGGCATGGTAGCGCCAGCCATCTTGCTGTTTATACGAACTGTCATGCTCTTCATCGATAATAATGATGCCAAGGCGGGCAAATGGCGTGAATAAGGCAGAGCGCGTCCCGATGATAATGCCGTTAGAACCCTGTTTGGCTCGTAACCAAACCGCTAAGCGCTCACTGTCATTGAGCGCAGAGTGCAAAACATCGACAGGTACATTAAAGCGTTCACGGAAGCGATTAATGGTTTGAGGCGTTAAGCCAATTTCAGGGACTAATACTAGCGCCTGCTTACCTTGAGCCAGAATATTTTCTAACACGCTCAGGTAGACTTCGGTTTTTCCCGATCCGGTGATCCCCGCCAGTAACCACGGCGAAAAATTATCATCTTCTGCGCGAATTGCGCCTACAGCGGTGGCTTGCTCGCTATTGAGTCGTAAACGTTCCCCACTCACGGCAAACTGTGATTGCCATTTTTCTGCAACTGGTTGAACAGGGTGCAACTCGGCATACTGTTTTTTCTTCAGTGCTTGCAGAGCGCTTTCACTGATTTCAAGCTCACCAACCTGATGGCGATAAACTGGGCGGCGGCGTAATAGCGCTAACGCTTGCTGCTGTTTTGGGGATCGTTTTAGTTCATTTAGATCCGCCGCCTGACCCTCTTCAGTTACTTGCCATTGCCAGATCGGCGTAAATTCTGCGGGCTTCCCTTGGCGCAGTAAGGTCGGCATCGCGTGAAATAGCACTTCACCAATTGGGTAATGGTAATATTGAGATGACCACAGCAGCAGTTGCCAGAGATCATCGGGGAACAGGGTTTGTGAATCTAATACCAGCTCCACGGTTTTGAGTTGGTCTTCGGGAAACTCGCTTTTATCGCTCAGATTGACAACTACACCAAGGGCTTGGCGTTTGCCAAAAGGCACCATAACCCGTCCACCGATAACGGGGACTGGCATATTTGCACCCAAGAGATAATCAAATGTGCGATTTAAAGGAACAGGTAACGCCACCTGAACGACGATCATAGCTGGATTTCCGTCTGTTTTTTGTACAAAAAGATGAGGGTATTCTGTTAGAGTAACACAAAAATCATGCTATTTTCATTGCGTGATAAACAGATTTTCTGTATGATCCGCCGCCTTTGGTATCAATTAATTTTGTTTTGCCAATAAACTAAATTTAATCAACACGACGTGTGGTGTCCGGCGTTAGGGCTGGAATGGCGACACGGCCTTATTAGAGGTTCTCCCATGAAAAAAGGTATTCACCCTAAATACGAAGAAGTTACTGCAACTTGTTCTTGCGGCAACGTAATGAAAATTAACTCAACAGCTGGTCACTCTCTGAACCTGGACGTTTGTGGTAACTGCCACCCGTTCTATACTGGTAAACAACGTGATGTTGCTACCGGTGGTCGTGTTGATCGCTTCAACCAGCGTTTCAGCATCCCAGGTGCTAAAAAGTAATAAAACCTGTCACGTTGAAGTTGATTTAACGTATTCAGTAAGAAAACCTGTTCAATTGAACAGGTTTTTTATTGCCTAAAATTTGCCAATCTCTGGAAGTTAAAAGCGGTAAGCAACTCCGAACATAAAATCATGGCTGGCTAGGTTGATGGTCGATGTTTCCGTCGCATCTTTATTGAAAGAGTTCGGCATGGAAATTTTGTATTTACCTGCTTCGGTAAATCGATAGCCCAAGTCAAATGAGAGGTTGTCATTGAAAGCATATCGGCTACCTAGCCCTAAACTCCATGCTAGCTTATTGATTCTATCTGACTTGGATTGATTCGAACTTTGTTTAACACCAGAAATTTCAAATTCTGAACGTTGTGTATTTTCATACCGCGTACTTGCCAATCCGAGCCCAAAAGAAATATAGGGCGTGAATGCGGTTTGGTTTTTCATATCATAGTAGCTATTTAACATGACTGTCGTTAGCGTTGCTTCGTTTTCCATATCAGAAGAGCCAGAATTACTGGCTGAATTAGAAAGTGCATTAAGGTTATGAGTATCGCTAACTTTCCCTCGCATACCCACTTCTAGCTCAGTGCGTATAGGCACTGAAAATTGAGGATAAAAATCATATCCAACACCAATAAAATTTCCAAAAGCAGGGTGACTTTTATCATTGAATTTTAGTGTTCTGAAATCAGATTGTTTTTCATTACTGTATTCGAATTTAGAATCATATATATTCAAAACTGATACACCAATTTTACTTGATATATATACGCCGTTATTACTGGATGCCATTGCTAAATTAGCAAACAACAAGCAACTCAAGGTTAAAAGTAAATTTTTCATTATTAAGCACCAGTTAATTATTTCAGACAGAAACCTAACTGGAGTATAAGTGATACGGGAAGGGCTATAATCAGTGTAAGAAACTTTGAGGTATTGAGCTAAAAAGTGAGAATAAAACGAATATTTTTTGGTTTTTAATGCTGAAAATGTCTTGCATTAAAGGATAAATATTTATCTTAATGTGAATATCTAGATTTAATATTTGATTTTGGAGTGAGCGCCTCAATAATATTTATTAAGGTGCTCACTGAAAATCCTTAGAAACGGTAAGTTACACCAAACATAATGTCATGGCTTCTGACTTTCACTTTTGAGGTGTTTTCTTGGCTATCTGCGTAGTAACTCGCTTCAGATTTTCCTGCATCTAAGAAGCGGTATCCCATATCTAATGAAACGTGATTATTCACTCTGTATTGTGAACCTAAACCGACGCTCCACGCAAAGTTAGTGGTTGTTTTGGATTTAGTGTATTTCTCGTGGGTGAACTGGTTTAAAGCGACAATATGCTCATTATAGTCATAACGCATTTTGTGGTTAATGCTTGCCATACCTAATCCGACGCTTACGTATGGGGTAAATTTAGTATCATTTTTGAAATCATAATAAGTATTGAGCATTACAGTGTTTAAAGTGATATCGGTTTTGACATCATCAGAGCTGCTGAAAACACCTGGGTCATTGGATGATTCGAGATTGTGGCTTGTGGAGGCTTTTTCTCTCATCCCAAATTCAAGTTCAGTGCGTAGAGGTAACGTGGTGCTTTTAGAAAAGTCGTAACCGACGGCAATGTTGCCACCGAAAACAGAATCATTGGTATTTCCGAGATTGGTTTTTTCAAATTCGTTATCACTGGTTTCCCATTTTTGATTGGAAATTTGAACGATTGAAGCCCCGATTTTACCTCAGACATACAGGCTTTCTGCCCCTGCAAAGGTTGTACTAGACACCAAACTGAGTAGAGATACGGCAACAATTGAAATTGCTTAACAGCATGAAGATAATGAAAATAAATGATGAGGGGTCAGCGGGTAAGAGTGCTATTTAGGTGAAATAGGTGACTAAGATAAGTCACACTCGACCCACATCAGTAAGCCGAGTGTTAAAGAAAGACGCAGAGGGATTAATATTCCCAAGTTTCTGGGTCAATACCTAGCTCGCGCATGATTTCTTTTGCTGCTTCAGGGATCTCATCATTACGTTCTTTACGCAAATCATCATCATCCGGCAGCGGTTGACCAGTAAACGCATGCAAAAAGGCTTCGCACAGTAATTCACTGTTAGTCGCGTGGCGCAAGTTATTGATCTGACGACGAGTACGTTCATCAGTTAAAATTTTCAGTACTTTTAAAGGAATCGATACTGTAATTTTTTTGACTTGCTCGCTTTTTTTGCCATGTTCAGCATACGGACTGACATATTCACCGTTCCATTCAGCCATGAGATACCTTGGATATATTCATTGATAATAAAATAATATACGAGTGTCAGTTTCCTGATCCTGAAGATGAATTTTTTTCAAGATACACTCAGCATACGGATTAAGAATAAAGGGCTTAAGTTATTATTTAATACATATTAAAATCAATAAATTAAGTCTTTTTATATGCCGGTAATGTGGTCTAACTATCCATTGGCACATAATTATTATGGCTGATTATTCCATTAGTTGTTATAAACGTAAAGAGGTTTAGACGTCTGGACATGTTGACGGCTAAATTTGCTTTGAGTATGATTTGAGCTATCCCATACTTGGAGAGACACTCATGACATACAAAGCATCCACTATCGCGATACATAATGGACTCAATGAAGACTCGCAATTTGGTTGCGTTGTTCCTCCCATCTATTTATCTAGCACCTATAATTTTACGGATTTCAATGAGCCGAGAACCCATGACTACTCCCGTCGTGGCAATCCTGGGCGAGATATTGTGCAGCGAACACTGGCACAGCTAGAAGGCGGAAGTGGTGCCGTGATGACTAACAGCGGGATGTCGGCTCTCCATCTATTATGTACCGTATTATTACAACCGGGTGATCTACTCGTAGCCCCTCACGATTGTTACGGCGGCAGCTACCGCTTATTTAACAGCTTGAGCCAAAAAGGCGCTTATCAGGTTGAATTTGTTGACCAAGGCGACGAATCTGCGTTGCAAGTTGCATTAGCGAGAAAACCCAAACTGGTACTCATCGAAACGCCAAGTAACCCGTTACTGAGAATTTACGATATTCAACATATTTCGACACTTGCACATCACGCAGGGGCTTTAGTGGTGGTAGATAACACATTTTTAAGCCCTGCATTACAGCAACCATTAGCGTTAGGCGCTGATTTTGTTGTTCATTCTTGTACAAAATATCTCAATGGTCATTCAGATATTATTGCGGGTGCAGTGATTGCAAAAGAAGAGAAATGGGCTCTAGAATTAGCGTGGTGGGCGAATAATATCGGTGTCACTGGCGGTGCATTTGATAGTTACCTGTTACTCAGAGGTATGAGAACATTGTTGCCTCGCATAAAACAGCAGCAGCATAATGCAGGTGAAATCGTAAAATATCTTAAAACTCAGCCGCTGGTGAAGAAAATATATTATCCTGCCTTGAGTGATCATCCGGGGCATCACATTGCTGCCGCGCAACAATCTGGCTTTGGCGCAATGTTAAGTTTTGAATTTGCAGGCGATGAAGCGCAACTTCGTCAGTTTTTACAGGCGCTGAGCTTGTTTACATTAGCGGAATCTCTCGGTGGTGTAGAAACCTTGATTTCCCATACGGCGACCATGACCCATGCAGGCATGTCTCCTGAAGCGCGAGCCGCAGCAGGTATTACTGATAGTTTACTGCGCATTTCAGTTGGTCTTGAAGATAGTCAGGATCTTATCGCAGATTTAAGCCACGCATTTAAGGTTGCGTCATAACGTTAGCGGAGTTTTTGATGAGTGCAATAACAGCATTTGAGGTGATCCCTTGTCACCGACAGTTACATAAGTTTGGGGGAAGTAGTTTAGCTGATGTGAAATGTTATCAGCGTGTCGCCACCATTATGGCGAACTACAGCCAACCCGGCGATTTAATGGTTGTTTCTGCGGCAGGGAGTACCACAAACCAGCTGATAAGTTGGCTTAAACTGAGCCAGAGTGACCGTATTTCTGCCCATCAAGTACAGCAAGCGCTACGCCGGTACCAGCAAGATTTGATTAGTGGATTACTGCCTGAAGAGAAGGCCGATGAGCTCAATCAGCTATTTGTTGCGGATTTAGAACGCCTCAGCGGGCTACTGGATAAACCTATCAATGATGCCACTTATGCAGAAGTCGTGGGGCACGGTGAAATCTGGTCAGCACGTTTAATGTCCGCAGTACTTGAACAGTTTGATATGGCGAGTGCTTGGTTAGATGCACGTGCATTTTTGCGCGCAGAAAGAGCCGCACAACCACAGGTGGATGAGGTTCAATCCCGCCATCTCTTACAGCAATTATTGGTGCAACATCCACAGCAACGTCTTGTGGTCACAGGGTTTATTTCCCGCAACCAAAAAGGTGAAACCGTCCTCTTGGGGCGTAACGGTAGTGACTATTCGGCTACCCAAGTTGGGGCATTAGCAGATGTCGGCAAAGTCACCATTTGGAGTGACGTGGCAGGGGTATACAGCGCGGATCCTCGCAAAGTAAAAGATGCTTGCCTGCTACCATTATTACGGTTAGATGAAGCCAGCGAATTGGCACGCCTTGCCGCACCTGTCTTACATACGCGTACTTTGCAGCCAGTTTCTGTCAGCAATATTGATTTGCAGCTGCGTTGTAGCTACCAACCGGAACAAGGCTCCACCAAAATTGAGCGTGTATTAGCGTCGGGTACGGGGGCAAAAATTGTCACCAGCCATAACGATGTGTGCTTAATTGAGTTGCGAATTGCCGCAGGGCGCGACTTTAACCAAATCTGCAAGGATGTAGATTTATTATTAAAACGCGTACAACTTCGCCCTCTGGCGCGAGGTATTCACCATGATCGCGCTATCTTACAACTGTGCTACACCTCGGAAGTGGTCGAAAGTGCATTGAATGTGTTGGAAGAAGCGGCATTGCCTGGGTCTCTTTCATTACGTGAAGGTTTTTCTCTGGTGGCTCTGGTCGGTGCTGGCGTGTGTAAAAAACCGCTGCACAGCCACCGTTTTTATGAAGAACTCAAAGGGCAGCCAGTTGAGTTTATTTGGCATTCAGAAGATGGCATTAGCTTAGTTGCGGTACTGCGCACCAATCAAACTGAGCATATTATTCAAGGCATGCACCAAAGCCTATTCCGCGCTGAAAAGCGCATTGGCTTAGTGCTGTTTGGTAAAGGTAATATTGGCGCCCGTTGGTTAGAACTGTTTTCGGTCGAGCAGCAAAATATTTCTGCTCGCAGTGACTTTGATTTTGTCTTGGCGGGCGTAGTAGATAGCCGCCGCAGTTTATTGAATTACCAAGGTATCGACCCAAGCCGCGCATTAGCTTTCTTTGATGACGAAGCAGTTGAACACCAAGACGATAATCTGTTTTTATGGATGCGAGCGCACCCTTATGATGACCTGATTGTGTTGGATGTCACCGCCAGCGGCGAGCTCGCCAATAGTTATGTGGATTTTGCGAGCTACGGTTTCCATGTTATCAGTGCAAACAAAATTGCAGGGGCGGCGCCTACTTCGCAATATCGTGATATTCGTGATGCGTTTGCGAAGACGGGGCGCCATTGGCTCTACAACGCGACCGTCGGCGCGGGGTTGCCGATCAACTATGCAGTGCGCGATCTCAAAGAAAGTGGTGACGCGATTCTGGCGATCAGTGGGATCTTCTCCGGCACATTATCGTGGCTATTCTTGCAATTTGATGGCTCTGTGCCTTTCAGTGAGCTTGTCGAGCAAGCTTGGCAGCAAGGATTAACAGAACCGGATCCTCGCATCGATTTATCTGGGCAAGATGTGATGCGCAAGCTCATTATTCTGGCGCGAGAAGCGGGCTATGATATCGAACCGGATGATGTGCGCGTGGAATCATTAGTGCCAGCGCAAGCGGAAACGGGCTCACTGGATGAGTTCTTTGAAAATAGCGCCGTGATTAACGATCAGATGCAGCAGCGCTTAGAAGCCGCGAAGGAGCTAGGATTAGTGCTACGTTATGTCGCGCGGTTTGATGCGGTGAAAGGTAAAGCAAAAGTGGGTGTCGAGGCAGTTAAACCTGAGCATCCGTTAGCCTCTTTATTACCGGGGGATAACGTTTTTGCCATTGAAAGCCGTTGGTATCGTGATAACCCATTGGTGATCCGCGGACCCGGTGCGGGTCGCGATGTGACAGCCGGCGCTATCCAATCTGACTTGAATCGACTTTCTCAGCTTTTATAAAATCAGCAACGCACGGGGTAGATAAACTCGTGCGTTCTCTTCATTTCTCAAATTTTCCCATTCCTATTTTATTCTTAAATAAGATTCATGACTTAAAAGTGCTGAATCGACGATAGATTGCGCTGAAACAATACTTAAATAAGAAAAATTAATAAAAATAGCGCTGTAATTAAATTTCAGAAAAATCACCCAAAGCGCTTTTTTTCTGATATGAATATAGGGTACAGGGTGAAATTCGCGGTCTGCATCACAAAACATAATTCTAGCCGACTGAAATTTTATTACAGGAAATCCAGCGCAGTTTGTTAACCGTTCACGAGAAGCGGGGTGGCATCCTGCCAACAGCACAAGATCAGGAGTCCCATGAATCAGCAATATTCCGCAATGCGCAGTAATGTCAGTATGTTGGGTAAGCTACTCGGTGATACCATCAAAGACGCTCTTGGTGAAGATATCCTCGATAAAGTCGAATCTATTCGCAAGTTATCCAAATCCTCCCGCGCAGGTAATGAAGTTCAGCGCCAAAAATTATTAATGACCTTGCAAACACTCACCAACGATGAGCTATTACCCGTTGCGAGGGCATTCAACCAATTCTTAAACTTAACCAACGTGGCGGAGCAGTACCACAGTATTTCTCCTCATGGCGAAGCGGCCAGTAACCCTGTTGCCTTACAGAAATTATTTGGGCGTTTAAAAGAGCACGATTTTAGCCACGGTGATATTCAAAAAGCCGTTGAAGAGCTTTCCATTGAGCTGGTGCTGACAGCCCATCCAACCGAAATCGCCCGCCGCACCTTAATTCACAAATTGGTTGAGGTGAACACCTGTTTATCCCAGCTCGATCATGATGATTTAGCGGATTACGAACGCAACAATATTATGCGCCGTTTACGCCAGTTGGTGGCGCAATCTTGGCATACCGATGAAATTCGTAAAATTCGCCCTACGCCAATCGATGAAGCGAAATGGGGTTTTGCGGTTGTTGAAAACTCATTGTGGGAAGGGGTTCCGGCATTTTTACGGGAATTCAATGAACAGCTCGAAGAGTCCATTGGGGCTGAATTACCTGTCGAAGCAAACCCAATCCGCTTTACGTCATGGATGGGGGGCGACCGTGATGGTAACCCGAATGTGACCGCGGAAGTGACTCGCCACGTTCTGTTATTAAGCCGCTGGAAAGCTGCCGATTTATTCTTGAAAGATATTCAGGTCTTGGTGTCGGAGCTTTCTATGACGGAAGCAACGCCAGAACTGCGTGCGCTGGCGGGCGGCGATGATGTGGATGAGCCTTATCGCCAAATCGCCAAAAATCTGCGTAGCCAACTGTTCTCTACGTTGGAATATTTAGAGCGCCGAGTGAAAGGCGAGCAAGTTCTGCCACCAGCGGATTTACTGACGGATAACGCACAACTGTGGGATCCGCTCTACACCTGCTATCAATCGCTCGTTGCTTGCAATATGAGCATTATTGCCAATGGCTCACTGTTAGATACGCTGCGCCGTATTCGCAGCTTTGGTCTGCAATTGGTACGTATCGATGTGCGCCAAGAGAGTACTCGCCATACTGAAGCGCTGTCTGAACTGACAGAATATTTGGGGCTGGGCAACTATGGCAATTGGTCGGAACAAGAGAAACAAGATTTCTTACTGACTGAGCTGCAATCTCGTCGTCCGCTGATCCCACAAGACTGGCAACCGACAGCAGAAACGCAAGAAGTATTCGAAACTTGCCGCGTTATCGCCAAAGCGAAAAATGATTCTATCGCCGCTTACGTGATCTCAATGGCGAAAGTGCCATCCGACGTTTTAGCCGTTAAGCTTCTGCTAAAAGAGGCGGGTGCTTCGATTAAATTGCCAGTTGCTCCACTGTTCGAAACCCTTGAAGACTTAAATAACGCCGAAAGTGTGATGACTAAGTTGCTCAGCATTGAGTGGTATCGTGAGCTGATTGATGATCGCCAAATGGTGATGATTGGTTACTCGGACTCTGCAAAAGATGCGGGTGTGATGGCGGCATCATGGGCGCAATATCGTGCACAAGATGCCCTAATTAAGCTGTGTGATAAAGAAGGTGTGAAACTGACACTGTTCCACGGCCGTGGCGGCACTATTGGTCGTGGCGGTGCACCAGCGCACTCCGCACTACTTTCCCAACCACCAGGAAGTTTAAAAGGCGGACTGCGTGTGACGGAACAAGGCGAGATGATCCGCTTTAAGTTTGGTCTGCCGCAAGTGACGATTAGCAGCTTGGCTATGTACGCGAGCGCTATCCTTGAAGCTAACTTACTGCCACCGCCAGAGCCAAAAGAAGAGTGGAAGGCGGTGATGAATTCGCTGTCTGATGTGTCTTGTGCGATGTATCGCGATTATGTGCGTGAACAGCCTGACTTTGTCCCGTATTTCCGTGCAGCAACCCCAGAGTTAGAGCTGGGTAAATTGCCATTAGGTTCTCGCCCTGCAAAACGCCGCCCTACTGGGGGCGTTGAAACCCTTCGTGCTATCCCTTGGATTTTTGCGTGGACACAAAACCGTTTGATGTTACCCGCGTGGTTAGGGGCAGGTGCGGCGCTAAAACATGTTATCGAAAAAGAAGGCAAGCAAGCGGTACTGGATGAAATGTGGCAAGAGTGGACATTCTTCAAAACCCGTATTGCGATGCTGGAAATGGTGTACGCGAAAGCCGATTTATGGTTGGCGGAATACTATGACCATTGCCTCGTTGAAAAACGTCTATGGCCACTGGGACAAAAGTTGCGTGACCAGTTATCCGAAGATATTAAGAGTGTTTTAGCTGTCTCTAAAGATGAAGCGTTGATGGCGGATTTACCGTGGATTGCGGAATCTATCGCGCTACGTAACGTCTATACTGACCCACTGAACGTATTGCAGGCTGAGCTATTACATCGCTCTCGCCAACAAGAGCATCCAGACCCGCGTGTGGAGCAAGCGTTGATGGTGACCATTGCGGGTGTCGCAGCGGGTATGCGTAATACCGGCTAACGATGAGTTTCTGTCAGTAAAAAGGCTGCCAATTGGCAGCCTTTTTCGTTTATGGTCGAACGTTATTTTTTGTTCTGATCATTATGGATCAGATGATAAGGCGAACGCGCCCGTGGATGGATAAAGAAATGGTTGGTTGGGGCATTATGAGTTTTGATATGCACCATGGAAACGTTAGTGGATTTTCCGGCTTTATTATGGAAAGCATAAATGACAAAGGGTAGCAGGAAGATTATCACAAAACTCACCGCTAGCAGCGTGACGTAAGTCGTATCATCTGCTCCGCCCGGCAATGAACTTGGCGGGAAGAACGATACCACAAATGCCAGAATTGAGATCACTAACCCAACAAACGCGATTAACAATTTAAAGCTTTTACCCCCCGGCACGTTGAATGCCCGTTTTTTATCAGATTGTTTGCAGACTAAATGCATATAACCGAGGAACAGCATAAAGTAGCTACACAGATAAATAACAACAGTTAATGCCAGCGCTATCAGGAAGGACATATTCCCGCCGCCGCCTGTGTTGGTGAGGACAATAATCGCCACCGTGGTGATCAGCAATTGGGAAATGACTAACGTGACTGGCACGCCATTTTTATTCACTTTGGCAAAGCTTTTCGGCAAAATTCCTTTTTGTGCAGCGACATACATCCCACGGGAAGGTCCCACAATCCAAGAGGCAATTTCCGCTAATACGCCGAGTAACAGTAACGCAGCAATAATCCGTACTGCCCACTCTAAGGTGGAATTAAAGTGACTAACGAGAACTTCAAAGGTTTGTACCACACCCGCAGACAGGTTGATTTCACTGTTAGGGATCACGGCTGCAACCGATAAACCACCAATAGAGCTTAAGCAAATCGCCGCAATCATTAGTAAGAACATTGCCGCAGGATAATCTCGACCAGGGTTTTTCATTTCGTTGACGTGGGTTGCTGAGGCTTCAACACCCATGTAACTGAGAATAAAGGCAACAAAGACCACTAATGTGCCGATTTGTGTGAAGTCAGGAATAAAGGTTTTTGTGCTCATCTCGATAGCTAAAGGGGCGCCGCTTGCCAAGTAGCTAATCGCTAGCCCAACGAGAATTAGAGCCGGTAATAAAATCCCAGCAAAGAAACCGACTTTTGCGATACTTGCTGTATATTTGGTTCCACCAAATTGGGTGAAAGCGAGAACCCATAAAATCACCAGAGCGCCGATGGTTTTGGTGACGGGATCGGTATTGAGTTCTGGCCAATTTAATATGTAGGATAGGGCGCCGAGTACAAAGTACAGCATCGGAATAAAGCCTATCGCAATTTGTAGATAACCAAATGAAATCGCCGCAAATCCCCAACGCTCTCCCAATGTGTTGGAAACCCACGCGAAAATCCCCCCTTCTTCCCAGCCTTCAACAGTCGCCATTTCGGCAGCACATAAGGCTACGGGGATAAACCATAGCAATCCCCCTAAGAGTAAAAAGAAAACTAAACTGAAACCCGATGTGGCGAATGTCGGATATTCATAGACCGCCATCACCATAGACGCGGTGATCGCAAAAAAACCTAACAAGGTGAGTTGTTTTGCGGCTGGAGCTGTTGTTGACGTCGCCATGCCTATTCTCCTGTCATATGTTTTACAAAGTCAGTCGGCGCATAAATGAATACGCCGACTGGATAAACGACTAAGGATTAGCTGTGATTGAAACCGCCGCTTTCTTCTTCAGAAAGTGGTTTACTGACAGGGTGTTTCTCGAAATATTCGAGGGTGCGTTTGAAATCTTCGATGAGCAGTGAGGCGAGGTCAAGGCTGACACCATGACGGACTAGAATACGCTGGATCACCAGATCCTCACGGTTTGCAGGCATTGAGTAAGCAGGGACTTGCCAGCCGCGGCTACGTAATTTGTCTGCAATATCATATAAAGAGTAGTTACTGGTTTTCGCACCGTCTTTTAATTTCCATGCCAATGCTGGGATACCTTTGGCACTATCGCCATCAAAAATCATCTCAAATGGGCCCAGTTTTTCAATTTCACGGGCAAGGTATTGAGCGGTGGCATAGCAGGCATTATGAATTTTCGCGTAGCCTTCGCGACCAAGACGTAGGAAGTTGTAATACTGTGCAATGATTTGTCCACCCGGACGAGAGAAGTTTAATGCGAAGGTTGGCATGTTACCGCCAAGGTAGTTCACATTGAAAATGAGCTCTTCTGGGAGATCTTTTGCTTCACGCCAAATTACCCAACCAGCACCTAATGGTGCTAAACCAAATTTGTGTCCAGATGCGTTGATGGATTTAACGCGAGGTAAGCGGAAATCCCATTCCAGTGTAGGCGCACAGAAAGGCGCGAGGAAACCACCACTTGCACCATCCACGTGAATAGGAATGTCTAAGCCCGTTTCTTTTTGCAGTTTATCCAATGCATCATGAACAGCTTTCACGGGCTCATATTGGCAAGTGAACGTCACGCCTAGAGTTGGAACGACACCGATAGTATTTTCATCAACGCGTTTGATAACTTCTTCTGGGCTCATGATCAGGCGGTCGCCTTCAAGCGGAATTTCACGCAGTTCGACATCAAAATAACGGGCAAATTTATGCCAACAAATCTGGACAGGGCCACAGATTAAGTTAGGTTTATCGGTTGGTTTTCCTTTGGCAGCTTGTTTTTTACGCCATTGCCATTTTAACGCCAGCCCCCCTAACATTGCGGCTTCTGAAGAGCCAATCGTTGAGCAGCCTAATGTATTGAGTGCGTCAGGAGAGTGCCATAAATCAGCGAGCATATGCACGCAGCGGTTTTCAATTTCGGCGGTTTGCGGATATTCATCTTTATCAATCATGTTTTTGTCGATAGAGAGATCCATCAAACTGCGAATTTCGTCATCTACCCATGTTTGGCAAAATGTTGCTAAGTTTTGTCGGGAATTACCATCTAGCATTAGCTCATCACGTACTGCGCTAAATACATTTCTCGGGTCGCTTTCTTTGATTGGAAATTTCGTTTTTGGTAAGGATTGGGATAAATCAAATGAAGCATAAACATCATCTAATTCACTATATTTTGAAGATACTGATTTATTATTCATACAACGAATCTCCTCAATAATTGAGATGTTATTACTAGGAAGGATCAATAATCTTATATTTTCATATAAGCATAAAAATAAATTGGAATAAAGTTCTTTAAAAGAAAGTCTGATTTTAGTGGTGGTTGTTTTGATTATTTGTTTTCATGGTAAATATGATTTAAATTCAAAGTTAATCAGATATAACAATTTATCAACATTGTTAATCTGAATTTTCTCTAAGTGATTCAATGTGAAAAAATGAGTTGCATCAATGGGCTATGAGTTTTTGTTGGGTGTGTAAGCTATTGAAAAACAATATTTCTATTGCTAGAGGAATAATGAGGAATAATGAGGAATAATGATGAATAAGGATGAAATAGCGTTTTATGTGGTTTTTAATGATATTAATCAGCACATTTTTAAAAGACTATTTGTTTTGGATTGATCTAATATCAGTTTTTTAATTAAATATTTACTGTATTTTAATTCTATTTAGACATATTTGATGAATTATTTTTGTTATAACTTTAATTTCTAGTCTAATAATGACTGGTTTTAGTCTGCATTAATTATGGGGAACGGAGTTATAGAGAATAGCGGTAAATAGAATAGAAAGAAGGGAAATATGACTGGGTTAATTCACGATAAATGAATTAACCCGATAAGTAATATGGAATAAAGTGGTTGCTTCACCTAACACCCAATTATTTTGGTCTAACGCCTAATGTATGGCAAATGGCGTAAGTTAGTTCAGAGCGGTTTAAGGTGTAAAAATGGAAATCTTTTACACCTTCACGACTTAAAATTTTCACCATGTCCATGGCAATTGACGCGCCAACAAGATTGCGGCTTTCAGGGTCATCATCTAAGCCTTCGTACATTCTATTCATCCAACTTGGGATACGCACATTGGTGATTTTGGCAAAACGTTCTAGCTGGCGGAAGTTAGAAACAGGCAAAATTCCCGGTACGATTTCCACATCAATACCCGTTGCTACGCAGCGGTCACGAAAACGTAGGTAGCTTTCAACATCAAAGAAAAATTGGGTAATGGCGCGGTTGGCTCCGGCTTCAATCTTTTTCTTCAAATTGATTAAGTCAGCCTGAGCACTTTTGGCCTCAGGGTGTACTTCAGGGTAAGCTGCGACGGAAATATCAAAGTCAGCTTCAGTTTTCAGTAATTCAACCAAGTGCTCTGCATACATATCGGGCTTGCGGCTGTTATCAGGAAGGTCTCCCCGTAATGCCACAATATGGCGAATGCCGTTGTTCCAATAATCTCGAGCGATGGTTTTTAGCTCATCAGGGCTGGCATCGATGCAGGTTAAGTGTGGTGCGGCCACTAATCCTGTTTTGTCTTTGATATCTTTAATGATGCTATGGGTTCTATCTCGCTCACCGGAGTTAGCGCCGTAAGTGACAGAGACAAAATTCGGTTTTAAGACCTTGAGCCTATCGATAGATTTCCACAATGTCTGTTCCATTTCTGCTGAGCGAGGTGGGAAAAATTCAAATGAGACATTAATCTGCCCATCTAATTCAGCTAAATTCTGGTTCAACGCCTCGCGCTGATTTGCGTGAAAGAAACTCATACCCTGTGACCTCGCCTCAAGAAACTCATTATTTAATGATTATGTTCGTTATTTGATTATATGCATTCGTTTGTACTTCTATACGTTTAGACGTCTAAATAGAGATTACGCGATATTGAGAGAGAGAGTCAACTCCTAAATCAAATTTGGAATTGATGTTTTTTCAGAGGCAACAAGAGAAAAATTCATGATGGGGAAATGCGGAGCCGACTGACTCCGCATGCGGTACAACATTACTTAGTAAAATACTATTCAGTAAAACACTATTCAGTAAAACAGAAGTGCTCGACCATTTGGCTGATGAGTTGGCGGGTTGGTTCAATAAAGCTCATATCGATGAACTCATCAGGCTGGTGGGCTTGTTCAATAGAGCCGGGACCCAGCACCAGTGTCGGGCAAAGTTCTTGGATAAATGGCGCTTCCGTACAGTAGTTTACGGTTTCCGCTTTTTTACCTAATAACTGCTCAATGACTGCTACCATTTTATGATCTGTCGGGCATTCATAGCCGGGGATCGGTGGGTGCATCTCTTCAATGGCTAAGCGACCCGGCCATTTTGCACGAACGGGTTCGAGAGTTTCATTGAGTAGCTCGTCCAGATCTTGCAACGTTAAACCTGGCAGTGGGCGAATATCCATATGTAATTCACAGCAACCACAAATTCGGTTCGCGGCATCACCACCATGAATATGACCAAAGTTCATGGTTGGATACGGGATCACAAACGCAGGGTTGTTATAGCGCTCTTTCAATGTATTTCTTAAAGTCATTAAGTGAGAGATAGATTCATGCATTAATTCAATGGCATTAACGCCTCTATCTGGATCACTGGAATGCCCAGATTGACCTGTAATACGAATGGCATTGGAAAGGTGTCCTTTATGCGCGCGAATAGGCTGTAATGACGTCGGTTCACCAATGATGGCGAAATCGGGGCGTAATTGCGTGCTGGCAGCAAAAAAGCGAGCACCAGCCATCGAGGTTTCTTCATCTGCCGTGGCAAGAATATGCAGAGGGCGCTTTAAGGTGCTGAGGTCAACATCACGCAGTGCATCAATAATAAAGGCAAAAAAGCCTTTCATATCTGCGGTGCCTAGCCCATACAGTTTGCCATTATGTTCGGTGAGCTTGAACGGATCTTTACTCCAACGACCCTCATCAAATGGCACGGTATCCGTATGACCGCATAGCATCAACCCTCCGTTACCCTCGCCAATCGAGGCTAACAGGTTATATTTATCTCGGGTATCAGGGACCGGTTGAATATTCACATTAAAGCCTAAGGTTTCTAACCATCCACCTAATAGCTCCACCAGCGCTCGGTTACTCTGATCGAGTTGCGAATCGGTCGCACTAATCGACGGTGTGGCGATTAATTGACGATAAATCTCAATAAATGCAGGTAATTTAATATTCACTGTTGACAGCCTTTATCCATAATAGTATCAATATTCATGCACTTTATTTGAATAAAAATACACATTAAACTGTTTGGGTCACGAGTACAAGGTAGAAAACACATGTTGAACACACTCATTGTCGGGGCCAGTGGTTATACTGGAGCAGAATTAGCCGCTTACTTACAACGTCATCCTGATATTCATCTTTCTGGGCTGATGGTTTCTGCACAAAGTGCGGATGCGGGTAAATGCTTTTCTGATTTACATCCCCAGTATAAAGGCATTATCGACCTTCCGGTTCAGCCGCTTACCGATGTGGCTGAGGCGGCAAAAGGGGTTGATGTTGTTTTCCTCGCGACCGCCCATGAAGTTAGTCATGACATTGCACCCCAGTTTCTTGAAGCGGGTTGCGTGGTGTTTGACCTTTCGGGTGCTTATCGTGTTCAAGATGCGGCGTTTTATCCGCAATACTACGGTTTCGAACATACAAATACCCAGTGGTTAATGCAAGCAGTTTACGGTTTAGCGGAATGGCAGGCAGATAAAATCCGTCAAGCTCAACTGATTGCGGTGCCGGGGTGTTATCCCACGGTTTCTCAACTTTCATTGAAGCCGTTGATTGAAGCGGATTTACTCGATGAAAACATGTGGCCGGTGATTAATGCCACCAGCGGCGTTTCAGGGGCAGGGCGTAAAGCCTCCATGACGAACAGCTTTTGCGAGGTAAGCTTACAGCCTTACGGCATTTTCACTCACCGTCATCAACCGGAAATTGCGACGCATTTAGGCAGAGACGTGATTTTCACGCCACATTTAGGCAATTTTGCACGGGGCATACTGGCGACCATCACTTGCAAAGTGAAAGCCGGCGTTACAGCGGAGCAAATTAGCCAAACATTTAAAGATGCGTATCACGATAAACCGTTAGTCCGTTTATATGATAAAGGCGTTCCTGCACTGAAATCGGTGGTTGGCACGCCATTTTGTGATATTGGCTTTGTATTGAAAGGTGAGCACCTGATTTTAGTGGGTACAGAAGATAACCTATTAAAAGGTGCCGCAGCGCAAGCCGTTCAGTGCATGAATATTCGGTTTGGTTTTAACGAAACGCAATCATTACTTTAATGCTCTTATGGCAATTTATTAAGGATAAATCCCCATGCAACCTTTAGTCATTAAATTGGGTGGTGTGTTACTCGATAGCGAAGAAGCCCTAGAAAGATTATTTACGGCGATCCAAACCTACCGTCAGGCTCATCAACGTGAGCTGGTGATTGTTCACGGTGGTGGGTGTTTAGTCGATGAATTAATGCAAAAACTGCAATTACCCGTTGTGAAAAAGCAAGGATTGCGTGTCACGCCAGCAGATCAAATCGACATTATTACCGGAGCGCTAGCCGGAACAGCGAATAAAACCTTGTTGGCATGGGCGATTAAACATCAATTGCAAGCGGTGGGTTTATCCCTTGGGGATGGACACAGCGCAGTGGTTACGCAAATTAATGATGAATTAGGTCATGTGGGTAGCGCGAAAGCGGGTGATGCGAATTTACTGAAATTATTACTGTCTGCGGGATATTTACCCATCATTAGTTCTATCGGGATCACCGAAGAGGGGCAACTTATGAACGTCAATGCAGACCAAGCGGCGACAGCAATTGCCCAAGCACTGAATGCCGATTTAGTCCTGCTTTCTGATGTGAGCGGTATTTTGGATGGTAAAGGCCAAAAGATTGATGAAATGACGACCGCCAAAGCGCAGAAACTGATCGATCAAGGCATCATCACGGATGGAATGATAGTCAAAGTGAATGCGGCGTTAGAAGCGGCGTCCACATTGCAACGTCCAGTAGATATTGCGAGCTGGCGTCATGCGGAACAGTTGCCATCACTATTTAATGGCACCGCGATTGGCACACGAATTCTTGCTTCTTGAGTGAATAACTGAGCGAGCAAACAGACAAATCAGACATTTATTTTAAAGACATTTAATTTTAAACAGAATTGGGACAGGTAATTTATGAAAAAGGGCATTAAGAAGATTGTATTAGCGTACTCCGGTGGATTAGACACGTCGGCTATCATTCCATGGTTAAAAGAAAACTACGATGACTGTGAAGTCGTGGCATTCGTTGCTGATGTGGGTCAAGACAGAGAAGACTTAGTCGGTGTTGAGAAAAAGGCCCTGCAATCAGGTGCTTCTGAATGCTACGTAGTTGACCTGCGTGAAGAATTTATCAAAGAATATATCTACCCAGTGCTGAAAACAGGTGCGCTGTATGAAGGTAGCTATTTACTGGGTACATCAATGGCGCGTCCAATTATCGCTAAAGCGCAAGTTGAAATCGCACTGAAAGTTGGCGCAGATGCCGTCGCGCACGGCGCAACCGGTAAAGGTAATGACCAAGTGCGTTTTGAAAGCACTTACACCGCATTAGCACCACAATTGAAAGTGGTTGCGCCATGGCGTGAGTGGGACTTACGTTCCCGTGAAGCCCTGCTGGATTACCTGAAAGAGCGTAATATTCCAACGACAGCGAGCTTAGAGAAAATCTACAGCCGTGATGAAAACGCATGGCACATTTCTACTGAAGGCGGCGTATTGGAAAGCACTTGGAATGCCGCTAACCAAGATTGCTGGGTGTGGACGGTTGATCCGAAAGATGCACCAGATGAAGCTGAGCTGGTGACGGTTGGCGTGAAACACGGTGAAGTGGTTTCTGTAAACGGGAAAGCGTTGTCTCCATTAGGCTGTTTAGAAACATTAAATACGCTGGGTGCAAAACATGGCGTGGGTCGTATTGATATCGTGGAAAACCGTTTAGTGGGTATGAAATCCCGTGGTTGCTATGAAACCCCAGGGGGCACGATCATGATGGCAGCACTGCGCGGTGTTGAGCAATTAGTATTAGACCGCGATAGCTATAAATGGCGTGAACAGCTAGGTCTGGAAATGTCTTATGTGGTGTATGACGGTCGCTGGTTTGCGCCACTTCGTCATTCTTTACAAGCAGCAGCAGAATCCCTGGCTCAGGATGTGACCGGTGAAGTGGTTCTGAAATTGTATAAAGGGCAAGTGACGGCTATCCAGAAGAAAGCGGATAAGAGCCTGTACTCTGAAGAGTTTGCAACATTTGGTGAAGATGAAGTTTACGATCACAGCCATGCTGGTGGGTTTATCCGTCTCTACTCACTCTCTTCACGTATTCGTGCGCTGAAAGAACAGAACAAAGCAAAATAGTTTTATCAGTATGACCCCGACAGCCAGATAGGGCTGTCGGGCAGACACTTATTTTATCAATCAGGTAGGGACTCGTTATGGCACTTTGGGGTGGACGTTTTAGTCAGCAGGCAGATCAGCGGTTTAAACAATTCAATGATTCACTGCGTTTTGATTATCGCTTAGCTGAGCAGGATATTATTGGCTCTGTGGCATGGTCAAAAGCGTTGGTCACGGTTGGCGTGCTGTCTGATAGCGAGCAAAAATCTCTCGAGCAAGCACTCAATGCGCTATTGGCGGAAGTGCAAGCCGATCCTGAAATTATCTTGCAAAGCGACGCCGAAGATATTCATAGCTGGGTTGAAGGTAAACTGATTGATAAAGTCGGTGATTTAGGAAAAAAACTACACACAGGTCGTAGCCGTAATGACCAAGTCGCGACAGATTTAAAACTGTGGTGTAAAGACCAAGTGGCGCTGTTATTAGACGCTGTGACTGAGTTACAAAAAGCGTTGGTCATCACCGCTGAAAATAACCAAGATGCAGTGATGCCAGGCTATACCCACTTACAACGTGCTCAGCCAGTGACATTCGCCCATTGGTGTTTAGCGTATAGCGAAATGTTGTCTCGTGATGAAAGCCGTTTGCAAGATACTTTAAAGCGTTTAGATGTCAGCCCATTAGGTTGTGGGGCGCTGGCGGGTACAGCCTATGATATTGACCGCGAGCAATTGGCATCATGGTTAGGCTTTTCATCCGCAACGCGTAACAGTTTAGATACCGTGTCTGATAGAGACCATGTGTTAGAACTTTTATCTGACGCCAGCATCGGTATGGTGCATTTATCTCGCTTTGCTGAAGATCTGATTTTCTTCAACAGTGGCGAAGCAGGGTTTGTGGAGTTATCCGATAAAGTGACTTCAGGCTCGTCGCTGATGCCGCAAAAGAAAAATCCTGATGCATTGGAGCTAATTCGTGGTAAATGTGGCCGTGTTCAAGGTGCATTGACCGGCATGATGATGACCCTGAAAGGGTTGCCGCTTGCTTACAACAAAGATATGCAAGAAGACAAAGAAGGGTTATTCGATGCCCTCGATACATGGTTAGATTGTATGCACATGGCGGTACTCGTTCTGGATGGTATCCAAATTCGTCGTCCTCGCTGTGAAGATGCAGCAAAACAAGGTTATGCAAATGCGACTGAGCTGGCGGATTATCTAGTGGCGAAAGGCGTTCCATTCCGTGAAGCTCACCATATTGTGGGGGAAGCCGTTGTGGCTGCGATAGCGCAGGGGAAAGCATTAGAAGAGATGGCATTAAGTGATTTGCAAAAATTCAGTGCAACTATCCAATTGGATGTGTATGAGATTTTATCTCTACAGTCTTGTCTTGATAAGCGATTAGCAAAAGGTGGGGTATCTCAAAAGCAGGTGGCAAAAGCCATTGTAGATGCGAGAACTCGCTTGAAGATGTCAATAAAGGAAATGTAGAAAAAATGGGGGGTAGCATGGCTACCCCAATTTCCATAACGTTTAATCTTAACTATATTTAATTGTTAACATACCCATCTGTTTGTCTTCATTCACCCAATCATAAGAATAGACACTTCGACCGCCATTCAGGACTTTCCAACCTTGAGTTTTTACTAGTTTTGTCAGGTCAATGCTATTGGCAACCATATCGTCATTGTCGTTTAAACAATTTACAGTGACGTTGTTATTATTTACTTCATTCAAGCAAGACGCATAGACAATTGAGCCAGTAAATTGGATGGTACCGTTATGCTCGCTGTTTTCTGCGTAGGCATTAACAGCGCTAAAAGTAGGAACGAATAATAATGCCATGACTGCGCGAGAGAAGGTTTTTTTAGCGATTGATATTAAATTTTTCATAATAGTATCCCCTAACTGATTTGTGTTTAATCAATTTGTTTAAATGTATTAATTTAATAAATTCGGTATTGCGTAAGGTATATATTGGCTGCTTTTCTTTTTTCAATTACCTCGTGCTATTTGATGGAGCGTATAATAATTCAAATAACTCTATTAAGGTGTAAATATTGAAAATCAAATGTATGGAAATTTTAAATTTAAATTAAACAATATGGGATAAGTTAAATATAGTATAAGTAAAAACGCATACCCATAAAAAACTAGTTAAGAACAAATTTAATTATATTTATGATGTAAAAATCCCATCTATCCGATATTGTCAAATAAAAATATTGTATGTTAAGATTTGAGCGCACTCATTCGTTGGGTGAGCGCTAATAGATAGTAAAACCTATGCTGATCACTTTAATATATTCTTTTATATGTATTTACAAACTTTAATTAAATATGAAAGAAAATATAACAAAATGTTTCATTACTGAGAGGCCAATACTTATAATGCTACGCCCTTGATCCCGCTATTACCTTATTTTGGGGTATTAAGTTCCATTAGCTTGTTTGGGAGCTATTCGCTATTATCATTTCTATATAGAATTCTTGATAATCATTCTATATAGAAATATAAGATTAATTATCTAGATGGCTAAGTTTTAATATAATTACTCCAATAATGGGTAATATGTATTTAATATTTAGCATCACTGTCATTGAGTATTATTCAATCATCCAAAAGTCATCATAGGCCAATGGATTCAACTAATTTGAATAAATGATTATTTATTTTAATGGTTTTTATGAGGTTATTGATAGCTCTGTATCAATTCATGACTCTTATCAACGTAATTTCTAAATTGTGATCATTGCGTTCAAGTGGTTATATTATTGGCATTAAGGTGATTAACTTCAACGTTAAAAATATTTAAAAGTATGTCAAAAAAAACAAACAATTAATTTTGTATGTTATTATTTTTAATAAAATTATTCATTTTTTCTTCTGATATTACTCGGTGGGGAAAGTATAGTGAGGTTGATAGATTTAGTGGATGCTATTGGTGATCCATTAAACTAGTTCGTAAGTGCAATGATAAGAAGAAAGATATATTAAGAAGTTTATTGGAATAGCTACCTGAATATTTTTTAATACGCAATTATTACTCTTTTATAGAGTAAAAATGGTTGATTATTGCATATTGAAATCATTTTTTATTTGGAAAAAGACTGATACATTTATTTTCTAGGTATTGCAGTTTGTTTAATATTCAAATGGGATTTTTCCTAAAAAAATTTAAATATTGCTTTTTATTTTTATCAATAGATGAAATGTTATGTATTCTCTATAATGATTGGTATTATCTATATAGTCAGGCATAACGAGAGGAAAAAGGCGGATGAATATTCGTGATCTGGAGTACCTAGTTGCACTTGCTGAGCACAAGCACTTTAGACGTGCTGCGGATTCTTGCCATGTAAGTCAGCCTACGCTGAGCGGTCAAATTCGTAAGCTTGAAGAAGAGCTCGGCGTGATGCTATTAGAAAGAACCAGCCGAAAAGTGCTTTTTACTCAACAAGGTTTATTGCTCGTTGAGCAAGCAAGAACGATCTTAAGGGAGATAAAAGTTCTACAAGAAATGGCCGCTTTACAAGGTGAAAGCATGTCAGGGCCTTTACATATAGGACTGATCCCAACTGTTGCACCTTATTTGCTTCCGCACATTATTCCTGAATTACACCGTGTGCACCCTAAACTAGAAATTTACTTACACGAAGCGCAGACTCAGCAATTATTAGCTCAGTTAGATAGTGGTAAGTTGGATTGCGCTATTCTGGCAGAAGTCAAAGAAACCGAACCCTTTATTGTGGTGCCATTATTTGAAGAGCCAATGAAACTCGCGATTTATGAAAATCACCCATGGCATGACCGTAATACGGTTGAAATGGGCGAATTAGCGGGTGAGAAATTATTGATGCTAGAAGATGGTCACTGTTTACGTGATCAAGCGATGGGGTTCTGTTTCCAAGCCGGGGCAAAAGAAGATACCCATTTCAGAGCGACGAGCTTAGAAACGCTGAGAAACATGGTAGCAGCGGGTAGCGGAATTACATTGCTGCCAGATTTGGCTGTACCTCATGAGGCTTGTCGTGATGGCGTTTGTTACTTGAACTGTATTGAACCTGAGCCAAAACGCCGCATTGTATTAGTTTATCGTCCAGGGTCTCCATTGCGTGGACGTTATGAGCAGCTTGCTGAGACAATTTACAGCTCGATGGATAAGTACTACAGAAATAAAAAGTAAGCGATAAAAACAAAAAAAGTGATTGCGGGAATAAACCTGCAATCACTTATTCTAAAGCCAATCGTTCAGTGTAAAGCGTAGAGAACCGCTAAAACAGTCGATTTAGACCATTCAATGCCGCAACTCGGAACGCTTCAGCCATGGTTGGATAGTTAAATGTGGTATTAATGAAGTATTCGATGGTATTCCCTTCACCTTTTTGTTCCATAATCGCTTGGCCAATATGAATAATTTCAGCCGCTCTCTCACCGAAACAGTGAATACCTAAAATTTGAAGAGTTTCTCTATGGAAGAGAATTTTCAAACTACCCACATTCATGCCGGCAATCTGTGCTCGTGCTAAATGTTTAAACTGAGCACGACCGACTTCATAAGGGACTTTCATTGCCGTCAATTCTTGTTCTGTTTTACCCACGGAACTAATTTCTGGAATGGTATAAATGCCCGTCGGAATATCTTCAACTAAATGGGCATTACCTAAGCCAGAGGTAATTGCACGAGCCGCAATTCGCCCTTGATCATAAGCAGCAGAAGCTAGGCTTGGATAGCCAATCACATCGCCAACAGCATAGATATGCTCATTACTGGTGCGATAAGCATGGTCAACTTTGACTAAGCCGCGACCATCCGCTTCGATTCCCACATTCGCCAGACCGATATTATCAGTATTACCAGTACGACCGTTCGCGAACAGTAAGCAATCCGCTTTCACTTTTTTGCCTGATTTAAGATGAACAATAACGCCATCATCTAAACCTTCAATCTTTTCATACTCTTCGTTGTGACGGATAACCACGCCACTGTTCCAGAAATGATAAGACAATGCATCAGACATTTCTTGATCAAGGAATGCGAGTAAGTGATCGCGAGTGTTGATCAAATCGACTTTGACACCTAACCCACGAAATATGGATGCGTACTCACAACCAATCACACCCGCACCATAAATAATCACATGGCGAGGTTCGTGGGAAAGGCTGAGAATGGTATCGCTGTTATAAATTCGGGAGTGGGTAAAATCAACATCAGGCGGGCAATAAGGTCGTGAGCCTGTCGCAATAATAATTTTATCTGCGCTAAGGACATCACAACTCCCATCTGCATAGCGTACGCTAACATGTTGATCATCAACAAAAGTTGCTTCACCAGAAAACATTTGGCAACCATTGCGTTCATAAAATCCTTCACGCATACGAGTTTGTTGACTTATAACGGTTTCGGCATGAGTAAGAATTTCAGAAAAAGAGGAGCGTAAACTGCGGGAATTATCACTATATAGAGGGTTTTGATTAAATTCGATAATTCGACTAACAGCATGACGAAGGGCTTTAGAGGGAATAGTACCCCAGTGGGTACAGCCGCCGCCGACACTGTTATAACGTTCTATAACAGCAACGTTTTTTCCTTGTTTAACTAGGCCCATAGCGGCACCTTCACCACCAGGACCGGAACCAATGACAATTGCATCAAAATGGGTATGTTGTTGCATGAGGTAAGCCTGTTTTAATTCTAGGGACGTTGTGATAGTAACATTCGTTTGCCATCTTGTCTCAATTCGAAATCCTAAAGACAAATAAGTATAGAAATCAAATAAAAATAAAGGCGTGCAAAGTATATAAAAAATTTATAGAAAAAAGTCGATAAAAGACACAGCCTAGAAAAAAATGAAGCTGGGTGAAATTCTGAAAATGGCGAAATTGATGGGAGAGTCATCTTTTCATTAAACTAGATTAATAATTTTCAGGTATGCTTAACGGATGGGCGCATTCAAAAGTGATATTTTGATCTATTCGCGGCGTTTTAATTGTAGAAAACTAGGAAAATCGTGAGTAACACTATTGGCGTTAGAGCAAAACAGAAAGAAAAAACTCGTCGTTCGCTCGTGGAAGCGGCATTTAGCCAATTAAGTGCAGAACGTAGTTTTACTAGCCTCAGCTTACGGGAAGTCGCTCGTGAAGCGGGCATCGCACCAACTTCGTTTTACCGTCACTTCAAAGATGTTGATGAGCTTGGGTTAACCATGGTTGATGAGAGCGGTTTGATGCTACGCCAACTTATGAGACAAGCGCGTCAACGTATCGCAAAAGGCGGGAGTGTGATCCGCACGTCAGTCTCCACTTTTATGGAGTTTATTGGTAATAACCCTAACGCGTTTAGGTTACTATTGCGTGAGCGCTCAGGAACTTCTGCTGAGTTTCGTGCTGCGGTCGCACGAGAAATCCAACATTTTATTGCAGAATTAGCGGATTATCTTGAATTAGAAAATCGTACGCCGCGGTATTTCACTGAAATGCAAGCCGAAGCCATGGTCACTATCGTGTTTAGTGCAGGTGCTGAAGCGCTTGATATTGATGAAGAAAAACGTCGACGCCTCGAAGAGCGGTTAGTATTACAGCTACGTATGATAGCGAAAGGCGCATATTACTGGTACCGCCGCGAGCAAGAAAAACAAAATGATACAGACCCTGACTTAACCAAAGAGTAAAGGAGAGACAATGACGGAACACAAAAATTATGAGAGAAGCACGTTACTGCTATCTTTAGTAATCGGCTTATCGACTCATGGAACGTTCTCTACCCTGTTTAATTCCCTTGTGGAATTTTCTATTTTCCCAATCGTCACATTAATTTTGGCTGTTTACTGTTTACACCAGCGCTATTTAAATCAAGCTATGCCAATGGGATTACCAAAATTTGTCGCCGGCAGCTTTTTCTTAGGTATGTTTGGCTACGCGGCGATTTTACGCGTCCAACATCCTGATGTCGGTTCTAACTTTATCCCAGCAACCGTGATTGTGATTATTGCACTGTGGATGTATACCAGCTGGAAAGCGCGTAAAAAAGAGCTGCAAGAACAAGCTCTCGAAAGTGAAACTGAACATTAATATCAGTTTTGAATAAAAATATCGATTTTGAATATAAAAAACGCCGCAACATAATAGTGCGGCGTTTTTTTATGGGTAATATATAGAGAATAATTAGCGTCGAGTGAGTAACACACCACTTTCCATATGATGGGTGTATGGGAATTGGTCAAATAAAGCCAGTTTTTCGACTTTATGGGTTTTGGTGAGTTCCGCTAAATTATCGCACAGCGTTTCAGGGTTACAGGAGATATACAGAATATGGTCATATTCTTGTACCAGCTGAACCGTTTTGTCATCCAAGCCGCTGCGTGGCGGGTCGACAAAAATCGTATTGCACTGGTAGTCCGCTAAATTAATCCCTTCTAAACGATTAAATTCACGAACACCATTCATGGCTTGAGTAAAATCTTCCGCAGACATTCGGATAATCTGCACATTATCTATTTTGTTCGCTTCTATATTGTATTGCGCCGCATGTACTGAAGGCTTGGCAATTTCAGTCGCTAAAACACGATTGAAGTTTTGAGCTAGCGCCAGTGAAAAGTTGCCGTTACCACAATACAACTCTAATAAGTCACCAGTTGAATGTTGAGTCGCATCAATCGCCCACTCTAACATTTTAATATTCACCTGTGCGTTTGGTTGTGTGAAGCTATTTTCCACTTGGCGATAAATCATGTTTTTCCCTTTTACAGGTAAAACTTCATCGACATAATCGTGGTCGAGCATAATTTTAGTTTTAGAGGCGCGACCAATAATTTGAACATCAAAGCCTTTGGTCGTTAAATCGGCTTTCAATTGTTTGGCTTGTTCCGTCCATTCATCACCTAATTTTTTATGATAAAGCAGAGAAACAATCAGCTTATTGCTTAGCGTCGATAAGTAATCTATCTGGAATAATTTGTGGCGCAGTAACTCAGAGCGTTTTAATAAAGGCAGAAGTTCAGCCATCATGTCGTTAATGAGCTGGCTAGCAACTGGAAATGACTCAATTCGAATGCGTTCTTTGGTCTCTTTATCAAACATAATATGAAATAGGTCATCACCTTCGTGCCAAATTCTAAATTCTGCACGCATCCGATAATGGGAGGTTGGAGATGAATAAATTTCAGGTTCAGGCGCAGCATAAGGGGCCATCAAACTCTTCAGACGGTCAACTTTCTCTGCAAGTTGCAGTTCGTAATCTTCGGTGTGCAAGGTGTTTTGCATCATATGGCCCCATAAAACAGTCAAAATTCACATCAGGGGCGAAATTGTAGGGCAAGCAGCGAAGATGTCCAGTTTTCATTATCGATTCATGGACACTGATAGTTATTCAATTTAGGATTATGTGCTGTGGTTGAGGGAATTTGGTGAGAGTCCAGAACTGACGCGCAACGGTAATTAAGGTATTCCCGTCATTCTTCAAGCTACATGGGTGTTGGCATCGCTCAGTTATCTTAGTCACATACTTCAGTATGCTCCTAGGAATATCTTCGCTTGTCGCCTACATGCAGCGTGAATTATTTAGGGGATATAACAGGTCAAATTTTCATTTTATATATCGCTTCATATATAGAAACCCAACTTGTCACTTTATAAGTCCGATACCTACCACACTTCTTATCGCTTTGTTGAATTTCAGCGCGGATCTGATTTTCGGCGTCGCGGAATGTTAATTTAATTGATTTTCCGAGTGTAAATATAATGAATAATAACAAGTCGCTATCGCTTTCGGTGGCAGCTCTGGCAGTGTTATGCGGTATTTCCTCTTTGGCAAGTGCAAACTCAAACTCGTCTGATGAAATGGTAGTGTCTGCTAACCGTTTCGAGCAACCAATCTCTTCTATATTAGCGCCAGTCACTGTCGTGACCCGTGAAGATATTGATCACTGGCAGTCAAATACCGTGATTGATGTATTGAGACGCCTGCCGGGAGTGGATGTTGCTCAAAATGGTGGAATGGGACAACAAAGTTCTCTCTTTATTAGAGGAACAGAATCACGCCATGTTCTGGTTTTGATTGATGGTGTCCGCCTTAATCAAGCGGGAATTTCTGGTTCTTCGGATATGAGCCAAATTCCAATCTCGTTAGTGCAGCGTATTGAATATATTCGTGGCGCCCGTTCAGCAGTTTATGGCTCTGATGCGGTAGGTGGCGTTATCAATATTATTACACGTCGCGATAATGATGGAACCACCTTAAATGCGGGCATTGGTTCTTATGGCTATCAAAACTATAACGGTTCAATGCAGCAAAAAATTGGTGAGAATACAACCGTTACGGGAGCTGCTGCTTATACACATACAACAGGATTTGATGTGGAGGCAAGAGGAAGTACAGGGAATTATCCAAATGGATATCCCCAGTCAGATAAGGACGGTTTCTTAAATAAAACACTATGGTTGGGAATTGAACATCAATTCTCTCCGAATGTTTCGGCTTATGCCCGTGGCTATGGTTATGATAACCGCACTGATTATGATGGTAGCTATGATACCGATTATACAAATATGCAGCATTACCTTGTTGATACACGTAAGTTCTCGAGTCGAACTTATGAAACAGGTCTGAAATACCATCAAGGCAATTACTCAACATCTCTGCTAGGAAGTTATAGCCACTCTAAAGATTACAATTACGATCCAAGATATGGTCAATATGGGTTGTATTCTAATCTGGATGAGTCGAAACAATATAATTTGCAATGGGGCAATAACTACCAATTTGGTAAAGGTAGTCTTAGCACCGGCGTTGATTATCAACGTCAAAGCGTTGAGCCAGGTGGTTACACAAATACGAGTAAAAAAGAAACAGTTAATAACACGGGAATCTATCTTACGGGGCAATATGCGCTAATAGATTCAGTGATTGCTGAAGCAGCTATACGCTCCGATCACCACTCAGAGTTTGATTGGCATACGACATGGCAGTCTGGGCTGAGCTGGGAGTTTTATGATGGCTACAAACTTGTTGGTTCTTATGCCACCGCCTATAAAGCTCCTAATTTAAATCAGTTATATGTAGATAACCCTTCATGGAAAATGAAAGGAAATCCAGACCTAAAACCTGAAGAAAGCCAACAATGGGAAATTGGTTTAGAAGGTACAACAGGTCCTTTATTCTGGCAACTCAATGCTTACCATAATGATATTGACAATTTAATCGCATATAAATCTGGTGCGCAGTTCAATTCTTATGAAAATATTGGTAAGGCTGAAATTAAAGGTGTGGAATGGGTTGGCGAGTTTGATACGTGGATATTCCATCACCAATTTACGTATCAATATATTGATCCTCGTAATAAAGATACCAATAAGGTATTGGAACGCCGAGCTCAGCAACAAGTTAAGTATCAGTTAGATTGGAATATAGAAAAACTCGATATGGGCTTGACCTATCAATATATCGGCTCACGACATGATACTGCTTATTATGAGAATGGAAAGTCAGAAAGCCTAAAACTCGGGGGCGTTAGCCTTTGGGATATCACTGCTGCATATCCAATCACTTCACATCTCACAATTCGTGGTAAAATAGCTAATATGTTCGATAAAGACTATGAGACCGCGTATGGTTATCGCACCGCTGGAAGAGAATATTTCCTCACAGGAAGCTACAACTTCTGATAACAACCTATCTGTTCGCCCGACCATTCTGGTGTTTGACTCTGGAGTGGGCGGGTTATCTGTCTATCGTGAAGTCAAAAAATTGATCCCTAATGCGCACTATATATATGCATTCGATAATGAAGCTTTCCCTTATGGGGAGAAAAGTGAAGAGTTCATCGTTGATAGGGTTTATCAAATCGTTAATGCCATCGCGAAAAAGCATCCACTCACCATTGCCGTTATTGCCTGCAATACTGCAAGCACGGTGAGCTTACCTAACTTAAGAGCGAATTTTACTTTCCCAATTGTCGGCGTCGTTCCGGCGATTAAGCCCGCAACCAAACTGACGCGTAACGGTGTTGTTGGTTTATTGGCAACTCGGGGTACGGTAAATCGTGAATACACAAAAGAGCTGATTGAGCGTTTTGCGACAGACTGCAAAGTGATCTCTTTAGGTTCAGCAGAACTCGTGCAACTGGCAGAGAGAAAGTTGCATGGTGAAATACTGCCGCTGGATGAAGTGGCTCAAGCCGTCAAACCGTGGATCAAAATGAAAGAAGCCCCAGATACGGTGATTCTTGGGTGTACCCACTTCCCTCTTATAGTAGAAGAGTTAGAAAAAGTGCTACCAAGTGGAACGCGATTTATTGATTCCGGCGCCGCGATTGCCAGAAGAACCGTTTGGCTCATCAATAATCAGGCTGAAGTTACGGATTCAAATGAAGAAGACTTCGCTTACTGCTTATTAATGAATGAGAGTTTACAAGAATTACGCCCTGTTCTTGAGGCGGAAGGCTTCAAATCGCTGCAAAAACTGGCAATTTAAACTAAATTCGTTGAAAAGCTGAGCGAACGAAAAAAAACATCAAAAAAAGGGTTGCCAGATTTTTCTGACTCCCTATAATGCGCATCCACTGACCGGGAACAAGCCAACGCAAAGCGCGATGGACACTGAACCGGCAGCGAGAGAATCTGAAAAGATTAAGCAAAAAAATGCTTGACTCTCACTGAGGAAAGCGTAATATACGCCACCTCGCGACAACGACCTAAGTTGATAAAAACTGAGTCGAATTTCTCAAGAAATGTCGCACCGCTCTTTAACAATTTATCAGACAATCTGTGTGGGCACTCACAGGACACTATCAAAAAAATATTTGATTTTAAGTCTTGAAGAGTGACTAACACGTTAATTCATATATATGAACTAATAGGTAATTTGGTTTCTTCGGAAATCAAACGACAGTAAACATTCTTTGAGCATCAAGCTTTTTAATTGAAGAGTTTGATCATGGCTCAG